>NZ_JBLRVY010000012.1:0-297068 GCF_048159485.1 Streptomyces sp. 4F14
CCCGGCCGTGTCACCGCGTCGATTATAGTTGGCTGCCGGCCAGTCAACGCAGGAGTTACAGGATGTCCCCGCGCAGCGCATCGGTCAATGAGGAATTGCGACGGCGTTCGCGGGAACGGCTGCTGCTGGCGGCCCTGGAGCTGGTCGGTGAGCGCGGGTACGACGCGACGACCCTCGGGGACATCGCGGACCGCGCGGGGTCGGCGCGGGGCCTGGTGTCGTACTACTTTCCCGGCAAGCGTCAGCTCGTGCAGTCGGCCGTGCACCGGCTCATGCACCGGACCTTGCAGGAGGCGCTGGAGAGCGAGCCGTGCGTCGAGGGGGGCACGGAGCGGATGGCGCGGGCGATCGACGCGGTGCTGGGGCTGGCCCGGGACCGTACCGTGCTGATGCGCCAGCACATGGCCGGGCTGCTGGACACGGACGGGTTCGTGCAGTGTCCCGAGCAGCGGCGGCTGGCGGAGCTGCTGCGCGACACGGTCGTCCGGCACGGCTCGCGGGATGTGGACGCCGACTATCCGCTGCTGCGCGTGCAGTTGATGGGCGCGGTCTACGGGATGGTGCTGCCGAACGTGCCGTTGGAGCTGGAGACGCTGCGAGCCGAGCTGTTCGGGCGGTACGGGCTGGAGTGGTGGCAGGGGTTCCCGCCGGGCGCCGAGACGCCCGGCGGGGTGCGTGACCTGGATCTGTCACGCTATTTCGAGACGGATCACCAGCCGAAATAGTCCGGCTGCGTCTGGGTGTTGAGCTGGCCGAGCCGGATCCACTTGGCCGGATCCGTGCGCCGGTCGTCGATCCTGAGGACGTCGAAGCCGTTGCTGATGTCGTTCGAGTAGATGTGGCCGTTGTAGTAGTACGCGGACCACGAACCGCCGCTGGTGAGGGTCGTGGCGCTGTCGGGGCCGCGCTCGAAGTAGGCGATCTCCCTGGGCCGGCTGGAGTCGGTGAACTCCCAGACGGAGATGCCGCCCTGGTACCACGCCTGGACCATGATGTCGCGGCCCTTGACCGGGATCAGCGAGCCGTTGTGGGCGACGCAGTTCTCGGTGGCGGCCTGGTGGCGGGGGATCTTGTAGTAGCTGCGGAAGACGAGTTTGCGGTGGTCGCCCTTGCCGACGATGTCGTAGATGCCGTCGGCGCCCCGGTCGGGGCCGATCTCCGCGTTGCAGGTGGCCGCGCCACCGCCGCCCAGCTCGTCGGTGAAAACAACCTTGTCGGCCTTCTGGTTGAAGGTCGCGGAGTGCCAGAAGGCGAAGTTGACGTTGTCCTGGACCTGGTCGATGACCTTCGGCCGTTCGGGGTCCTTGATGGACATCAGGATGCCGTCGCCCATGCAGGCGCCCGCCGCGAGGTCCAGCTCCGGCAGGACGGTGAGGTCGTGGCAGCCCGTGGTCTTGGCGACGCCGGGGTTGGTGGGTCCGCCGGGGTTGCCGCCGCCGTCGGGGCCCGCGCCGGGGAAGAGCACCGGGAAGTCGATCACGGCCGCCTTCTCGGGGGCGTGGCGGGGCACCTTGATGATGGAGATGCCGTCGTGCGGGGGCTGGCAGTCCGGGTAGGCGGCGTTCGGGGAGTACGAGGAGACGTAGAGGTAGATGTTCCTGCGCTCGGGCACCAGGGTGTGGGTGTGCGAGCCGCAGGCGGTCTCGACGGCGGCGACGTACTTCGGGTTGCGCTTGTCGCTGATGTCGAAGATCTTCATGCCCTCCCAGGACGACTTCTCGGTCGCCGGCTGGGAGGTGGAGTTGCAACTGGCGTCGCTGCGCGAGGAGTCGGTGGACAGGAACAGCAGGTTGCCCTCGACGGTGACGTCGTTCTGCGCGCCGGGGCAGAGCACCTGGGAGACGGTCCTCGGGGCCCTCGGGTTGCTGATGTCGAAGATGCGGAAGCCGTCGTAGTTCCCGGCGAACGCGTACCTGCCCTGGAAGGCGAGGTCGGAGTTCTTGTCGAGGAGCACGTCCTTGGGGACGTTCGCCAGATGCTTGATGTTGGCCGAGTGGACGATCTCGCCGACGCCGGGTATCTCTCCGGCGGCTATCGCCTCGGCGACGTCGGTCCGGTCGCTCTGGGACACCTTGCGCTCCGCGGCGGGCGAGTCCCCCGGGTCGGGGATCGCGAGCGCCGGGGCCGCGGTGAGCAGCGTGGCCAGCAGGCCGGTGACGCCGGCCAGAACTCCCAGTCGTCTGCGCCGCGTTCGGGGCTCCTTCAACAGGATCACTGCGTCCTCCCTCATCGCCGTTCCCGCGGGAACGGTGCACGGTCTCCCGCAGTATCGTCTTAGTCATGCCCACACCAATAGATGGCAACAAGCTCGTCACATAACTTTTCGATCGGCGGGGCACAGATCCGTGCTAGGACGTTCACAGCCGTTCCAACTCGCCTGTATCAGGAGGCCGTTGTGCGCTTTCGCCGCGCGTCCGTGATCACCGCCGCCGTGCTGGCGCTCGCCCTGGCCGGCTGCGACTCGGGGTCGGACGACGAGCCGAAGGCGGCGCGCAGCGGGGGTCCGACGGTGCTGGTCCCGGGGCTGCCGGGCGAGGCCAACCGGACGATGTCCGCCGAGGAGGCGGCCGGGCACCGGGCACAGGACGACTCGCCCAACACGGCGGACGTGACGTACGCGCAGATGATGATCGTGCATCACGCGCAGGCGCTGGAGATGACCGGACTCGCCCCGGGCCGCGCCGGGTCGGCGGCCGTCAAGGGGCTCGCGGAGCGGATCGCGGCCGCCCAGTCACCCGAGATCGAGGTGATGCGGGACTGGCTGAAAACACACGGCAAACCCCTTGAGGCGCAAGGGCATTCGGGTCACACGGCGATGCCGGGGATGGCGACGGCGGCCCAACTCGCCGAGCTGCGCGGCGAGAAGGGCAAGGCGTTCGACAAGCTCTTCCTCACCCTGATGATCGCCCACCACGAGGGGGCGATCACCATGGCGACGGACCTCAAGTCGCGGGGGAACAACATCCAGGCCGAGGAGATGGCGGACGACGTCGTCGCCCAGCAGGCGAGCGAGATCGCCCGGATGCGCGCGATGCTCCGGTGACCGGGGTCAACCGTCCCGCTCAACGCCTGACATGACGAGGTGTCAGGAAACCGGCGTCCCGCGCCTGCGCGATGAGCCGCAGGGAACGGCGCCTGCTGTGCCCGGTCGCGCCCATCACCGCGAGGACCGGGTCGGCGCCCTCCTCCTGGGCGGCCCGGTACTCCTGGGCGACGAGCCAGCGGCCCTCGGCGCCGCGCGGCCAGGAGGGGCGGGCGCGGCTCGGCCCGGGGTGCCCCGGCTCCCCGTCCTCGTCGCCCTCCTCGCCGCCGCACATCTCGAAGAGCGGGCCCTCGATCCAGTCGGCGAGGACGGTCAGGTCGATCAGGGACAGCGCGGGCTGGGCCCGGACGTCCTCGATGGACACGCCCCCGTCACGCACGACCGCCAGGACCTCGACCCACGCCCGGTCGGGGAAGGCGAGCCGGACGGTGTACCAGGCGGTCGCGCCGCCGCTCTCCCGCACTTCCCACGCGGGCCACACGGACACCTCGGCGTCCTCGGCGGGGCGATCAGAAAGATTAAGAAAAGATGCTTCTAGCACACACGCAACGTAACCGCATCATCACATTCCATACGAAAAGACACGCACACCGGCCCTGCCCGGCACCCTGACAGCGCAGCACGCCCGGTGTCATGCTGGAGGTCTCCCCGCGTGAGGAGTTGCGCGTGCTGCGAGTCGCCGTCGTCGGTTCCGGGCCGAGCGGGGTCTACACCGCCCAGTGCCTGGTGGAGCGCGATCCCGAGGTCCTCGTCGATGTCCTGGACCGGCTGCCGTGCCCGTACGGCCTGGTCCGCTACGGCGTCGCCCCCGACCACGAGAAGATCAAGTCCCTCCAGAACAACCTGCGGACGGTCCTGGAGCACGAACGGGTGCGTTTCCTCGGCGGCGTCGAGGTCGGCCCGTCCGGTGTGACGGTCGTACGACTGCGCCGTCTGTACGACGCGGTCGTGTACTGCGTCGGCGCGGCGACCGACCGGCGGCTCGGGATCGACGGGGAGGAGCTGCCGGGAAGCTGGTCGGCGACGGAGTTCGTGTCCTGGTACAGCGCGCACCCCGACACGGTCGCCGACGGCTTCCTGACCGGCGTCCGCTCGGCCGTGGTGATCGGGGTGGGGAACGTCGCGGTGGACGTGACGCGCATCCTGGCGCGCGGCGCCGCCGAGCTGAGCCCGACCGACATACCCCAGTCGGCGCTGCTCGCGCTGGCGGACAGCGGGGTGCGCGAGGTGCACATGGTGGGCCGGCGCGGCCCTTCGCAGGCCCGGTTCACGACGAAGGAGCTACGCGAGCTGGGGAGCCTGCACGGGGTCGACATGGCGCTGGACGAACGGGAGTTGGCGCTCGACCCCGGGTACGCGGACCCGTCCGGGCTGGCGCCGGCCCAGCGGCGGAACGTGGAGGCGCTGCGCGGGTGGGCCGCCCGCGGCGCGGGCGCGGCGGGCCGCCGTATCCGGCTGCGGTTCTTCCTGCGGCCGGTGGCGGTGTTGCCTGACGCGCGGGGGCGGGTGGGGGCCGTGCGGTTCGAGCGGACGCGGCCCGACGGGGGCGGGGGTGTGCGGGGGACGGGTGAGTTCGAGGAGATCCGGGCCGAGTTGGTGTTGCGGTCGGTGGGGTATCGCGGGGTGCCGCTGGCGGGGCTGCCGTTCGACGAGGCGCTCGGGACGGTGCCGCATACGGCCGGGCGGGTGCTGCGGGAGGGGGTCGTGTCGCCGGGTGAGTACGTGGCGGGGTGGATCAAGCGGGGGCCGACCGGGGTCATCGGGACGAACCGGCCGTGCGCGAAGGAGACGGTACTGTCGCTGCTCGCTGACCTGATGGAGGGTCAACTACCGGATCCCTTGCCGCTGTTGAGGGCCGGCGGGGTGGAGCCGGTCGGGTGGGAGGGGTGGCGGGCGATCGAGCGGGCGGAGGCCGCGTGGGGGGCGTCGCTCGGGCGGAGCGTGGTGAAGCTGCCGGACTGGGCGGCACTGCGGGCTGCGGTGGCCGGCGGCGCCTGATCCCGCCCGATCCACGGGATACAGAGCGGCAACACCCCGGAAATCAACAATCTGTTCAACCGTTTTACGGTCACGTGCTGCCACTTTCCGTCCCCTTCCGCTCAGGAGCGCACATGACCGTCCATCCCGTCGACGAGGTGCCGCCGATACGCCACCTCGCCGCCTTCGGCCTTCAGCACGTCCTCGCGATGTACGCGGGCGCGGTCGCCGTCCCGCTGATCGTGGGCGGCGCGATGAAGCTCTCGGCGGCCGACCTGGCGTATCTGATCACCGCCGACCTGCTGGTGTGCGGCATCGCGACCCTCATCCAGTGCGTGGGGTTCTGGCGCTTCGGGGTCCGGCTGCCGATCATGCAGGGCTGTACGTTCGCGGCGGTGTCGCCGATGGTGCTGATCGGTACGACGGGCGGTGGACTCCCCGCGATCTACGGCTCGGTGATCGTCGCGGGGCTCGCGATCGTGCTGCTGGCACCGGTGTTCGGGAAGCTGCTGCGGTTCTTCCCGCCGCTGGTGACGGGGACGGTGATCCTGGTCATCGGTCTGTCGCTGCTGCCGGTCGCGGGCAACTGGGCGGCGGGCGGGGTCGGTTCGGCGGACTTCGGGGCACCGAGGAACATCGGCCTCGCCGCGTTCGTCCTCGCGGTCGTCCTGGCCGTCCAGCGGTTCGGGCCGCCCTTCCTGAGCCGGGTCGCCGTGCTCGCGGGGATCGTCGTGGGGCTCGCGGTCGCCGTGCCGTTCGGGTTCACGGACTTCGGCGGGGTCGGCGACGCGGACTGGGTCGGGATCAGTACGCCGTTCCACTTCGGGGCGCCCGTCTTCGAGGCGTCGGCGATCATCTCGATGCTGGTCGTGGCCGTGGTGACGATGACCGAGACGACCGGTGACCTGATCGCGGTCGGCGAGCTCACCGGCCGCGAGGTGAAGGAGAGTTCGCTCGCGGACGGGCTGCGCGCGGACGGCCTGTCGACGGTGCTCGGCGGGGTCTTCAACACCTTCCCGTACACGGCGTACGCGCAGAACGTGGGGCTGGTCGGGATGACGCGGGTGCGCAGCCGGTGGGTCGTCGCGGCGGCGGGCGGCATGCTCGTCGTCCTCGGGCTGCTGCCGAAGCTCGGCGCGGTCGTCGCCGCCGTACCGGCGCCCGTGCTGGGCGGCGCGGGGCTCGCGATGTTCGGGACGGTCGCCGCGAGCGGGCTGCGTACGCTCGCCGGGGTCGACTTCCGCGACAACCACAACCTGACCGTCGTCGCCGTGTCGGTCGCGGTGGGTCTGCTGCCGGTCGGGGTGCCGACGGTCTACGCGAAGTTCCCCGACTGGTTCCAGACGGTCATGAACAGCGGCATCAGCGCGGGCTGCCTCACGGCGATCGTCCTCAACCTGCTCTTCAACCACCTTCCGGTGAAGGCGAGTTCACCGGCGGGCGAGACAAGTACCGAAGCCGGGGCACCGCACGGCACCCCGACCTCCTGACGGTACGTCAACTCTACGAGCAGGCCGTCCCGTTGAGGGCGAAGGCGCTCGGAGCCGCCGCGTTCCCGGTGTGGTTGGCCTGATAGCCGACGGTCACGGACGCGCCCGGCGCGAGCGCCGCGTTGTACGTCACGTTCGTGGCCGTCACCGCGCCGGAGGCGGGCGCGTACGTCGCTCCCCAGCCGTTGGTGATGGTCTGGCCGGCGGGCAGGGTGAAGGCGAGGCTCCAGCCGTTGATCGCGGTGGTGGCGGTGTTGGTGATGGTCACGGAGTTGGTCAGGCCGGTGTTCCAGGCGCTGACGCTGGACGTCACCTTGCAGGGCCCGGACGGCGGGTTGGGGTTGCCGGGGCCGGGGTCGGGGGTGAGCCCGAAGAAGGTCAGGACGCGGGCGCCCATGCCGGCGGCGTACACGTTGTGGCCGGTCTGGATGCTGATCGCCTCGACGGGGGCCTGGTTGCCGGTGGAGCCGTAGCGGGTGCGGGTCCAGCCGTTCGGCGAGTCACTGGCGGAGGGGGTCTGGGTCAGGCCGTGGACGTTGGTCCACTGCTTGATCTCCTCGCCGAAGTTGGGGTAGCGCAGGATGTCGTCCTGGGTTCCGTGCCACAGCTGCATACGCGGCCGGGGGCCGGTGTAGCCGGGGTAGGCGCCGCGCACGAGGTCGCCCCACGCCTGCGGGGTGCGGATGATCGTGCCGTTCGCGCAGTCGCTGTTCCACTCGGAGCCGTTCGTGGTGGCGAAGCAGGCGAAGGGGACGCCCGCGAAGGCGGCGCCGGCCGCGAAGACGTCGGGGTAGTCGCCGAGCAGGACGTTCGTCATCATCGCGCCGGACGACATGCCGGTGACGAAGATCTTGCTCATGTCCGCCGCGTAGTTGGTGACGGCCCAGTCGACCATCGACTTGATGCCGACGGGGTCGCTGCCGCCGCCGCGCTTGAGTGCCTGCGGGGAGGCGACGTCCCAACACTTGCTGGAGCGGGTCACCGACGGGTACACGACGACGAAGCCGTACTGGTCGGCGAGGGACTTGTACTCGCTGCCGTTGTACATGTCGGTCGCGGAGCCGCCGCACCAGTGCACGGCGACGATGACGGCCGGGCGGGCGCTGACGTTGGCGGGGGCGTACGCCCACATGCGCAGGTTGCTGGGGTTGGCGCCGAAGCCGGTGACCTCGGTGAAGGTCGCGGGCGGCACGGGCGCGGCGGAGGCGGACGGCGGGGCGAGGAACAGCGCCGCCAGCAGCACGGCGAGCGCCGACAGCACTGACAGCGCGGAGCGCGCCGAACGCGGCGCCGTACGCGGTGAGTTGAGGGTGGACACGGGGTCGGTCCCTTCTGGTCACGGCTCGGGGAGGGGAGGCGCCCGATTCGCATGGTGGCATGGGCACGCCACCCCATGGAAGCGCTCCCACGCTTCTTTCGGGACTTTCGGAGGTGGCCGGATCCGTTCTGCGCGAGGCGTTGACCAGAAAGCGCTTACCCTCTACGTTCCGTTCAGCGATGTGACCGAGCCGCTCCCCAGTTCCACCCAAAGGCCACATCGTGCTCAGGCAAGCGTTCAACATCACGTTTTTTGTTCAAGGACATGTACAGCCATGTCCTCGTGAAGGGACGCCCCCACATGCGTACGCATTCCCTGTCCCGCAAGACGGCGCTCGCCGCACTGGTCGCGGCGCTCACCGTCACCCTCCCCCACCCCGCCGGGGCGGCGGAGTCCTCGCCCGTCGGGTTCGGCGCCGGCACGACCGGCGGCGGCAGCGCTTCGGCGGTCACCGTCTCCACCCTGGCCGCGTTCAAGTCGGCGGTGACCGGCGGCACTTCGAAGGTCGTCCGGGTCAACGGCCTGATCACACTGAGCGGTCAGGTCGACATCGGGTCCAACACCACGGTCCTGGGCGTCGGTTCGTCGTCCGGGTTCACCGGGGGCGGGCTGCGGCTGAAGAACGTCACGAACGTCGTGGTCCGCAACCTGAACATCAGCAAGCCGGTGGCCCCAGCCGACGGCATCGAGGTGCAGCGCTCGACGAAGGTGTGGATCGACCACAACTCCTTCTCCGCCGACCGCGATCACGACAAGGACCACTACGACGGTCTGCTCGACATCAACCACGGGTCGGACTCCGTCACCGTCTCCTGGAACACCTTCAAGGACCACTTCAAGGGGTCGCTCGTCGGACACAGCGACAAGAACTCCTCCGAGGACACCGGGCACTTGAGGGTGACGTACCACCACAACCTGTTCAGCAACGTCTACTCGCGCATCCCCAGCCTGCGCTTCGGGACCGGGCACTTCTACGACAACCACGTCGTCGGCGCGGACACCGCCGTGCACTCGCGGATGGGCGCGCAGATGCTCGTCGAGAACAACGTCTTCCGGAACACGAAGATCGCGGTGACGACGAGTCAGAGCAGTGACGTCGACGGGTTCGCGAACCTGCGCGGCAACGACCTCGGGGGCGCCGCGACCGAGGTGTCACGGACCGGGTCGTTCACGGCGCCGCCGTACGGGTACACCGCCGAGCCGGCGTCGTCCGTGGTGGCGTCGGTGGCGGCCGGGGCCGGGGCCGGGAAGCTCTGACGGTTCACGGGCCTCGGGAAGGACGTGCCCTGTCCGGCGGGGCGCGTCACCCCTCCTCCACCAGTTCTCCTCCCCAACAGGAAGAAGGCATACGGGACATGACCTCCTTAGCGCGTGCCGCGGGCGGTGGGCTCGCCGCCCTCTCGCTCTCGTTTGGCATGATCATGACTAGCGGGGCGTCCCCCGTGCAGGCGGCGACCTGGCCGTCCGCCAACGGGAGCCAGGCCGTCACCGCGACCATCCCGGTCTCCGGCACCAAGGACTACGGGATGAAACGGCTCTACGGCAGCGGGGACCTCGGCACCGGCGGGCAGAACGAGGACCAGGACCCGATCCTCGAACTCGCCGCCGGGGCCGTCCTCAAGAACGTCATCATCGGCGCACCCGCCGCCGACGGCATCCACTGCAAGGGCGCCTGCACGCTCCAGAACGTCTGGTGGGAGGACGTCGGCGAGGACGCGGCCACCTTCCGCGGCTCGTCCTCCTCGAACGTCTACACCGTCTCCGGCGGCGGGGCGCGCTCCGCCAGCGACAAGGTGTTCCAGTTCAACGGCGCCGGCACGCTCAACGTGTCCAACTTCGCCGTCCAGAGCTTCGGCACCTTCGTGCGGTCCTGCGGCAACTGCTCGACGCAGTACAAGCGGACCATCAACCTCAACTCCATCGAGGCGACCTACTCCGGCGGCAAGCTCGTCGGCATCAACACCAACTACGGCGACAGCGCGACCCTGCGGGGCATCACGATCGTCGGCGACAGCGGCCGCAAGATCGTGCCCTGCCAGAAGTACATCGGCAACAACACGGGCAAGGAGCCGACGACCAACGGGTCCGGTCCGGACGGCTCGTACTGCAAGTACGCGACGTCGGACATCACGTACCGGTAGTTCCCCCCACGGGGCACCCGGCCGCACGCAACGCACCCGCACGGCGTTGCGCGCGGCCGGGGTTCGGTGTTTCCGGGGGACGGGGGGTGGGGTGGCGCGAGGAGGGCGGGAGGCGGAGGGGCCGGGGGGCTGTGAGGGGGTCGCGGCCCTGCCGACGCGAACTGCTGCACGTGCGCGTGCACACGCGAGGCGTCCGCCGGTCGCCGGTCGCCGGTCGCCGGTCGCCGGTCGCCGGTCGCCGGTCGCCGGTCGCCGGTCGCCGGTCGCCGGTCGCGCAGGGTACCGTCCGGGCCGGGAGTCCGCCGCGCTTCCGCCGGACCCCGCGTCATAGCCTCCCCGGGCACGAAGTCCTCATCTCAGGGACCGAGTTCACACCTCGCCATGCCGTCGCCCGAGCATCCGGCGACCACACCTCACCACCGGCATCCCCTCACCCCGGCCTCGTCGTCGCGTCCTCCTCCACGCACTCGGCAGCCTCAGCCCTGTCGCACCCCTTCGGCCTCCCGGCCTCGCCCCGCTCCTGTCGCGTCGCCGGCGTCCCGTGAATCCCCCGTCTCCTCGCCGAGTCGGCTCGCGAACTCCCGGCGGTACTCGGTGTATGCCGCCCGCAGGGCCTCGCCCGGCCAGCCCGGGGGCAGGAGGTCGGGCGGGAGGACGGGGTCGGAGAGGAGGTGGCGGACGACCGCGGTGAAGGCGGTGAAGCGGTCGGCGGGGGTCGTGGAGCGGTCGGTGTGCCGGAGGAGGGCCGTCCCGGTGGCCTTCCACTCCCGCAACGGCCAGAGGGTGGCCGCGAGTTCCCGGGGCGGTGCAGTCGGGTGTGTCGTGAAGTGGTGGGCGACTTCGTGGAGGCGGTCCGGCCAGGGGCGCAGGAGGGTCGCCGGGCGCAGCCACACACCCTCGCGGAGTTCGGCGAGGCGCAGGGCCGTGAGTTCGGCGCGGAGTTCGGCCCGTTCGGCAGCGGGGCGGCCTGTGGCGGTGATGACGGCCATCTCCCAGTCGCCGGTCCACGCGCGCGTGCGCGGGTGCAGCGCCGCGTCCTGGCGCCGGCGGCGTTCGAGGAGGCGGTCGCTGAGGCCGTACACCGCGTCCGTGCAGCGCAGGTCGCCGGCTGCGGTCATCCGGCTGAGGGCGGCGCGCAGGGTGGACCCGCCGATGCCGAACGGCTCGACGAGGGCGACCAGTTCCCGCACCGGCAGCTCGGGCGGCTGCGCGCCGAGCAGCAGGCTCAGGACGACCGACCGGGCGGACAGCGGCCGCAGCCCCGTCTCCACCGAAACCTCCCTGCGCATGGGCACGTACTCTACGGCGCACCCCTCCGTGTTGCACTATTGCGACAGCCGCAGCGAAGGCGCAACATGAATTCCATGTCATCGACCCCCGCGCCGTACGCCACCCACGACGTCACGAACCAGCCACCGCCCCTCGCCCCCTACGACGCCTCCGCCGACCCCGCCCTCCTGGAGGGCCTGCGCCGTGAGGGCGCGGGGTGGGCCGAGGCGGACCTCCGCGCGCTGGGCCGGCGCGCGGGGAGCGTTGAGGCGCAGGAGTGGGGCGACCTGGCCAACCGCCACGAACCGGTGCTGCGCACGCACGACCGCTACGGCCACCGTGTGGACGAGGTCGACTTCCACCCGAGTTGGCACGCCCTGATGGACGTCGCCGTCTCGGAGGGCCTCGCGGGCGCCGCGTGGGCGGACGACCGCCCCGGCGCGCACGTGGCCCGTACGGCGGGCGGCCTGGTGTGGAACCACACCGAGGCGGGCCACGGCTGCCCGGTGTCGATGACGTACGCCGCCGTCCCGGCCCTGCGCCATCAGCCGGACCTGGCGAAGGTGTACGAACCGCTGCTCACCGCGCGCGCGTACGAGCCGGGCCTGCGCGTCCCGGCGGAGAAGCGCGGCATCCTCGCGGGCATGGGCATGACCGAGAAGCAGGGCGGCTCGGACGTCCGCACGAACACGACGACGGCGACGCCGACCGCCGAGCCCGGCGTGTACGCCCTGCGCGGGCACAAGTGGTTCACGTCGGCCCCCATGTGCGACGTCTTCCTGGTGCTGGCGCAGGCCCCGGACGGGTTGTCCTGCTTCCTCGTCCCGCGCGTGCTGCCCGACGGCACCCGCAACCCGTTCCGCATCCAGCGCCTGAAGGACAAGCTCGGCAACCGCTCCAACGCGTCCTCCGAGCCCGAGTTCGACGGCACGCTCGGCTGGCTGGTCGGGCCCGAGGGGCAGGGCGTGAAGACCATCATCGACATGGTCAACTGCACGCGTCTGGACTGCGTGACGGCGACGGCGACCCTGATGCGCAAGACCCTCGTCGAGGCCGGGCACCACGTCCGCCACCGCTCCGCGTTCGGCGCGCGCCTGCTGGACCAGCCCCTCATGCGCAATGTCCTGGCCGACCTTGCCCTGGAGTCCGAGGCGGCGACGACCCTCACCCTGCGCCTGGCGGGCGCCGCCGACCGCGCCGCGCGCGGGGACGCCGGTGAACGCTCCTTCCGGCGCCTGGCGACCGCCGTCGGCAAGTACTGGGTCACCAAGCGGGGCCCCGCCTTCACCGCCGAGGCCCTGGAGTGCCTGGGCGGCAACGGGTACGTCGAGGACTCCGGCATGCCCCGCCACTACCGGGAGGCTCCCCTGCTGTCCATCTGGGAGGGCTCCGGCAACGTCAACGCGCTCGACGTCCTGCGCGCCCTGTCCCGTGACCCGGCCACCGCGCAGGCGTACGACGCGGAACTCGCCCTCACGCGCGGGGCGGACGCCCGCCTCGACGCGGCCCACGCGCGCGTACGGCGGCTGGTGGCGAGCGCCTCCGAGTCCCAGGCCCGCCGGGTCGTCGAGGCCATGGCCCTCACCCTCCAGGCGTCCCTGCTCGTCCGGCACGCGCCGCCGGCCGTCGCCGACGCCTTCTGCGCGAGCCGCCTCGACGGCGACTGGGGCCACTCCTTCGGCACCCTTCCCGACGCCGCCGACCTCACCGCGATCCTCGACCGGGCGCTCCCCGAGGGCCTCTGACGTCCGGTCACCCCCCGACTCCGCACCGTTGTCAGTGGCGTGGTGCACACTCGTGATCAGGTGGCGCTTCTGACACACCGTCCGGGGGAGGACCAGGTGTTCACGGGGATCGACGAGGTCGACTGGACCGCACTGCACCACGCGTACGGCACCGCCGGGGACGTCCCCGGATGGCTGCGGGCACTGGCTTCCGAGGAGCCCGGGGAGCGGGAGGCGGCGCTCGACGCGCTGTACGGGGCGGTGCATCCCGAGGGGAAGGTCTACGGCGCGACGCTGGCGGCCGTGCCGTTCCTGCTGGAGGTGGCCGCGCGGGAGGGGGTCGGGGATCGCTCGGGGGTGCTGGAGCTGCTGGTGAGCATCGGGAGCGAGGCGGGCTCGGGTCCGGAGGACGGCTCAGGCGGGGTGAGTGGTTCCGGCGGAGTGGACGGTCCCGGTGCGGGCGCCGTGCGCTCCGGGGCCGAGGTGTTCGTCGCGCTCACCCTCGACGCCGATCCCGCCGTCCGGCGTGCGGCCGTCGCCGGGGTGGTCCGGTTCGTGGACGACGCCTCGCGGGTGCTGCCGCTCCTGAGCCGTCGGCTCCTCTTCGAGCGGGACGACGACGCGCTGATCGCCGTCGCCGAGGCCGTCGGTCTCTTCGTCCGCCGGCATCCCGCGCACGCGGGCGAGGCGATCGCCCTCCTCACCACGCACCTCCCCTCGCCCAACCCGCCCGTCCTGCGCCTCGCGGTCCTGGGCCAGCTCGCCGCGCACGCGCCCGATCGGCTCCCGCCCGACCTGGCCGCCCTCACCGCGCGGCTCCTGCAGGAGCGCTCCTCGCACCCGCCGCGTGCGGGCGAGTGGCCCGGCGCGGAGCAGACGCTCACCGGGCGGCTGCGCCGGCTGAGGCCCTCGGACGAACAGGGCGCGCGGCTGCTGCGCACGCTCCACACCGCCCTCGCCGACGACGTCCCCACCCGGACCGCCCTCCTCCGCTCCCAACTCCGTCTCCCCTCCCCCACGGACCGCTGCAACGCGGTACTGCTCTCCGCCGGGCTGATCCGGGAGTGGCGCGGGGACCACTCCGGGCTCGTCTCGCTCATCGGGGAGCAACTGGCGGGCGAGGAGGGGCGGTTGCGGGACGTGGCCGTGTCCGTGCTCGGAGAGTTGTACGGGGTGGGGGCGCCTGCGGCGGACCGGTTGCACGCGCTGGTGGCGGGGCGGCCCGAGGGGTGGGTCGAGCGGTGGCGGCCGGGAGGCGGTGCGGGGGTGGGCAGGGGGCCGACGAGGACATCGGACAGCGCCACAGGGTGGAGCGAACCCTCCGGGCACCCGGAGCCGAGCGGGACGGGCGACCCCGCAGGTCCCGCCCAGGCGTCCCCGCCCGGCGGGCCGACAGTGCCTGGCAGGGAGGTGCCCGGGGCTGATGGATCGACGGTTCCCGGGAGAGCAGGCCCGGTAGGGCCGAGGGTGTCCTCAGGCGGCGGGTTCGGCGGAGCCGTCGTGCTCGGTGGGCCCCTGCTCGCGTTGGCCCGCTGCGGGGACGGGCGCGCTGTGGCCGCGTTGGGCGAGGTACTGGGCGAGGGGGAGTTGCCGCGGCATGCCGCTTCCGTGGTGCCGTGCCTGGGGGCGGCCGCGGCTCCCCTCGCGCCCGCGCTGCGGTGGCATCTGGCCGTCGTGCCGCTGGGCCGGCCGGAGTCGGGGGAGGCTGTCCGGGCGCTGCTGGGCGCGGTCGGGGGGCTTCGGGACGGGGATGCCGTACCGCAGGTTCTGCGGGTGCTGGAGAGCGGGGTGGCGGGGCTCGCCGAGGCCGCGTTCGGGGCGCTGGAGGCGATGGGGGGTGCCGCGCGGGAGGCGCTGCCGGTGGTGCGGGGCGCGCTGGACGGCGTACATCAGGGGGCTGCGGCGGCGGCCCTCTGGGCGATCGAGCCGGACGTCTCCTTCGTCCTGCCGGTCCTCCTCGCCGAGGCCGAGGCGGCCCATGACGACCCCGGCCACCGGGCCCTCACCGCCGGGCGCCTCGCCCGCCTGGGCCCCGCGGCCCACCCCGCACTGCCCGCGCTGCGGCGTCTCCTGACCGACTCGGCCGACTCGTGGGAGCGGGTCTCGGCGGGATGCGCGATCACAGCCATCACCGGCGAGATCGAGCGCGAGGTGGGCACGGTCCTGCGGTCGGCCTGGCACGCGCGCCCGCTCACCCGCGTACGCATCGCGACGACCTTGACGAACCTCGCCCCGGAGGTCACCGCGCCTCTCCTGGACCTGCCGGCAACGGAGTTGACGCACCGGCGCCGGCACCTCGGCAGGGCGCACGGACAGGGCATCGTCCTGGACGAGACCTTGCTGAGCCTGTGCCGGGAACTGACGGCCCGCGCCTGAACCCCGGCGCCGGTCCCCACGCCCCCCCGCGAGCGCTGACAAAGCCGCCCGCTCCCTCACCCCGTCTGCCGCCTCCCCCACAGCGGATCGAACCGCGCCCAGTCGGCCCCCCACTGGTCCATCCGCCGCCGCTCCAGCCGCCCCCGGAAGAGGCGCCCGGCGACGAAGGGGATCGCCGCTGTCGTGGCCCCCGCGAGGGTGCCGACCAGGGTGGAGCGAAGGCGGGCCTGGGAGGGGGTCGTGGGTTCGGTGACCAGGCGGCCCCGGGCGTCGGTCCAGACGTCGACGTGGGTTCCGGCCGAGCTGCCCGCGGGGACGCGGACCTGGCCGGAGTGGGGTATGCCGTCGGGTCCGGGCCAGGTGACCTTGGTCCACAGGAACTCCGTGCGGGCGGGGCTCTGGGGGTCGGCGGACGGCGGGGGCGCGGATTCCGTGAGGGTCCCCTCGACCTTGTGCCACTCCGCGCGTTCCCGGGCGAGGCCCCGCTCCATGCTGTCCGCGGCGCCCCACCCGGCGAGGACCCCGGTCAGGACGGCGACCGCCCACGCCCCGAGCAGCACCCACGCCTCGACGACGTCGGAGCGCCGCCTGAGGGGGTTGCGCCGCCAGCGCCACAGCAACACCTTCGGACGCCGGTCGCGCCACAGCCACATCCCCGGACCACGGAACGCCATCGCAGGCTTCCTCCTCATGAGCGCGCGAACATCCCCCGACCGCACTTCCATACGAAGCGAGCCGCCCGGATGCTCAGGGCGAGTCGTGTGACCCGACGTTCCCACGCGCCCCGCCACCCGCGCAGGCGTCCGCCGGAATGTGGCCGAGGAGAGCCGGTCGAACCTCTGTCCGACGCCTCTGACCTGCGACGACGCGGGCTCCGGAGGTGACTGTCAGTGGCGGGGTGCAGACTGGCCGGTGCTGGGACAAAGACGTCGCGGAGGTGACCGGAAATGACCGAGGTACTGCTCGCCGTGGGCACCCGCAAGGGCCTGTTCATCGGGCGCGGAAGAGGCGGCGCCCAGTGGGAGTTCGACAAGAGTCCGTACTTCAACGCCCAGGCGATCTACTCGGTCGCCATCGACACGCGGAGCGGCTCGCCGCGCCTGCTGGCGGGCGGCGACAGCGCGCACTGGGGCCCGTCGGTCTTCCACTCGGACGACCTGGGCCGGACGTGGACGGAACCCTCGAAGCCGGCGGTGAAGTTCCCGCAGGACACGGACGCGTCGCTGGAGCGCGTCTGGCAGCTGCACCCGGCGGCGGCCGAACCGGGCGTGGTGTACGCGGGCACGGAACCGGCGGCGCTGTACCGCTCCGAGGACCGCGGCGAGAGCTTCGACCTGGTCCGCCCCCTGTGGGAGCACCCGACGCGCTCGCGGTGGGTCCCGGGCGGCGGCGGTGAGGGCCTGCACACGGTCCTGACGGACACCCGCGACCCGCGCGCGGTGACGGTCGCGGTGTCGACGGCGGGCGTGTTCCGCACGACGGACGGCGGGGCGAGCTGGACGCCGTCCAACTCGGGCGTCTCGGCGGTGTTCCTGCCGGACCCCGACCCGGAGTTCGGCCAGTGCGTCCACAAGGTCTCGCGGGACGCGGCGGACCCGGACCGGCTGTACCTCCAGAACCACTGGGGCGTGTACCGCAGCGACGACGGGGGCGCGCACTGGCGGGACATCGGCGCGGGCCTGCCGTCGACGTTCGGCTTCGCGGTCGCCGCGCACCCGCACCGGGGCGGTACGGCGTACGTCTTCCCGATCACCGCGGACTCCGACCGGGTCCCGGCGGACCACCGCTGCCGGGTGTTCCGGACGACGGACGCGGGCGAGACGTGGGAGCCGCTGTCCGAGGGCCTCCCGCAGGACGCGCATTACGGCACGGTGCTGCGGGACGCGCTGTGCACGGACGACGCGGACCCCGCCGGGGTCTACTTCGGCAACCGCAACGGCGAGGTGTTCGCGTCGGCCGACGAGGGCGACACCTGGCGGCAGTTGGCCTCGCACCTGCCGGACGTGCTGTGCGTCCGGGCGGCGGTCGTGGGCTGACCGGCACTCAAGAACAATCCCGAGGGGGGACCATGACAGACAACGGCCGTACGGGCCTTGGCCACCGGTTGATCACCTTGCTGTGTACGGCAGTAGGGTGACGCCCGTGGCACCACGACCCTTGCATGAAATCGTAGAGGCGGGCTGGGCGAAGGCCCTGGAACCCGTGGCCGACCGAATCGCCTCGATGGGCGACTTCCTGCGCGCGGAGATCGCCGCGGGGCGGACGTACCTGCCGGCCGGGCCGAACGTCCTGCGGGCCTTC
Source organism: Streptomyces sp. 4F14 (assembly GCF_048159485.1). NCBI lineage: Bacteria > Bacillati > Actinomycetota > Actinomycetes > Kitasatosporales > Streptomycetaceae > Streptomyces > Streptomyces sp. 4F14. The sequence continues at coordinate 17,640 of NZ_JBLRVY010000012.1, forward strand.
CAGCAGCCCTTCGACGACGTCCGCGTCCTGATCGTCGGCCAGGACCCGTACCCGACGCCGGGGCACGCGGTCGGGCTGTCCTTCTCGGTCGCGCCGGAGGTGCGCCCGCTGCCCGGCAGCCTGATCAACATCTACCGCGAGCTGAACACGGACCTGGGCCTGCCCCAGCCGTCGAACGGCGACCTGACGCCGTGGACCCAGCAGGGTGTGCTGCTGCTCAACAGGGCGCTGACGACCGCCCCGCGCAAGCCGGGCGCGCACCGCGACAAGGGCTGGGAGGCCGTCACGGAACAGGCGATACGGGCGCTTGCCGCGCGCGGCAAGCCGCTGGTGTCGATCCTGTGGGGCCGCGACGCCCGCAACCTCCGTCCGCTGCTCGGGCAGTTGCCCGCGGTCGAGTCCGCGCACCCGTCCCCGATGTCCGCCGACCGCGGCTTCTTCGGTTCGCGCCCCTTCAGCCGGGCCAACGACCTCCTGGCCGGGCAGGGCGGACAGCCGGTGGACTGGCGCCTGCCGTGACCCGTTCCCGGTCGGACCGGCCGCCCTTTCCCGCCGAAAGACGGGCCGACCGGGACAACTCCCCCGTAAATCACGCTGATCACGTCTGATCCGCACGTAACTCATCAGACAAAACCGGACGGATACCGTTCACCTGCACCCTCCCCGAACGGAGGAGCCCAGGAAACCAGTAACATGCGGCGCCATGAGCTCCCCCACTGGGCCCGCGTCCGGCCTGCCAGTACGAATGCCGCGCCCCCGTCAGCCCGGGCGGCACCGCCGACCCGAGCCCCTGGCGGCTCCCGAGGGCGCACCCGCGCTCGTCCTCGCGGTGCCGGGCACGCCCGGCGAAGCCACCCGGGGCCTCGCCGAGGAGATCGTGAGCATCGCCCGCTCCGAACTCCCCGGCCTCGACGCGCGCATCGGGTACCTGGACGGGGACGACACCGAATACCCGACCCTTCAGGCGGTCCTCGCCCACGCCGCCGACGAGCGCACGGCGCGCTACGAGCAGGCGCTCGCCGCCGGGCACGACGTCAAGCAGCCCGACGGCCCCGTCGCCGTCGTCGTACCGCTCCTCGCGGGGCCGGACAGCGCGCTGCTGCGGCAGGTCCGGCAGGCCGTGATGGAGAGCAAGGTCGCCGCCGAGCTGACCGACGTGCTCGGGCCGCACCCGCTGCTCGCGGAGGCGCTGCACGTGCGCCTGTCCGAGGCGGGGCTCGCCCGTGCGGACCGGGCGCGGCTGTTCACCGTCGCCACCGCCGCGGACGGGATCATCCTCGCGTCCGTCGGCGGGGACGAGGCCGTGCAGGCCGCCGGGATCACGGGCATGCTGCTCGCCGCGCGGCTCGCGGTGCCGGTGATGGCCGCGGCGCTGGACCAGGAGGGGTCCGTGGCCTCCGTCGCCGAGCAGCTGCGGGCGTCCGGTTCGCAGCAGCTCGCGCTCGCGCCGTACCTGATCGGGCCCGAGATCGACTCCGTCGTGGTCGAGGAGGCGGCGAAGGAGGTCGACTGCGCGGCCGCGGAGGCGCTGGGCCCGTACCCGGCGATCGGCAAGCTGGCGCTGGCCAAGTACACGACGGCGCTGGGGATCGCGCCCCAGCAGACACCTGCGGTCCGCTAGCGCCGGCCGGGCAGGAGAGAAACAGGACGCTGTACGTCCGAAGGGTCCGCTTCCCCTGTGGGAGCGGACCCTTCGCCTGTGAAGGACCTCAGCGGGCCACCAGTTCCGCCAACGCCCGTTCCGCCTCGTGCAGGTGCGCCGAGGGCGTGCCGTCCGCGGACGTGCGGACCTCCCGCGCGCACGTGTCCAGCAGAGCCAGAGCCTGATGCGCCTTCGCCTTCCGTTCCCGCAGGGGGTTCAGCGGGTGCGTCAGAGGGGCCACCGCCTGGCGGACCCTCGGCAGCAGCGCTTCGAGTTCCGCCGCCTTCCCCGCGTGGACCGCCTGGAGCGTGCGGCGGATCCACGCGTCCGTGACCGTGTTCGTCGTGTTGGGCAGGACGAAGAGGACGGCCAGGGCCGCCGCGAGGGCGCCGAGGCCCGTCTCCGCGAGGCGCAGGGCCAGCAGGGAGGGGGTCAGGACGCCCAGGACGCCGTACAGGAGCTCCACCAGCAGCGTCACCCACAGCATCATCCACGTGTACGAGACGGCCGCCGTGTAGAAGATGCCGAAGACCGCCGCCGTCAGACCGATCGCCGTGGGGATCGGTGCGCCGTTCAGAGGGACGGCGATCAGGAGGCCGACGGCGATGCCGACCACCGTGCCCAGTACCCGGCGGAAGCCGCGGACCAGGGTCTCGCCGCGCGACGTCGTGTTCACGAAGATCCACCAGGTCGTGCCGACGGCCCAGTACCAGCGGTCGGCGGAGAGTGCGTGGCCGGCGAGGAGGGCGCAGGTGGCGGCGGCGGTCGCCTGGACGGCCTGGCGGGAGGTGACGCGGGCCAGGCCGGGGACGGTCACGGCGGGCGGCGCGGGGAGGCCGCGTTCGTAGCACCACAGACCGAAGCGGACCGTGGCGGCGACCAGCAGGGCGAGCAGGACAGCGGCGTACAGCTCCGGCAGGTGCGCCGGCGTCGTACCGAGGACCAGGGTCACGAAGAACGCCATGAACGCGAAGACGCCGAGGGCGTGGCCGCGCGGGCCCCAGCGGCGGGCGTACACCCCCGCGCCGACGATCGCGAGGAAGGCGAGGCCGCGCGCCACAGGACGGTCGTGGACCTCCGCCGCGAGGGCGAGGACCGGGAGTCCTACGGCGGGCAGCAGCGCGGTCGTGACGGCCTGGCCCCGGATGCTCGCGTCCGTCACGGTGAACAGGGCGAGGAGGGCCGCGAGGCCGCCCGTGACGGCGGCGACGAGGGAGTGCCCGGCGGCGGCGCAGGCCGCGACGGCGAGCCCGATGCCGAGGACGGCCCGGGAGGCGGCGCGCAGCCTCAGCCGTCCCGGGTCCGGAGCCGTGAACGCCTTCCTCAGCATCTGCCACCCACCCCTTGGTTCTCTTCCGGCACGAGAAAGGCGCCGCGGGTCTCCGCAGCGCCATCGATGCGATTATCAGACCATCTACGGCCCTTCTGGCTCAAGTGACCTCGAATCGAGTGATCCATTGGCTCAGCCGATCCGGCCTCCAGTGGGCCGATGTCAGGCCAACGGACCATCCGCGCGCCCCGCGCATACGCGCGCGACCGGTCGGGTAGGCCGATCACGACCCGACTGAAAGGGAGTCCCATGAGCCACCAGCCCGACGGCGCACTGCCGTCCGCGTTCACGGCCACCGGATCGTCGTCCTTCCTGGACTTCCTCGGCGCCCAGGCCCCCGAACTGCTGCCCTCACGCCGCGCGCTCCCGCAGGTGCCCGGTTTCGAGGCACCGCACGGTACGACGATCGTCGCGGCGACCTACGCGGACGGCGTGCTCCTCGCGGGCGACCGGCGGGCCACGATGGGGAACGTCATCGCCAACCGCGAGGTCGACAAGGTCTTCGCGGCCGACGAGTACTCGGCGGTGGCCATCGCGGGCACGCTCGGCTTCGCGATCGAGCTGGTCCGGCTCTTCCAGCTGGAGCTTGAGCACTACGAGAAGATCGAGGGCACCGCCCTGTCCCTGGACGGCAAGGCGAACCGCCTGACCACGATGGTGCGCGGCAACCTCGGCATGGCCATGCAGGGCCTCGCGGTCGTCCCGGTCTTCGCGGGGTACGACGTGGACCGGGGCGAGGGCCGCATCTTCACGTACGACGTGACGGGCGGCCGGTCCGAGGAGTCCTCGGGGTTCGCGGCGACCGGCTCAGGGTCGGTGTACGCGCGCGGCTCGCTGAAGAAGCTGTACCGGCCCGGGATGAGCGAGGCGGACGCGGTCACGGCGGTCGTGCAGGCGCTGTACGACGCGGCCGACGACGACTCCGCGACCGGCGGCCCCGACCTGTCGCGCCGGCTGTTCCCGCGGGTGTCGCTGGTCACGGCGGACGGCTTCCGGATGCTGGACGCGGAGGAGGTCGCGGCGGTGTCGCGGACGGTGGTGGAGGGGCGCAGGGAGGCGCCGGACGGGCCTCGGGCGCCGGTGCTGTGAGGGGGGCGGTGCTGTGAGAAAGGCAGTGCCGGGTCTCCTGTGAAGGGCCGCTCACCGCATGCCCCCGCGCTGGGCCATTGGTACAGTCGCCGGTGATCATCAGCGCACCGGGAAGGCCGACGGCATGGCGGTGGACGAGCTCGACACCCGGATCCTGCGGCTGCTGCTGGAGCAGCCCCGTACCAGCGTGCGCGAGTACGCGCGGATCCTCGGGGTCGCCCGGGGCACGCTCCAGGCCCGCCTTGACCGGCTGGAGCGCGACGGGGTCATCACCGGCACCGGCCCCTCCCTCTCCCCCGGCGCGCTCGGCCACCCGGTCCTCGCGTTCGTGCACATCGAGGTCACGCAGGGCCACCTCGACGACGTCGGCGACGCGCTGGCGGCGGTGCCGGAGATCGTCGAGGCGTTCTCGATCACGGGCGGCGGGGATCTGCTGACCCGGGTCGTCGCGCGGGACAACCTCCACCTGGAGGACGTCATCCAGAAGCTGATCAGCGTCCCGGGCGTGGTGCGGACGCGGACGGAGGTCGCGCTGCGGGAGCGGGTGCCGTACCGGCTGCTCCCGCTGGTCGAGTCGGTGGGGCGGGCGACGGCGAAGTAGGCGCGGGGCGCCGAAAGGGGGCGCCGGGTGCGCCGAAACTTCCGTACCCGTCCGTCCCGTTGACGCACCGCGGCCTCGTGCTTATCGTCGCGACGACCCTCCGAACGACATCCGATATCCCGAACACCCTCTCCAGGAGCGCAATGCCCGCCGCCCCCTTGCTCCCCCTCCCCTTGGACAAGGTCTCTCTGGGCCCCGGACTCCTCGCGGACAAACGGCAGTTGATGCTGGACCACGCGCGCGGATACGACGTGAACCGGCTGCTCCAGGTGTTCCGCGCGAACGCCGGTCTCCCCACGCTCGGCGCGGTCGCCCCCGGCGGCTGGGAGGGCCTCGACGGCGAGGCGAACGGAAACCTGCGCGGCCACTACACGGGCCACTTCCTCACGATGCTGTCCCAGGCGTACGCGAGCACCGGGGACGCGGTGTACGCGGAGAAGATCCGCACGATCGTCGACGCCCTGACCGAGTCCCGCGAGGCCCTGCGCCACGCACCCCAAGTCCTCAGCGCGCAGGGCAAGTTCGGCACGGCCATCGAGAACGTCCGGGGTTCCTACCAGTACGTCGACCTGCCTCCCCAACTCCTGGGCGACGCCTCGTCGGTGACGCTCGCGGCGTGGATCAGGCCCACGCACGACGGGAGTCGGGCCCGCGTCCTCGACTTCGGCAACGACACGACGCGCCACCTCTACCTCACGGCACGCAGCACGAACGGCGCACCCCGGTTCGCGATCACCACGAACGGCACCGACGGCGAGCAGGGCATCGACGGCACGGCCGCGCTCCCGCTGGACCGGTGGAGCCATCTCGCGGTGACGATCGACGGCGGAGTCGGCACGCTGTACGTCAACGGGCAGGAGGCGGGCCGGAATTCAGCGCTGACGCTGACGCCGGCCGCGCTCGGGACGCTCGCCCACCACTGGCTGGGGCGGTCCCACCACTCCGATGACCCCGTGTTCGCGGGGGCCTTCGGCGGGTTCGACGTGTGGTCACGGGCCCTGACCGCCGCCGAGATCAAGGGACTTCAGGAACGCAGGGGCTCAGGAGACCTCGCCTCGTACGCATGTGACGAGACGTCAGGCAGTACGTTCACGGACTCCTCGGGACGCGGCCTCACCGCGACCCTGCGGCGGACCTGGGGCTCCCCCAGTCACCCCGGGTTCCTCGCGGCGTACCCCGAGACGCAGTTCATCGCGTTGGAGTCGATGACCGCGAGCGACTACACGAAGGTGTGGGCGCCCTACTACACGGCCCACAAGATCCTGCGCGGGCTGCTCGACGCGTACGCCGCGACCGGCGACGCGGGTGCGCTCGACCTCGCGTCCGGGATGGCCGACTGGATGCACTCCCGGCTGTCGAAGCTGCCCGGGGCGACGCTCCAGCGGATGTGGGGGCTGTTCTCCAGCGGGGAGTTCGGGGGGATCGTCGAGGCGCTGTGCGATCTGCACGAGCTGTCGGGCGAGGCCGAACACCTCGCGCTGGCCCGGCTGTTCGACCTCGACCGGCTCATCGACGCGTGCGCCGCGAACACGGACGCCCTCGACGGGCTGCACGCCAACCAGCACATCCCGATCTTCACGGGGTACCTCCGGCTGTACGACGCGACCGGCGAGGAGCGCTACCTCGCCGCCGCGCGGAACTTCTGGGACATGGTCGTACCGCATCGGACGTACGCGATCGGCGGGACCAGCGACACGGAGTTCTGGCGGGCGCGGGATGTCGTCGCCGGGGTCATCAGCGAGACGTCGGCGGAGACTTGCTGTGCGTACAACATGCTGAAGCTGAGCCGGGCGCTGTTCCTGCACGAGCGGGACCCGAAGTACATGGACCACTACGAGCGGGCGCTGTTCAACCAGGTGCTCGGCTCCAAGCGCGATGCCGCCGACGCGGAGAAGCCGCTCGTCACGTACTTCCTCGGGCTGGATCCCGGGCACGTCCGGGACTACACGCCCAAGCAGGGCACCACGTGCTGCGAGGGCACGGGCATGGAGAGCGCGACGAAGTACCAGGACACGGTGTATTTCGTCGCCGCCGACGGGAGTTCGCTGTACGTCAACCTCTTCGCGCCGTCGACGCTGGACTGGACCGAGCACGGGATCCGTGTCGTGCAGGACACCGCGTTTCCCTTCGAGCAGGGGACGGCTCTCACGGTTCACGGGAGCGGGCGGTTCGAACTGCGGGTGCGGGTGCCCGCGTGGGCCGTCGACGGGTTCCGGGTATGCGTCAACGGGCAGGCGGTGAACGGGAGTCCGGTGCCGGGGAGTTACTTCGCGGTGGCCCGGGAGTGGCGGGACGGGGATGTGGTGCGGGTGGAGGCGCCGTTCCGGATGCGGGTGGAGCGGACGCCGGACGAGCCGTCGCTCCAGTCGGTCTTCTACGGGCCGGTGAACCTCGTCGCCCGGAGCGCGTCGACGTCGTATCTGCCGGTCTCGCTGTACCGGAACGCCGCACTGTCGGGTGATCTGGCGTCCTCTTTCACGGCAGTTGAGGGGAAGCCGCTGCATTTCTCCTTGGCGGGCGTGGAGTTCGCGCCGTTCTTCGAGGGGACCGCGGAGCCCTCGCATGTGTACGTGCGGAGGGTGGAGGGGCGGGTGGTGTTCGGGGGCGTGGATTCCGGGGTCGCCAATCCCGTGCAGGGGGACGGGAGTTCGCTGCTCGACGAGGTGTGGGCGGGGGCGCCGTTCGCCGACGGGGCGGCGTTGACGGACAGGGTTCGGACGGTCGTTTCGTCGTGGGTCACTGCCGGGTTGGTGGGGGCTGAGGACGGTGAGGTGATCGTCAGTACTGCGCAGAGGGCGAATTACGTGCCGTAGCGGTAGTTCTTCGGCCACCGGCCCGGATGTGGCCTGTCGCGCCCACGCGGCGGTAGCCGCATATCGGCACAGCCCCGCGCCCCTGAAAGACTGGGATCCCACCGTTGTTCACTTACGGCGGCGGGGCTTCTGACTCACAGCCTTCCGTGCGGGCCTCTTCGCCGGAGCCTTCTTCACCGGTGCCTTCTTCGTCTTCGGCTGTTCCTCCTTCGTCCGGCCCCGCGTGCTGTTCACCGTCCGGCCCCGCACCACGCCGATGAAGTCGTCCACCAGGTCCGTCGTCGCCTCCTCCGGCCAGGAGAGGGCGACGGCGGACTGGGGGGCGTCGGCGATGGGGCGGTAGGTGAGGTCGCGGCGGTGGTGGAGGCGGGCCAGGGACTGGGGGGTGATGAGGACGCCGATGCCGGCGGCCACGAGGTCGATGGCGTCGGCTGTCGTCTCGGGGCGTTCGAAGGCCGGTTCGCCGGGGGGCCGGTCCCACTCGAAGACGTCGTCCTTCGGGTGGAGGACCGTTTCGTCGGCGAGGTCGGCGAGCGTGATCTCCTCGGCGGCCGTGAACACGTGGTCCTTGGGGACCACGGCGACCGTCGTCTCCGTGTAGAGGGGGATCGCGCTGAACGTCGTCCGGTCGACGGGCAGGCGTACGAGGCCGGCGTCGGCGGTGCCGGAGCGCAAGACGTCGGATGCCTCGGTGGAGGTGACCTGGAGGAGGGTGAGGGGGACCTCCGGGTAGCGCTCGGCCCAGATCCGCGCCCACTTGGCGGGGGTGGCGCCGGGTACGTAGGCGAGCCGGAACGTGGGGGAATCCACCGAGTCAGTCACGCCGTAAGGTTACCGGCTGTGGTCGGAGGTCTGCCCGGCGGCGGATAGTCTGGGGCCATGAAGTCGCACCAGACCGCCCAGACGATGAAGCCCGCCACCGCGGCGAAGAAGCTGGGCGTGTACCTCCCCGCCACCCCCGCCGAGTTCCAGGAGGGTGTCGTCTCCCGCACCGAGCTGACCGAGCTCCAGGAGAACCCGCCGCAATGGCTTCAGGAGCTGCGACTGAACGGCCCGCACCCCCGTCCCGTGGTCGCCTCGCGCCTCGGCGTCTCCATCGCCGGCCTCGCCCGCGGCGGCGTCACCGACGCGCTGACCACCACCGAGATCGAGGCCCTGCGCGACGAGATGCCCTCCTGGCTGGAGAAGGAGCGCGCCACGCAGGCGGAGGTCCGCAAGGAGGCGGCGCGCATCAAGAAGCGTGACGCGGAGCGGGCGGCGAAGGCGGAGCGGGGCCAGGAGCAGGACTGAGCCGTACGCACGTGCCCGAAGCGTGTCGCGGCACGTCGGTGCTGTCGTCCCGCCCTCCGGGGCGATAGATGTGCCTCCGTGCGAAATCTTCCTTTTCTCCCCGGTGTCCGGGTGCTCGCCCGCTGGTGTCTGACGGCTGTCGTCGCGGCGGGAGCCGTGGGGTGTTCGGGGGGCGGTGACGAGGGGGCCCGGGGGGCCGGGAGCGGCGGTACGGCCGCCGTCGTACGGGTGCCGCAGGACACGCCGTCGGTGCGGCGGGCGGTGGAGCTGGTGCGGGCCGGGGGGCTGGTGCTGGTGTCGCCGGGGGTCTACCGCGAGTCGGTGACCGTGGCGAAGCCGCGCGTCGTGCTGCGCGGGACGGACCGCAACCGGGTCGTGTTCGACGGGGAGTTCGAGCGGTCCAACGGGATCACCGTGACCGGCGCGGGCTCGGTCGTCGAGAACCTCACCGTGCGCAACCACCTGGCGAACGGCGTCCTGTTCACGGGCGTGACCGACGAGCGCCTCCAGGCGGGCCGGGCCGGCGGCTCCGCGTACGACCCGCTGGACACGGCGAAGTTCCCGCCGCTGAAGGGGTTCCGGGCGTCGTACGTGACCGCGTACAACAACGCCCTGTACGGGATCTACGCGTTCGACGCGCGCGCGGGGGTCATCGAGCGGTCGTACGCGTCGGGGCAGGCGGACTCGGGGATCTACGTCGGCCAGTGCCGGCCGTGCGACACGGTCGTCCGGGACAACGTGGTCGAGCACAACGCGGTCGGCCTGGAGGTCACGAACGCCTCGGAGCGGCTGTATCTGCTGGGCAACCGGGCGTCGCGCAACCGGGTCGGGCTGACCCTGAACTCCAACGACCTGGAGGCGCTGGGCCCGCAGCACGGCGCGGTCGTCGCGGGGAACGCGTTCACGGACAACAACGATCCGCGCAGCCCGGAGCAGGCGGACGGCGGTTTCGGGATCGGCATCGGCTCGGGGGGCGGCCGGGAGAACGTCGTGGAACGCAACCTGGTGACCGGGAACCGGGCGGCGGGGGTGGTGCTGGCGGACGTCCAGGGGTATCCGGCGCGCGACAACACGGTGCGTGACAACTGGGTGTCGGGCAACGGCGCCGACCTGGTGCTGGCGACGGGGAACGCGGGCGGGAACTGCTTCGTGCGCAACGGGGAGGCGCGGCGCAGCCCGGAGCGGCTGCCCGGACGGGACGGGTGCGGGGCCGCGGCACCGGCCGCGTCCGGCTCCACGGCCCGCACGCTGGGGACGGTCCCGCCCGTCGCGGCCCCGCCCGGCGTGTCGTTCCAGGACGCGCCGGTACCGCCCGCCCAGCCGAACCTGCCGGCCGCGCCGGACGCGCCCGCGCGGGCGGCGGTGGGGCTGCCCGGACGGGTGGACGTACGGGCGTACCGCGTGCCGCGCGCCGCGTAGGCGATCGGGGTTGATCGGGTTCGCCCGGAACGCCCCTCCCTCAGGGAGCTGCGAAACGGTCATCTGTGATCACATCTACGGCCCTCCAGGGGACCGTGTTTCGGTCACTTTCCGCCCCATGGCCCCGGGGGGACACTCCCCCGCACCCGCTCCCCCGTCAGGTCGAGCGTCACCGTGCGCGCGTCTCCCAGGCGCGCGGTGACGCGGCGTACGGCTCCCTTCGCGTCGACCCAGTACGTGACGGGTGAACGGCCCGACAGGGGGCGGCCGGTGGCGGCGGGGCGCGGGCGGGGGCCGGAGAGGACGTCGTAGGGGCGGCCGTCGATGGTGTCCTCGCGCAGGTGCAGGGGGCCCGACTGGGCGAGGAGCTGGGCGTTGTCGGGGCGGTCGGCGGCGAGGGCGAGGGCGAGCTGGAGGGCGGTGTCCAGGGGGGCGCGGCCGTAGGGGCGGCGGGTCCAGGCGGCGGTGTCGACGCGGGCCGCCTCGCGCAGGGCGTCCGCGGTGGGCGGGTCGGCGGCGGGCGCCCCGTAGGTGCCGCGCCGCGCGACGGCGAGCCCTTCGCGGCTCCAGGCGAGCAGGCGGGGGGTGCCGTCCGTGGCGTACCAGCCGACCGCGCGGTGGGCGCGGTGGTCGACGACGGCGTGCACCTCGGCCGTCCCGTCGGGCGCGGCGATCCGCAGGTCCATCGCCGCCGTGCCGGCCTGGTACGTCCGGAAGCGCGCCAGGGCCAGCCTCTGCGCCTCGTCGGCGGTGAGGGGCCTCGCACTGCCACCGGGGCCCGCGCAGGCCGCGAGGAGGGCGCTCAGGGCGAGCACGGCCGGGGCGAGCCGGGAGAGTCGTTCTGTCCGCATGGCAGGTCTCTATACGGCCCTGCCGGCGCCGTGGCCGTCAGCCGCGCGGGCCGGTCACCCACCCGGGTCCGGTCGATGTGCCCGACATCACAGGACGGACGGGCGGGCATCGGGCGCACGGGGTTCGGGGCGGTGGATCCGCACCTCATAAGGGTGAACCGCGTGCGCCCGGGGTGCCGGGCGCGAACTCTCCGTGAGGGGCCTCGGGTTGGCGGGGTCCCGGCTCGTCCGGAATCGTCCGCCGACCGGTGCGGGAGGGCGGGCCGGGGCCGTACGCTTAGTGGGCGGCGGGGCGATTCGTCTTCCGCCGCGCAGAGCGTGACCGAGTCGCTGACCGCCCCGTATCGCGGACGGTGAACACCGGGAAGTCGCCCTCGGGGCCCGGCCTTGGTTACGATCTGCCACAAGTTCACCGGAGTGGGTGTTTCGAGGCTGTTGGGGGTCGGGATGGTTGCCGGTCGTGTGGTGCGCTTCGACAGCGCGCGGGGTTATGGATTCATTTCTCCCGACGACGGCGGGGAGGATGTCTTCCTGCACGTCAACGACATGTTGATGCCTGAATCGCAGATCCGCCGCGGCGTCGCCGTGGAGTTCGAGATCGAGGACGGCGAACGCGGTCCGAAGGCGTCCGACGTGCGGCTCGCACGCGGCGCCGACGGCAAGCCGCTGACGCCGGACGACGACGTCCTGTGCGACGTGCTGAACACCGAGGAGTTCACCCGGGAGGTGACGGAGGCGCTGCTGTCCTCCGCGCCTTCGCTCACGGGCGAGCAGATCCTCCAGGTGCGTCAGGGCCTCGCGCAGTTCGCCAAGCATCACGGCTGGGTCGAAGGCTGATCCGGCGGACATGAGGGGCGGGCGATGATCTCATCGCCCGCCCCTCTGTCGTGTCCCGGCGCCGTCCGTCAGCGGTGGGTGTCCCTGCCGACCGTCAGCGGGGCGGGCCGGTAGGGGATGTAGGCGGCGCCGTCGAGGCCGAGGGCGGTGGCCGAGGTCTGGAGCGCGGCGGCGGTCGCCGAGGCGCCCCACCGGCCGTCGTCGACCCGGTCCTCCAGCGCGTGCAGGGCGGCCACGGTCTCGGCGGTCGTGAAATTGCAGTGCCCCTGCCGGTCGACGTACGCCTCGCGCAGGAGCGCGCCGTCGCCCGCCGCCCGTACGCGCGCGCCGAAGCGGCTCTCCTGCTCGACGGGGACGAGGTTGTCGGCGATCGTGTGCACGTTCAGCAGCGGTACGGCGAGGCTCTGACCCGCCGACGAGGTGCGCGCGGCCGTGCGGACGGCGGCCGGGTCGGCGGTGATGCTGGCGCCCCCGGTGAGGTGGGCGAGGTCGGCGCGCAGGTCGAGTCCGGCGGCCCGGTAGAGGGCGCGGACCTGGGGCGCGTGGACGGATCCGGCGAGGAGCCGGTCGTAGGCGACGCCCTTGTTCCAGGAGTTGTTGCCGCCCACGGACTGTTCGATGGCGTAGCGGCCGCCCTCGACGAAGGCCAGGATGCCCTGGGCGAACCAGGCGTACTGCTGCTCCTGCCGGCCGGCCCAGTCGGTGGGGGCGGGCTTGTCCTCGCCGGGGGCCCAGGCGGGGAGGTTGAGGAAGGCGGCGGCGAGGGCGACGCGGGCGCGGCCCCCGGGCGTCTTCTGGGCGGCGTTGACGGCGTCGGTGAGGCGTTGCGCGGTGGCGGCGGCCTCGGCGGCGGAGGTGAAGCCGACGAGTTTCACGTCCTCGCCGGGCAGCAGGAGGCGCGCGATCGTGTACTCGGCGTCGAGCTGGTAATTGTCGAGGTCGGTGGCGCCGGCGACGAGTCCGCACAGGCCGAGGGCGCCGTCGATGCGTCCGGCGCCGTCGCGGGCCAGCTGGGCGTTGACGAGGCCGCCCATGGACTGTCCGATGGCGAGCACGCGCGCGGGGCGGCCGATCTCGGCGGTGACCGCGTCGATCGTCTGGAACTGGTCGCGTTCGGCGCTCTCCAGGGCCCACATCGACCCGTTCGGGTCGTACGACGATCCCGCGAGCGCGTACCCGCGCGCGAGGAGGTCGAGGCGGACGGCCTCGGAGGGGGCGTTGCGGGCGATCGTCGGGCCGAAGCCGTGGCTGAAGATCAGCAGGGTGCCGTTCCAGGCGGCGGGTACGTCGGCTATCCAGGTGGCGCCGTCGGCGAGGGTGCCGGTGAGGCGAGCCGGGGCCCGGGTGTCCGCGTGCGCGGGCGGGGTGGCGAGGACGGCGGCGAGGCTGAGGGTTAAGGCCGTCAGGGCGGTGCGGGAACGGGTTCGCATGTGTCTCGGCTCCTGTCGGGGGGAAGGGGGGAGCGCACGGAATCTAGGGCCGTTTTCTCATCGCCGTCAACGATTTGCACAACATCACCTGTCCCGAGGGGTCGCTTTCGGCCCACGCACGCCTCTGTGCCCCGCGGCGTCCGGCGGCTAGGGTTCCGGGGATGAGCGCCACCTTCCGTGTCCTGACGTCCGGTTACGTCGGACCGCGTACCGCCAGCACGGTGAGTCTCGTGCGCGACGGCGACACCGTGGTCGTGGTCGACCCGGGCATGGTCGCCGACCGCGGGCTGATCCTCGACCCGCTCGCCGCCGAGGGCATCGGCCCCGCCCAGGTCACGGACGTCGTCTTCAGCCACCACCATCCCGACCACACGCTGAACGCGGCACTGTTCCCGGTGGCCCGGTTCCACGACCACTGGGCGACCTACCAGAACGACGTGTGGACCGACCGGCCGGCCGACGGGCTGTTCCTGTCGCCGTCGATCCGGCTCGCCGCGACGCCGGGGCACACCGCCGAGGACATCAGCACGCTGGTCGAGACGCGGGACGGGCTGGTCGTCTTCACGCACCTGTGGTGGAGCGCGGAGGGGCCGGTGGAGGACCCGTTCGCGGCCAGCGCCGACCTGCTGCACGAGTCGCGGGCGAAGGTGCTGGCGATGGAGCCGGCGCTGATCGTGCCGGGGCACGGCGTCGCGTTCGTGCCGGACGCCGGAACGCCGGTGTGACACGGCCGCCGGCCGGGGTGTGACGCGGCCGTCGGCTTTTCGGGGATCCGGCCTCCGCTGATGCGCCGGGGAGGGCCGGTCCGTGTGCGGACCGGCCCTCGGCCGTGTGCGGACCGGCGTCCGGCCGGAAACCGACGGTCCGCGTCGAGGTCTCGGCGGGCCCTCTCCGGGGTCGTTGTCAGTGGCTCCCTCTACAGTTCGGGGCAGTGGATCACTGTGGGTGCTGGGGAGGCACGTATGGGGTGGGTGTCGGCTGCGGGCGGCTACGAAGTCGCTCTCGACGGCGGCAAGGTGGTGTGCCGGAACGCTTCCGGGAGGCCGCTGAAATCGGTTCCGTCCAAGCTCAGGGACGATCCGGCGGTGGTCGGCCTGGAGCAGCTCGCGGAGTGGCTGGAGCGGCACGAGCGGCAGTGCCTGGCCGTCGTGGAGCGGTGGATGACCCGCTCCCTGGACGTGCCGCTGGAGGTCCTCACCCGGGTGTGGCCCGACCCGGCGTGGCAGTCGGCGCTGCGCGACCTGGTGGTGTCGTGGGACGACGGCTCGGTGGCCGGATTCCTTCGGGACTCGACGCCCGAGCGGGGTCTCGGCGTGGTCGACCTGGACGGTGACACGATCCGGATCGCGCCCGATCTGGTGCGCCTGCCGCACCCGGTGCTCCTCGAAGACCTGGAGGAGCTGCGGGAGTTCGCGGTGGAGCTGGGGGTCGAACAGCGCGCCCCGCAGCTCTTCCGCGAGGTGTGGCACCGCCCGGCGGCGCTCGACGCGGAGGCGACGTCCGTCGAGGAGTACGCGGGCGGGGTCTTCAAGGAGCTGAGGTTCCTGCACGGCCGCGCCGCCCAGCTCGGCTACCGGGTGCGCGGCGGACACGCGGTGTGCGCGGTCGTCGAGGACGGGCGCGGCGTCGAGGCCCGCGTGTGGGTGGGCGACTACGACGGCTGGTCGGAGACGGAGACCGGTCCGCTGGTCTTCACCGACCCGGCGGGCCGGGTGCTGAAGCTCGGTCAGGTCGGGCCGGTGGCCTGGTCGGAGGGGATGCGGATGGCGGCGGCGCTGTACGCGGGGCGGGACATCGAGGACGAGGAGCGGGTGGCATGAGCGGGGCGGACCAGCGGTACGACGAGATCACGGTGGGCGTCCTGCTCGACGCCGGCGCGGTCCTCCCGGCGGGCAGCACCGCGCGCGAGGACGCCGACACGCTCACCGCGCGCACGTACACGCATCCCGCGCTGGACGACCGCCGGGTGGTGCGGCTGGTGCCGGGGACGCTCGGGGAGGCCGAGGACCTGGCGCTGGACTTCCTCGGGCTGGTGCGCGAGCCGGACGCCCCCGAGGTGGGGCAGGTACGCCGGGAGACCCTCGGGTTCCCGGCCTGGGCGCTGGTCAACGACCCGGCGAACGGCCACCACGCGCTCGCGCTCGTACGGGACGTCGAGCGGCTCGCCCGGCAGGCCAAGTCGCGGCCGGGCACGGCCAAGGAGGGCTTCGAGGAGCTGGGCGGGCGGCTGGGGCGCGCGGTGCCGCACTTCCTGCCGACGTTCTACGAGCAGGCCGCACGGGTCTTCCTCCAGCACGAGAACACCACGTACGCCGCCGCGTTCTTCGGCAAGGCGCGTGACGCGGAGCGGGTGCACGCGCTGACGGTCGACGAGGAGCGGCAGCGGGCGGTGTTCCTGGAGTTCGCCTTCGCGGGGGCGCTCACCGTGAAGGCCCTCAAGGAGCATGTGAAGGCGCTGGCCGCGCGGTTGACGCCCGTCGACGCCTGGGCGCAGTTCCGGCAGTTGACGGTGGAGCGCTGCGCGGCCGGGATGCCGCCGTACGCGTCGCTGCCGCAGGACGCGCGCGGGCTGGTCAAGGCGGCCGGGCTGGACCGGGTCGCCGAGGAGGGCTCGTTGGTCGCCGACCTGCTCGCCTCCCCGGCAGCGGTGCGGGCGCCGGCGTCGTTCTGGAACGCCTACCGGGCCACGCTGGTGGTACTGGCCAAGGAGCGGCCCGGGGTGCGGGCGCGGCTGCTGGAGATCATGCCGGCGGGGCTGGGGCGCGAGGTCGAGGACGACGAGTCCTGGCTCGCGCTGCTCGCGGAGTGCGGGGCGGACCGGTTGCTCGTCGAGGGTGACGGCGTCGACCCGGCGGACTGGCTCACGCGGTGGGCGCTGTACCGCAAGCACGGCAGCTCCTCGTCCCGGCGCTCTCCCGCGACGCTCGCGCTGGTGGCGCGGATGGCGCCCCGGCTGCGTGAACTGGCGCGTCCGGTGGACCTGTTCAGCGGGCGCTGGTACCCGGGCGCGGACCCGGACCTGCTCGACCTGTGCGCGGCCGAGGGCGTGCCGCTGGCGCTGCCCGGAGCGGACACGAACGTGCATCTCGGGCTCGACGACTGGTTCAAGGACGAGCGGGAGGGCCGGCGCGACCTGACGGCACTCGCCGCCGACCCCGCGCTGCGGCGGCGGCTGTACCAGTCGATCGAGGCGCTGGGGCGCGGCCGGTCGACGGAGAACGCGGAGGCGCTGGCCGCGCATCCGGTGCTGCGCGAGGTGCTCCGGGAGTGGCTGGAGGACGCGGCCGGCGAGCTGACGCGCGCTGCGGGGCTGCCGGGGGCGCGGGCGGCCGTGGGGCGGCTCCAGACGTACCGCTCGGTCGCGGGCCGGGTCGCGCCGGACGCGGTCGCGCGGGCCGCCGCGTACGAGGTGGCGCCGGTCCTGGGGCGGGCGCTGCGGGCCGGGATCCTGGACGAGCTGGGGTGGCCCGCGCTCGACGAGGCGCTCGGGCTGCTCGACACGGGGCGCGCGCCGGACAACAGCGATCCGCTGCGCGTGCACGAGGCGTGGCCGGCGCTGATCCTCTCGCGCCGGCACAAGGCGGTCGTCGTCGGCCCCGAGGGGGTGCTCCTGGAGCACGACCTGCGGATCCCGGTGGCCCTCCAGCAGTGGGAGCAGCCGTCGTTCCGGTACGCGGACGGCGAACTGCTGGTGGTCTGGCGCACGGAGGGCAGGCAGTCCGGCTACTGGTCGGCCCGTCCCACCGAGGTGTTCACGGCGGGCGGCGAGCAGCTCTCCGGCTGGTACGGCAACGACGCCGACACCCCGTCGGTCCCGCTGCCCGGCGGCGGCCGGGCGACCGGCGGGCGCACGCTCCACGCGGGCGACACCGTCGTCCCGCCGAGCAGGCCCGTCATCGCCGACGGCAGCACGCTGTGGCGGCTGGGCCGGGACGGGACGCGGCAGGTGTGGCTGGAGTACGACCCGGCGACCGGGTCGCACGGGCGCGCGTCCCTGCCGGCGTTCCTGCGCGCCGGGATCCTGGAGGGGGCGACGCTGCGGCAGGACGACTGCTCGGTGCTGCCGCTGCAACCGGGGCTGGAGGAGAGCCCGTTCGGCACGGACGGGACCGTGCTGGGGCGCTGGGTGCGCGCGGACGACGAGGGCCGGCTGACCGTCGGCACGCCCGACGGGCGCACGCTCGTCCTGGACGGCCACCACCGGCGGTGCGTGCCGCTCGGCGCGCTGCGGCTGCCGGGCGGGGCCGCGCCGGTGGCCGTCGCCTCGGACCGGCAGATCGTGCTGTACGCCGGGGACGACACCTCGTCCGGCGGGGAGCTGGGCCGGGTGACGCGGCTGGAGCCGGGGCGCGAGTTCGCCGCCGGGACCGGGCTCGTCCCGCCGGTCGACTTCTGGCACGCGCTGCGGCCCAGGGACACGGTGGCGTCGGCCGTCTTGCGGGAGCTGGACGACACGCGCGCGGCGGAACTGCTGGCCGTCGGGGCGCGGGCGCTGGAGGAGCGGCAGGCGCGGGTGTCCGCCGCCGAGGGCGACGAGAAGGCCGCGATCCCGGGCGCCGAGGAGGTCGTGCGGGAGGCCGTCGGGCAGGTGCTGACCGGGTTCGAGCCGAGGCTGCTGGCGGGGGTCGCCGGGGTCGTCCGCGCGATGCTCGAACTCGCGGTGTCCGTCGGCAAGTTCGTCACACCGCCCGAGCCGGCCGCGCGCGCGAGTCGCAGCCTGGGCATGTTCGCCGACCTCGCGCCCGAGCACGGCGACGACCAGTCCTTGCGGGAGGCGGTCGCCGGGATCACGCATCTGCGCCAGATCGGCTGGTACCGCGACGAGCGGCGCTGGGGGACGCTGCGGCAGCTCAAGGCCGTCCACCACGTGCTGGCCGGCCGGCCCGCCGACGGGCCAGCGCTGGCACGCCGGGCCCGGGAGGACACCGACAGGGACGGCTGGCTCAGCGACGAGTTCACCGTCCCCGGCATCGAGACCGGCTGGCCCGCCCTGCTGGGGGTGCTGCGCCCGCTCGCCTACCGGGCGGCCTCGCCGCTGCTCGCCGAGGAGCGACGGCGGGCGCTGCTCCTGCTGTTCGACACGCTCCTGGAGGGCCCGCTCGTCCACAGCGGCACGTGGTGGCGGGAGGTGCGGCTGAGCGAGTCGTTCGAGAGGAAGCACGGCACCCGCGCGCGGGCCGGACAGGTGCTGCGCCGGGGGGAGCGCACCGTCGTCATCCTGGGCTGCGAGAACACCGACAACGAGCACGAGCGCGTGCGGTGGCTCGCGCTGGACCACGACCCGAGCGGCCGGTTCGACGCGGTCGCGCACTTCACGCGGGAGACGGAGTACGCGTATCCGGCGGACCTGTCGGCCGGCGCGCTCGCGGACGTCGTCCGGCTCGTCCGGGAGAAGGGTCCGGCGCCCTGGCTGCCGGAGGCGCCCGCCGCGCTCGTCGCGGCCACCGGGGGCGGGCTCGGGCCCGCGCAGGCCGCGGTGCTGCTCGCCGCCCGGCCCCACGACCCGAGCACCGAACAGCTCGCGGAGATCGGCCTGAAGCCGCGTCAGAGCGAGCAGGCCGGGGTGCTGCTCAACACGCTCGGGGCGGAGACCTGGCGGCCCCTGGTCGGCCTGCTGCTGCCCGAGGCGCCCGCCGACCTGTGGACGTCCGGGCCCGACACGGCCGCCGTGGGAGGGGCTTGGCGGGAGTCCCTGCACGGCCTCGTGCGGCTGCCCGAGGACCTCGCGGCCGAGCTGGACCGGGCGAACATGTCGCTCAGCGGCGCCGTCGACATCCTCAACCCGGGACGCACGCCCTGGATCGCCCGGACGACCGTCCAGCGGCCCGACGAGCGCGGCAACCTCGTCGCCGACGACCCCGCCGCGATGCCGAGCGGACGCGGGCTGCGGGACGCCGTCGCCGCGCTGGCCCACCTCGCCTACGCCCTCCCCTACGGCCACCCGCTGCGGGCCGCCCTCCCGGACAGCCTCGCCGCGCTGCGGCGCCGGATCGCCGACCCCGGGCTGCTGATGGACCTGGACGTCGCGTGGGCGGAGAAGGGCGGGCCGAGCGCCGTCGCACTGCGCAAGGCGTACGGGCTGCCCGCGACCGGCGGCGCCGGGGCGGACGGGCTGGTGCGCGTGGGCGAGGTGTTCGCGCTGCGGCCCTGGTACGGCGACCAGGAGACGGTCCTCGTCGCACCCGGCGCGCTCTCCGGGGCCGACGATCCGGCGTTCGGGCTGGCCGAGGGCATCGTCGGCGCGGGACGCGGCACGGCGATGCAGGCCGTGCGGACGCTGCTCGGGGAGGAGTTGGCGCGGGCGGTGGAGGCCGGTACGGGGGCTGCCGGGCCACTTGCCGGGAGCGTCGGCGCAACGGCTGCCGGGGAGACTGCCGGGACGGCCGTCGAGTTCGTCGGCTTCGCGCAGGACCCCTCCGTCAGTGTGCCCGCGCTGGTCGGCGAGGTCGCCGAGGTGTGCGGGCTGAGCGAGGACGCGGCCGTGCTGTACCTCCAGCTGCTGGCGCTGCCCGACCCGACGGACCGGGACTGCGCGCGGTGGACCGGCTGGAAGCCCGCGCGGCTCAAGAAGGCCCGTACGGAGCTGGCGGCGAGCGACCTCGTCGTCACGGCGAAGCGGGCGCGCGCGGGGCGGACGCTGTTCCTACCGTGCGGCTGGTCCGACCTCAAGGCGCCCGCGCTGCCCCTGGAGACCTGGAAAGAGGCGCTCTACCCGCTGCGGGACCATGGCCGCGTGGTGCCGTCGGTCCCGGTGCCGGAGCTGTTCGCGCGCGCGTGGCAGCGGGTGCGCGACGGCGACGGCCCCGCGTTCGAGAAGCTGCGGACCTCGCGCGGACGCAGGCGGCGCGCATGACGGCCTCCCCACCGACGGCTGCCCCACGACACGACGGAAAGAACCCGCACATGACCGACACCCTCACCCCTCGCCAGGTGGTGCCGCCCGAGGAGCTGTACGCCGAGGAGCTGGCGTTCCTCGCCGCGTACGACGACGGGGCGCGGCCTCCCGGCTGGCGGCTCACGCCCCGCGCGGTCGTCACGTTCGTGATGGGCAGCGCCGGCGAGGCCCTCAAGCTGCCCGACGGGGCCGGCGTACCCGACGGGGTGCCCCGGCGGCTCGTCGTCGAGGGGAAGTTCGTCGGGGAGCGGGCGCTCGTCGAGCGGTGTGTCGTCACGCTCGCCGGGGAGCGCGGGCTGCTGCTCGTCGGGGAGCCCGGTACCGCGAAGTCGCTGCTGTCCGAGCTGCTCGCGGCGGCCGTGTGCGGGACCAGCGCGCTGGTGGTGCAGGGGACCGCCGGGACGACCGAGGACCAGCTCAAGTACGGCTGGAACTACGCCCTGTTGCTCGCGCAGGGGCCCAGCGCGCAGGCGCTGGTGGCCTCGCCGGTGCTGACCGCGATGCGGCAGGGCGGTGTCGCCCGGGTCGAGGAGGTCACCCGGTGCCTGCCAGAGGTGCAGGACTCGCTGGTGTCCCTGCTCTCCGAACGCCGCATCGCCGTACCCGAACTCGCGGGCACCGACGACGCGTTGGCGCACGCCGCGCCCGGGTTCTGCCTCATCGCCACCGCGAACCTCCGGGACAAGGGCGTCTCCGAGATGTCCGCCGCGCTCAAGCGGCGCTTCAACTTCGAGACGGTCGGGCCGATTCCGGACCTGGACGCGGAGGTCGCGCTCGTGCGCCGGCAGGCGCGGGCCTCCGTCGAGCGGGCGGGGGCGGTGTTCCGGGTGGACGACGCGGTCGTGGAGGCGCTGGTGACGGCGTTCCGGGATCTGCGCGAGGGGCGCTCGGCGGAGGGCTGGGAGGTCGAGCGGCCGTCCACGGTGATGAGTACGGCCGAGGCGGTCGCCGTCGCTGGGGCGTTGGGGCTCGCGGGCGCGTACTTCCCCGGTGACCGGGACGTGCTGGGGCTGCTGCCGGGGCATCTGCTCGGGGTCGTGCGCAAGGACGATCCGTCCGACGCGGCGCGGCTGCGCGGGTACTGGGACGGGCCGGTGCGGCGGCGTGCCGAGCAAGGGGCGGCGACCTGGCGGACGTTGTGGGAGTCGAGGGGGGTGCTGGAGGGGTGAGTACCGCTGTCGGGAGGGCGGGGCGGCCCGAGGACGTGGGGGGTGCCGACACGGTGAGCGCCGCTGTCGAGGCGGCGGGGCGCCCCGAAGGCATGGAGGGTGCCGCTGTCGAGGCCGCAGGACGCCCCGAGGACGTGCTCGCCGTCCTCACCGATCCCGCCGGGCCCTTCCTGATCGGCGTACGGCATCACGCGCCCTCGCTGGCCGCCGTCGTGCCCGCCCTGCTGGAGGCCGCGCGGCCCGACGTGGTGCTCGTGGAGCTGCCGGGCGAGTTGCAGGAGTGGGTGGCCTGGCTCGCCCACGAGGACACCGTCGCGCCGGTCGCGCTGGCCGCCGTGCCCGAGGGCGGGGGCGGGGGGCCCGCGTTCTATCCGTTCGCCGAGTTCTCGCCCGAACTGGTCGCCGTGCGGTGGGCGGCTCGGCGCGGGGTGCCGGTGGTGGCCTGCGATCTGCCCTTGCGGGAGCGGGAGTTCGACGCCCGGGAGGTGACCGGGAGTGCCGGGCTCACCGAGGCGCTGCGGTCCCGGCTGACCGGGCGCGCGGGGGACGACCTGTGGGACCGGCTCGTCGAGGCCACCGCGCCGGGGTCCCCGCCCGAGGCGGTCCGGCGGGCCGCGCTGCTGACGGGCTGGGCGCTGCGGGCGGACGCGGAGGCGTCGGCCCAGGGGGTGGCCGTGGGCGACCTCGTGCGGGAGCGGTGGATGCGGAAGTGTCTCGCCGAGGCGACCGCGAACGGGGAGCGGGCGGCCGTGGTGGTGGGGGCGTTCCACGCGCCCGCGCTGGTGGGGGCGAAGGCGCCGGACGCATTCCCCTCCCCGGCGCCTGCCCCCGCGCGTTGGACCACCTCCCTCATCCCCTACACGTACGCCCTCCTCGACGAGCGGTCCGGCTATCCCGCCGGGATCCGGGACCCCGAGTGGCAGCACCGGGTCCTGCTGGCCGGTGGGGACGCGGCGGCGCTGGAGGAGGCGTTGGTGCGGGCCGCGGTGGAGGTGTGTGCGCAGGTGCGGGGCTCGGGGCATCCGTCGGGGCCCGCCGACGCGCGGGAGATCGTGCGGGTCGCCGTGGATCTGGGGCGGCTTCGCGGGCTGCCCGCCGCCGGGCGGGGGGAGCTGGTGGAGGCCGTGCAGTCCGTGCTGGCCCAGGGGGAGCCGTACGGCAGGGGGCGGGCCGTCGCGCGGGCCATGGAGCGGGTGCTCGTCGGAACGCGGGTGGGGCGGGCCGCTCCGGGGGCGCCGCGCAGTGGGCTGGCGCCCGCCGTGGAGGCCGAGGTGGCCGCGCTGGGGCTGCCGGGGCCAGAGCAGGCGGCCGCACCGGCACGCGATCTGCGGCTCGACCCGCTGCGGTCCGGACTCGACCGGCGGCGCGAGGTGTTGCTCGCCCGGCTCGTCGTGTGCGGGGTGCCCTACGGCGAGCGCAAGGAGGTCGTCGGCGCGGGCGGGGG
The DNA here is from genome assembly GCF_048159485.1 of Streptomyces sp. 4F14. Taxonomy (NCBI): domain Bacteria; kingdom Bacillati; phylum Actinomycetota; class Actinomycetes; order Kitasatosporales; family Streptomycetaceae; genus Streptomyces; species Streptomyces sp. 4F14. Next base: position 40,450 of record NZ_JBLRVY010000012.1, read on the forward strand.
TGACGCGTTGACCTCCCGGTGGGAGGTGCGGTGGACGCCGGCGACCGCCGCGATGCTCACGGCCGCCGGCCTGCGCGGGGTGACCGCCGCGCAGGCCGCCGAAGGGGTGCTGCGCGAGCGGCGGCGGGCCGAGGCCGACGCGGGCGGGGCGACGCCCGCGCAGGTGCTGCGCGGCCTGGAGGAGGCCGCCGAGTGCGGGCTCGCGGACCTGGTGGAGGAACGGCTCGACGAGGTCGCGGAGGTGCTGCCGGGGGCCGGCACGCTGGCTGAACTCCTGGCGGGGCTGGGGTTGTTGGACCGGCTGCGGGCGGGACATGTGGCGGGACTGGAGGGGCTTGCCGATCTTGTGGGGGCGGGGAACGGTGGCGGAGTGAGGACTCCGGACGGCCGCGCCGACCTCCGACTTGCCGGTGACGCCCAGGGCGAGGTACCGGACGAGGCTGGAGGCGGTCCGGGGGCACAGGGCGGCGGGGACGTGGGGCAGGCGACGCCGGGTGGCGGACGGCCTCTCGGCAGCGGTGCCGGGGGCGAAGCCGCGGGGGATGCGCGGGAGCGGCGTACGGGCAAGGCCGCTGATGTCGCCGGGGCGTTGACCGCTGCGGCTGTGCGGCAGGTGGACGGGTTGGTGGGGTCGGAGGAGGTCGAGGACGCCCGGGGGCTGTCGGAACTCGCCCAGCGTGCCGATGAGTTGGGCGGGCTACGGCTCGCCGGTGCGCTGGCGCGCCTCGCCGGGGAGGGGTCGGCGTTGATGCGGGGGGCCGCCGGGGGTGTGCGGGTGCTGCTCGGGCAGGAGGAGGCCGAGGGGTTCGGGGAGCGGGTCGGGTCGTGGGTGGACGGTGCCGTCGACGCGGAGGGGCGGGCCGCGTTGGCGGGGCGGCTGACCGGGGTGTTCACCGTCGCCGGGCCACTGCTGGAGGCCGCGGGGGCCGCGCTCGGGCCGTTGCTGGATCGCGTGTCGACGCTTTCCGACCGGGACTTCCTGGATCGGCTGCCCGCGTTGCGGAGTGGCTTCGAGACGTTGAGTCCGGCGGCGCGGGAACGGTTGCTCGCGGTGGTGGAGGAGCGGGTGGGGGGTGCCCGGGTCGGGGAGGCGGGGGTGTCGGCGGCCTGGGTGGCGGCGGATCTCGCGGCGCGGGAGGGGTTGCGGGGGTGGGGGTTGCTGCCGGGGCCGACACAGCCAACGGTTCCGGCGACGCCACTGATCCCGGCGACGCCTTCGGTTCCGCCGGCATCTCAGGCCCCGGTTACACCATCGATTCCGGTGACGCCATCGGTTCCGGTGACGCCATCAACTCCGGGCCGGACCTCGGCTCCGGCGCAGCCCGCGACTCCGGGGCAAGCGGCGCTTCCCACTCGGCCGGCGGTTCCGGAAGCCCTCTCCGGTCCCGCGCAGCCTTCGGTACCAGGTGTCGGCGGCGGCCCGTCGGTGGCCGGCAGCAGTGGCATACCGGCGCCGCCCTCCGTCGGCCCGTCCGAGCTCTCCCCCGCCACCCGGTGGCGGCTGGTGCTCGGTCGGCGGGCGGATCAGCTCGCGGGCAGGGCCGGGCGGTTGGCGACGGCGTTGGACGAGTTGTACGGGAGCGGCCGGGGTGAGGGGAGCCGGGGGAGTCTCGGTGGGGTCGGGGGTGGGCGGGAGGCCGCCTATCCGGGGGCCCGGGAGTGGGCGGAGGAGCTTGCCGCGCTGTTCGGGGCCGGAGTGCGGGAGGAGGTGTTGGCGGCGGCTGTCGCGGCGGGGCGCGAGGACGTCGTCGGGGAATTGGGGGTCGACGAGGTGCGCCCGTCCGTGGAACTCCTGCGGACCGTGCTGCGGCATGCGGGCGGCTTGCCGGAGGCGAAGGTCGCGGCGTTGCGGCCGTTGGTGCGCAGGCTCGTCGCGGAGCTGGCGCGGGAGCTGGCGACGCGGCTGCGGCCGGCCCTGCACGGTGCCGTGGTCGCACGGCCCAGCCGGCGTCCGGGCGGGGGCCTGGACCTCGCGCGGACGGTACGGGCGAACCTCCCGAGCGCCCGGATCGGAGCGGACGGCGTCGTTCAAGTCGTCCCGGAACGGCCGGTGTTCAGGACCCGGGCGCGGCGGTCGGCGGACTGGCGGCTGATCCTCGTCACGGACGTGTCGGGGTCGATGGAGGCGTCCACGATCTGGGCGGCGCTCACCGCGTCCGTCCTCGCCGGGGTGCCCACGCTGTCGACGCACTTCCTCGCGTTCTCGACGGAGGTCATCGACCTCACGGGGCACGTCGAGGATCCCCTGTCGCTGCTCCTGGAGGTGAGCGTCGGCGGCGGCACCCACATCGCCGCCGGGCTGCGGCACGCGCGGGAGCTGGTGACCGTCCCCGCGCGCACGCTCGTGGTCGTCGTCAGTGACTTCGAGGAGGGGTATCCGCTGGGCGGGCTGCTCGCGGAGGTGCGGGCGCTGGTCGGGGCGGGGTGCCAGGTGCTGGGGTGCGCGAGCCTCGACGACGCCGGGCGGCCCCGCTACTCCACGGGCGTGGCGGGGCAGTTGGTGGCGGCGGGCATGCCGGTCGCGGCGTTGAGCCCGCTGGAGCTGGCGCGTTGGGTGGGCGAGAGGATTGCGTAGTGTCGAGGAGGGGCATGTGACGGCCGAACTGCCGCCTGTCGTACCGTCGGTGACCGCCGAGCTGGTGGAGGCGCTGTCGCCCCGGCTGCGTAAACGGCTGGACGCGGGGATCGCCAAACTCGCGGGGCGGCCGGTCACGGTGGAGGGGGACACCGTACGGGTCGCTGTCGACGACGAGACGGACATCCAACTCGCCCTGTCCGGTGGGGTGGTGGGCCGGGCGGACGCGATCCGCTGCGGGTGCCTGCTCGCGCCCGACTGCCTGCACCGGGCCGCTGTCGCGTCGTTGGCGCCCATCGCCGAGAAGACGACGGAGATGGCGGAGATGGCGGAGACACCGGAGCCTGCCGAGACTCCAAAGGCAGAAGCACCGGATGCGGTCCTGGAACCGGTCGGCGCGGACGACGCTTCCGTACGCGCCGCCCGTGCCGTCTTCGACGCTGCCGCCGCCGTCCTCGACGCGGGCACCGACGGCGCCGGGGCCGTGCTCCAGGCGGAGTTGCTGCGGGCGGCGCACGGGGCGCGGCTCGCGGGGCTGCACCGGGTCGCGGGGGCGGCGGTGTCCGTGGTGAACGGGGTGCGGGCCGCGCGCGGCGGGGACGCCGGGTACCGACTCGCCGATCTCCAGGGGGCGTTGCGCGAGGTGCTGGGGGTCGCGTACCGGCTTCCGGCGGCCACGGACGGGGAGTTGGCCGTGCTGCGGGGGCGGGCGCGGCAGTCGTACACGGCCGAGGGGTCGTTGCGGCTGTACGGGCTGTTCTCCGAGCCCGTGCTGACCGCGACCGGGTACGCCGGTGTCGTCACCTGGGTCGCCGACGCGGACGGGCGCCTGTACACCGTGTCCGATGTCGCGCCGGGCGGGGTCGCGCGGGCCGCCGGGGCCGTCGAGCGGACCGTCCGGCTCGGTGACACCGCCCTCACGCACCGGGAGTTGGCGTCGGCGGGGCTCGCGGTGTCCGGGGCGACCGTCTCACCGACGGGGCGGTTGGGGGCGGGCGCGAAGGTGCGGGCGGTGCGGGCCGGTGGGGTCGGGTGGGAGCAGGCTCCCCTGGACGCGCTCTGGGAGGTGCCGGTCGGGGAGCAGGTCGCGCGGGCGCTCGGGGGTGAGGCTCATGACCTGCTGTTCCTCGACGTGACGATCGTCGGGACGGTTCGGGAGACGGGCGGGGACTGCCTGCTGGCCGACTGCGGTGGGGTGGCGGTGCGGTTGGGTGCCGCCCACGAGGATCCGGGGCTGCCGTGCCGGGACAACCTGCGGGTGCTCGCGGGGGCCGTGGGGGCTCAACTGCGGGTCGTGGGGCGGCTGGTGGCGGGGGCGGTGGCTCGGGTGGAGCTGTTGGCGGTGGGTGTCGACGGCGGGGTGGGGGTCGGGGTGGAGCGGCTTCGGTGGGTGGACCTGGAGGGGGTGGGGAGGGGCACGGGGAGCCGCGAAGGGGATTTGTCGACTCAGGAAGAGAAGACCGCCGCTCCGACCGACACCCCGGCCGACTCTCCGGCCGACGCCTCCGCCGACGCCTCCGCCGACACCCCGGCCAGCTCCCCGTCCGGCCGCCCGGCCACCTCTCCCTCCGACCCCGGCGAAGCCCCCCTGTACCTGCTGCAACGCCGACTCACCCAAGCCGTGACCGGCGGCCGACGGGTCCTCGCGGTCCCCGGAAGCGCTGCACGCGACGTACGGATCCTGCGCGAGGCCGGACTCGGTACGGCGGGAGACCTGCTGCACGCGCTGGACGCCGGGGCCGCCGAGCGCGGGCGTGACGTGTTCGGCCGTTTGCTGCCGGCGGACACGGGAGGCTTCGCCCGCGCATGGCTCGCCGGAGCGCTGTACGGAGTCGGCGTGGACCGGACCCTGTGCGCGGCGGCATGGGGAGCGGAGAGCCGGATGGAAGCGGCGATGCTGTGAGGCCGCGGCCGGAAGGCGAGCGAGCCTGCCCGGTGCCTCCGTACCGGACCGCACCCCGCGTCAGGCCGGCGTCACGTCCGACTGCCGAACTCGGGACGGCCCCGCCGCCTCACCCCCAGCGGCAGCGGATCGCGCAGCCTGGCCACGTACCGCCGATACGCCCGCCCCTGGGCCGACGTGCCCGCGACGGCGTCGGCACGGTCGGGGAACATCACGCTCCCCGCGTGCAGGACCCCGGCGCTCGCCCCGAACTGGTTGCCGTGCAGCCGCCCGGCGATCAGCCGCCCCCCGGGAACCGGCTTGCTCCCACCGGCCACCACCCGACCGCGGTTCACCTGGAACCAGACCTCACGACGGTTGCCGAACAGCACGACGCTCTCACGGAGGTCACGCACATCGGTGTACACGTCGAAGCTCCAGTCACCGTCCGAGGCGTAGTGCCCACGGAAGTGACGCAGGAACCGGTACAGGTCGACCGACGCACCGAACGGAACCACCGCGTCGGCATAAGGCTCACCGCCGACGAAATGAACTCTGAACTCGAAGCCGTACGACCGCCCCCGCACCGTCTTCTCGACGCCCAGCGAGAACGTGTCCGCGTCGTCATGACTCCACCGGCTCCCGGCGGGGACCTGGCGCCTCAGGTGCTCCAACGACAGCGGCCCCGGAGCGGCCAGCAGACCGGGGATCCGCTCGACCGAGCCATGGAGCAGGTAGAGGCACATCAGATCCACCGGATGCGTGTCCCGCGCCATCCGCGTGAAGACCCCACCGGAAAGATCGCCCCGCACAGTTCCTCCAGCCGTCGCGCCTCGCGCCAAGGCTAGAACCCCGTGCGCGGCAGCAGCACCCGCACCCCCTCCGGCACGAACGCCCCGAGCCCCTCCTCCCCCAGCCGCCCGCACTCCACGTCCGCGATCAGCCGCAGCAGCGCCGCCGTGCCCTGGGGCGTGTCGATGCGGGTGTCGATCGTGGCCAGGGCGCGTCGGGCGCGGTGCCAGGCGCGGGACGGGTGGGTGGGGTGGTCGGTGACGGCGAGGGCGTAGCGGGCGAGGAGCGTGGACCAGGCGTCGGCGCCGGGGACGCAGAGCGCGCGGTGCGCGGTGCGGCGGGCGGTACGGGGCGAGCGCCGCGCCTGGACGATCGCGAGGGCCGCGAGGCTGACCGTGCCGGCGGGACCGCCGGGGGCGCCCGGCGGGACGAGGTCGGCGGCCTGCGCGAAGCAGGACTCGGCGACGTCGAGGGAGCGCTCCCGCCAGGCCAGTACGCCTTCCACGTGGGCGATACGGCCGACCGTCGCGTCGTCGCCCGCGAGGACCGCGCCGGTCCAGGCGCGGCCGAGGAGTTCGCGGGCCGTCTCGGGGTCGGCGGTGCCGAGCCAGGCGGTGAGCCACAGGGCGCGCGGCAGGCTGGGGCTGTCGGGTTCCACCAGCGGCAGCAGCCGGCGGAGGTGGGCGTGGCCCTGCACGGCGTGCCCGTGGACGGCCCACCAGAACCAGAGGTTGACGACGGTCTCCACCGCGGCCTCGACGTGCCCGCGGCGGACGAGGGCGGTGAGGTCGTCGTACTCCTCCCGGACGAGCTGGACCGCCTGGCGCTGCTGCCCGTTGGTCCAGAGGTTCTCCGCGACGGCCGCGACGCGGCGGTAGTGCAGGGCGTGCCGTTCGTACGCGACCGTCGACTCGCCCGCCTCACGCAGCCGTTCGGCGCCGAAGTCGCGGGCGGCGCGGGTCATCCGGTACCGGGAGGGCCGTACGCCGCCGGGCTCGCCGAGCGTCTCCAGTACGCCCGATGCGGCCAACTGGGCGAGGAGACCCGGGACTTGGTACGGCTCGACGCCCGCGCCCGAGCACAGGAAGACGGCCGTCGCCTCGGTGAAGGAGCCCGCGAAGACGCTCGCGCGGGCCCAGGCGACCCTCAACTCCCGTTCGCACAGGCGGTATCCGGCGCCGACCGCGTCCCGCAGGGAACGGTGTCTGCGGGGGCCCGGCTGGGGGCCGGCCAGCCAGCACTGGTCGCGTTCCAGCCGGGCGGCGAGGTCCGTGACGGAGTGGCGGGTGAGCTGGCCCGCGGCGAGTTCGATGGCGAGGGGTACGCCTTCGAGCAGCCGGCAGATCCTGCCCGCCACCGCCAAGTCGCCGTCCCCGTAGCGCAGTTCCCGCCCTGTCGCACTCCGGCCGCGTTCGAGGAACAGCTCCACGGCCGGCCCCTCCAGCCCCAACGGGCCCAGCCTCAACACCCGTTCCTCACCCAGCCCGAGCACCCGCCGCGCGGTGACGAGCACCTTCAACGCCGGTACGGCCATCAGGAGACGCTGTACGAGGCCGACGCACTCGGCGTGGACGGGGTCGACGCCGTCGAGGACGAGGAGGGGGTGCGGGGCGGGGAGTGCGCGGAGGGCGGTGACGGGGTCGGGGGCGGTGGGGTGGAGGTGCGTGGGCAGCCCTGGGCGTCCGGGGAGTCGGGGGTGCTCGGGGAGTCGGGGGTGCGAGGGGGGTTCGGGGCGCTCGACCTCGTACGCCTGGGAGTGCTCCGGCGTGCGCTGGGCGCGGGGCGCCTCAGCGGGGGTCGGGCTGTCGGCCCGTACCGGCATCGCGCCCAGGCCCGCATCACGCGCCCCCGCGTCACACACCTCGGTGTCCCGCACCCCCATGTCACACCCCCTCGCCGCACCGCTCCCCGCCTCTCGCACCGCCCTCACCACCCGCTCCGCCAGCCCGCCTTCCCCGCTCTCCCCCACCCACACCACGGCCCCCGCTCCCACCGCCGCCCGCGCGAGTCTGCTCTTGCCCATCCCCGCCGCACCCGTCACCGTCACCAGCCGGTGTACCGCGAGGGCCGCGCGCAGGTCCGCCAGTTCGGATGCGCGGCCGAGCAGACCTCCGTCGACCGTTCGCGCACGCCGGGGCGCGGGCAGGGTCCCGGGGCTGTCGACACATGTCCACACGTCGTAACTCTCCATACCGTGACCTGCGTGTTCGCGAGGGGGACGGCAGGTACCGGGGTCGGAAGCCGATCGGCGGCCCGGTTTGCAGAACCGTCACTGCACTGTCGTCACGGACCCCAACGCGACACCCTCACGCCGGGTGGCGCCGCCGCGCACGGGATCACACGCGCAGATGAACGGGAGAACAGGTGAACGGGCCTGCGGCGCCGGGGCCGGGTGAGGGGACGGAAGGCCGGAATCGAGGACGAGGATCGCCTCGTGAAAGCGGCCGTTCTCGGGGAATTCGATGTCGGCTTCCGAGAAATCGAGCCGCTCACGAGCGAGGGGGAACCATGCCGTGTACACGGACTCCTTAGCACTGAACAGCAACCGGTCCCGGCGCACATCGACGGGGACACCAATGGAGATATGAGATCCCCTTTCCTTACCGGTCTTGCGGGCGAGATGTTGATCTTGCTAGCCTCGCATCGATCTTGTAAGCGAGTTGATACATCGTCAATTCTTGCCATTCCGATGATTGAGGTCGCGCGGATGCAACTGCGCATCGAACTTCGCCCGACGACCGGAGCCCCGGGGGGCCGTACCCTCAGTCCAGCGGAAACGGTCGTGGCCCTGGCAGCCCTGGTCCACCGCTTCTCGGGACACGATCTGAGCGTGCGGGGCCACCGGTCAGAGGATCCGCTCTTCCCCGCGCCGTTGCGGGTGGACGCCGATCTCATGGCCTGCTCCCTGGCCGAGAGCCTCACGCGAGCGGGGCTCGGCTCCCTCGACGAGGGGACGCCCGACGTCACCGTGACGGTCGACGAGATACCGGGCAACGGCTCCGAGGCAGTCGTCGACCTGGCCGAACACCTGGCGGTCGACGGTCTGGGCGACGCGGTCGCGGGGGCCGTACAGCACTTCGCCGATGAGATCGCACGGCTGCCCCACGCTCCTCTGCGTGACATCGGCACCGTCGCTCCTCACGAGGAGAAACGGTTGCTGGCGCTGTCGGGCGACCGGTGGGATGACACCGTACCGCTTCCCCTCGTGCACCAGCTGGTGGAGCGTCAGGCCCTGCTGAGGCCCGATTCCATCGCCGTGCGCGACGGCGCACGAGAACTCACCTACGCGGAGCTTCACTCAGCCGCCGTCCGCGCAGCACAGCGACTTCGTGCCGCGGGAGTCACGCCCGGCTCCCTGGTCGGCCTGATGACCGAGCGAAGCCTCGACGCGATCGTCGCGTTGCTCGCCGTGGCCAGGGCGGGGGCGGCTTCCGTGCCGCTCGACCCCTCCTACCCGGCGGCGCGTCTGCGCATCATGCTGGACGATCCCCGGATCACTGCCGTGGTCCACAGCGGGGACCTCGTCGTCTCCGCTCCAGCGGGCGCTGCCGTACTGCCGCTGGAGGAGCTCACCGACCGGACCGGCCCCGGGGAGGCCGGCCTCGGGCACGCCGACGATCCCGAAGACGCGCTCTTCACCCTCGTGTTCACCTCAGGCTCCACGGGCGTTCCCAAGGGCGTGGAGATCACGCATCGCGGCGTCGCCCGGCTGGTCACGGACGAACAGTGCACCGGCTTCACGGCTGATGACGTCGTCCTGCAATACGCGCCCCTGACCTTCGACGCCTGCTTCCTGGAGATCTGGGGAGCGCTGGCGCGTGGAGCCCGGCTGGAGCTGGCCCCGCCAGGACCGCTGGGGCTCTCCGAACTCGCCGAGGTGATCGAGGAACGAGGCATCACCGTCCTCTGGCTCACCTCCGGCCTTTTCCATCAGATCGCCGAGTACGAAGCGGACTGCCTGCGCGGGGTACGCCGGCTCTTCGTCGGTGGTGACGTCGTGTCGCCTCACCACGTCGATCGGGTCGCGTCCCTGTGGCCGCACGTGGAACTGGTCAACGGATACGGCCCGACGGAGAACACCACGTTCACCTGCTTCCACCCGATCGACCACGACGGACCTGCTCGTACCAGTGTCCCGATCGGCCGCCCCGTCGCCCGGACCCGCGTGCATGTGCTGGACCGGTACGGGCAGTTGGTGCCGGCGGGAGTCCCCGGTGAGCTGTGGGTCTCGGGCGAGGGCCTGGCCCGCGGCTACGCGTCGCGCCCGGACCTGACCGCGGAGCGCTTCGTGACTCCGCAGGAGGGTCCGCTGCGGGGCGTACGGATGTACCGGACCGGAGATCGGGTCAGATTCCTCGCCGACGGTGCCATGGAGTTCCTGGGACGCACCGACCTACAGGTCAAGGTCAACGGGTTCCGCATCGAGCTGCCGGAGATCGAGTCGGCTCTGCTCGCCTGCGACGGGGTCCGCCAGGCATGCGTGATCGTCGAACCGGACGCCGTCGGCGGAAAGCGGCTGGCTTCCTATGTGGTCGCCGAGGACGCGGACGGGCGGCTGGGACTGGAGCTGCGCAAGGCTCTGCGCGCGCAGTTGCCGCACTACATGGTGCCGACGCGTTACACGGTGCTCGACGAGCTGCCGCTGACCCACAACGGCAAGGTCGACCGTGCGCGCCTCGCCACCACCATGACTACGACGAACAAGGACTGAATCACCTATGACCACCCCCGCCACCAGCGTCCACGAAGCAGTCGTCGCGATCTGGACCGAGATCCTGGGTACCGAGGTCACCCCGGACACGGACTTCTTCCTGCTCGGAGGGCACTCTCTGCTGGCGACGCGGATGATCGCACGCGTCGAACAGACTCTGGGTGTCAAGGTGCGGCTGCGCGACGTCTTCGATCACCCGGAGCTCGATGATTTCGTCGGGCTGGTGACCAAGCTGGCCGCGGCCCAGTCCTGAACGACGGCGGAAGCGGCCGTTCTCTCTCATGCTTCGTTGCCTGCCCGGCATCTCGAAGCGTGGAGAACGGCCACTTCCCTTGTCTCAGTGCTGGCCCGGCAGCGAGGTGATCGGGTGCCCGGCGACACGGTGCGGCTGGTACAGCTCTTCGAGGTAGTCGATCTCGTCGTCGTCGAGCACCACGTCCACCGAGTCGATGGCGTCCTGGAGATGACTCATCTTGCTGGCACCGACGATGGGTGAGGTCACCGCCGGCTTGGACAGCATCCACGCCAGTGCGAGCTGGGCCATCGGCACGCCCCGCTTGTCGGACAGCTGCGCCAGCCGCTCGACGGTCTCGCGGTCGCTGTCGTTGTCGCTGTAGAGAATCTTGCCGAACTCGTCGGTCTCGCTGCGTGCGCTGACGACGTCCCACGGGCGGGCCAGCCGCCCCCGGGCCAGCGGGCTCCACGGGATGACGCCTATGCCCTGGTCCTCGCAGAGGGGCAGCATCTCCCGCTCCTCCTCGCGGTAGATCAGGTTGTAGTGGTTCTGCATGGTGCTGAAACGGGTCCAGCCGTTCGCGTCGGCGACGTACTGGGCCTTGGAGAACTCCCAGGCCCACATCGAGGACGCGCCGATGTGCAGGGCCTTGCCGGCCTTCACCACATCGTGCAGGGCCTCCATGGTGACCTCGATCGGCGTCGCCGGGTCCCACCGGTGGATCTGGTAGACGTCGACGTAGTCGGTGCGCAGCCGGCGGAGGCTGTTGTCGATCTCGGTCATGATCGCCTTGCGGGACAGCCCCACGCCGTTGGGTCCGGGGCGCGTCCGCCCGTGGACCTTCGTAGCCAGCACGACCTCGTCGCGGCGACCGTACTCGTGGAGGATCTGCCCGACGATCTGCTCGCTGGACCCCGCGGAGTACACGTTGGCGGTGTCCACGAAGTTCACCCCGGACTCCAGGGCGTGCAGCATCAAAGGCCGCGCCTCGTCCAGGTCCAGAGTCCAGTTGTGGACGCCTTTGCCCGGCGTGCCGAAACTCAGGGCACCCAGGCAGATCCGCGACACGTCCATGCCGGTCGAGCCCAGCTTGACGTACTTCAAGATGCTTCCCCTTCATCGGTTCTGTGATCGGAAAATCACGGTCGAGGACGACCGGATAGCGGCATGGAGAATGCCTCAGCCCTGGGCTGCCGCCGGTTCTCGTACGCGGGACGCGCTCACCGCCACCAGCAGGCCCAGAAGAATGCAGGCCGCGCAGATGAGGAACATCGTCTGATATCCGGCGGCCTCGGCAACGAGCCCGAGGGAACCGCTGCCGATGGCGACACCCACCGTGAAACAGGCGCCGAAGACCGACAGCGCCATGGCCCGCCCGCGCTCGCTGACCGAGCGCACCACGAACACACCGAGCGCCGGGTAGATCTGCCACATGCCCACCCCGGTGAGCACGCCGCCGATCACCCCCATGACCAGCCCGTGCGACAGTCCGACGAGCGCGATCCCCACGGCCTCGACCGAGAACAGGATCACCAGGTCCATCGGCCGCGTGGCCTCCCAGCGGATCCAGGTACCCGCGATGCGCAACAGCACCACGGTCAGGGAGTACGCGGTGACCACGGCCGCTCCGCCGGCGATACCCAGGTCGTTGAACTTCGCGACCGCGAAACTGGCGACGGCCGCGAAGCCGAACGCGGTGAAGACCAGGGCGACGCTCGGCAGTACGGTGCCCAGCAGCGCCTGGTTCCGGTCGACGTCGGCGGTCTTCTCCGTCTTCGGGGGGAGACGTACCTCGGGCACGTACAGAGCGATCGGGATGACGAGCAGGGTGACCAGCCCGGCGATCACGAACGTCTCCGCCGTGCCTGCCCAGCGAGCGATCAAGGTACCCAGCGGAGCACCGATCCCCAGGGCCAGGTAGTTGACGGTGCCGCCCAGCCCCAACGCCCAGTTCTGCCGGTCCTTGGCGACCAACTGCACCGGCCAGACCCCGGTCGCGGCCTGCATCACTCCCATACCGACACCCACCAGCAGCCGCAGGGCCACCAGTTGGGCGATCGACCCGGCCAGCGGGTAGCACACCGTGGCCAGCGCCGTCAGCACCGCGCCGCCGATGGAGAGGGACCGGGTGCCGAGACGGTTCATCAAGGCACCCGACACCGGCCGGGACAGCAGCGAGGTCACCGCGTAACTGCTGATGACCGCGCCGACGTCCGCCGGGCCGCCGTGCAGGCGATCCGTCACATGGCCGGGCAGGATCGGAATCGTCAAGGCGAACGGCAGGTAACCGATCCCGGTGGCCAGCGAGATCAGCAGTGCGTGCCGTATCGACCGTTTGTCGGTGGTCTCGGCGGCCTCGGAATTCAGCTCAGTCGGCACAGAAGCTCTCTCTCGCACCATCACCCTGCGGCGGCCGGGGAGACGATCTCCTTGACCGCCTCGGTGAACTCGCCCAGGGTCGTCCTCTCGAACATGATCCGCGGGGGGATGCGGTGGCCCAACTCCTTACGGATCCGGCCCGCCGCCTGCACCGCGAGCAGCGAATGCCCGCCGCGCTCGAAGAAGTCGTCGTCCTCCCGCAGTTCGACACCGCCCAGAAGCTGCGACCACACCCGTACGACCACCTCCCGCACCGGGTCCTCGGCAGGCACCGGGTCCGCGGCGGGCGCCGGCTCCGCGGCGGGCGAGGCGGACAAGGCGCGCAGGGCCGCGAGATCCACCTTGCCCCGCTCGGTCATCGGCAGCCGGTCCACGAACGTGATGACGTTGGGCACCATGTGGCCGGGCAGCCTGTCCCGCAGATGCTCGTGGATCCCATCGGCCGACCGCCGATCCGCCGGGGCCACCACATACCCGGCGAGTGCCTGCTCCTGGGCCAGGACCACGCAGTCCACGACGTCCGGATGCGCGCGCAGGGCCGCCTGTACCTCGCCGACCTCCACCCGGTGTCCGTTGACCTGGACCTGCTCGTCGTCCCGGCCCAGGAACTCGAACGCGCCCGTGGCGTTCGTCAGGACACGGTCTCCGGAGCGGAACACCCTGCCCAGGTCCGGCAAACTGACGAAACGTTCCGCCGTCAGTGCGGCATCGCCCAGGTAGCCGCGCGCCACGCAGGCGCCGCCGATCAGCAGCTCTCCGTCCGGCGAGACGTGCAGTTCGGCCCCGGTGACACCCAGGCCGATCGGCACGTCCGACCCGGTGTCCGTGTCGGCGTCGAACTCGTGGTACGTGACCGCCACGGCGGCCTCGGTCGGCCCGTACCGGTTGAACACCCGCACTGCGGGCAGCAGTTCGCGGATCCGGCGGGCCGTGGACGTCGGCAGCCGGTCACCGCCGCTGATCAGGTACCGCAGGCCGGTGGCTTCCCGCAGGCGCGGCTCGTCGAGCAGCAACGGCAGGATCGCCGGGGGGAGCCGGACCGCGGTGATCTCCTGCTCGACCAGCGCGGTGGCGATGGCGAGCGGGTCCAGATGGTCGCCCTCGGCGACCGAGACCACCGTGGCGCCCGCGCGAAGCGGCCAGAAGAAGTCGGTCAGCGAGGCGTCGAACGTGTAGGGCGCCACCTGCAGCAAACGGTCGCCCGACCCGAGCGGCAGCCGCTCGGCGAGCCAGTCCAGATGCGGCGTCAGGTTGCGGTGTTCGACGACCACGCCCTTGGGCACGCCGGACGATCCGGAGGTGTAGATGACGTACGCGGGATCCTCCGGGGCGCCGGCCGCGGCCGGTGCGTGCTCCCCGGCCCCGTTTCCGTCCACGCCGAGCGTGCGGACACCGTCGTACCGGAACCGGGACTCGGTCGCGTCGTGCACCAGCACCGCGGCCGGCGCGCAGTCCGCGAGTATCCGGGCCAGCCGGGGAGCGGGTTCCGCGAGGCTCAGGGGCACGAACGCCGCGCCGGCCCGCAGTACACCCAGCATCGCGACAGCCATGTCGGCCCCGCGCTCCAGGAACAGCGCGACCCGCTCACCGGGGCCCGCTCCCGCCTCGGCCAGACGTCTCGCCAGCCGTCCCGACCGCTCCTCCAGCTCCCGGTAGGCCAGCGGCGTACCCGCACTGTCGAGCCAGGCCGTGGCCGCCTGCGCTCCACCGAGAACCTGGGCGTGCAACAAACCCTCGTCCGACATGCTCATCCCCCGCAGATGGATCACTCGAAGTGGATCGGTCAAAGCGGCTCGATCGGACCACACCATGATCGACATAGTCAACGCCGCACGTCAGAAACCCCTGGCCGGGCGGCTGTTGACCAGGTCTGTGTCGTATACAACAATGCTCCGGTCGGCACCCGGCTTGTAACATGATCAAGGAATTTCGTACGGGCCGCGTGCACTTGCGGGCCCGCCTGCAAGCAAGTCTCTGCGCAGGCGTCTCACGCCGCGAAACGAGGAGAAACCGCGCTCATGGACCCCGTGTCGAGGATGCCGCTGCCCGATGCCGTCTCCCCAGCCGTCCCCCTGGCGCTGTCCGCTTTCCAACGGCGCATCTGGCTGGCCGAGTTGATCGATCCCGACGTGCGCAACCACGTGCCGCTCGCCTGGGAGGTGGCGGGCCGTCTTGACCCCGGCCGGCTGCGCGCGGCGTTGGGCGGGCTGGTGGCCTCGCACGAGATACTCCGCACCCGTTTCGTCGAGGACGACGACGGGCTGTCCGTGCGGCTGCGTGAGCCGTGGTCGCCGCAGCTGGAGGTGCTCGACCTGCGCGAAGCTCCCGGCGGGATGATGGACTGGCTGGACGCCACCGTCCGCGAGCCGTTCGACCTCGAATCCGGGCAGCTGCTGCGCGCCGCCCTCGGTGAGCTCGGCGACGACCGGCAGGTGCTGCTGCTGTGCCTGCACCACCTGGTCATCGACGGGGAGTCGGTTCCCCTCCTGCTCGCGGAGCTCGACCGCCACTACACGAGCCCGGACAGTCCGCGACCGGTCGTCCAGTACCGGGAGTTCGCCGCCCACCAGCAACAGCAGCGTGAGACCGACGCCTGGAACACCGACCTGGAGTACTGGGCGTCCACGCTGGAGGGAGCCTCGCCGGACACACCGCTGCCCGTGCCGGAGCGACCGGAGCCGAACGGGGCGTTCCAGATCTCGCTGCCCGACGGGCTGCTGGAGTCGCTGCAGAAGTTCCAGTCCGAGCGCCGCGTCAGCTGGTTCATGGTGGCCGCCGCCGCCCTGGCGGTGACCCTGCACCGGTGGACCGGCCTGGACGACGTCACCTTCGGTTCCCCGACGGCGAACCGGGACCAGCCCCCGTTCGGCGAACTGCTCGGTCCGTGTCTGAACACCGTGGTGCTGCGCTCCCGGGTGACCTCGGACAGCACGCTGCTGGACGCGTTGACGCAGATGCGCGACCAGGCCCTGGACGCGCTGGAGCACCAGAGCGTCGAGTTCGACGACGTGGTCACTCGGCTGAAGCCGCCCCGGCGGTTCGGACGCACCCCTTACACCAACGTCACGCTGAACATGAACCTGCTGGACGACCACGCCGCCGAGCTGGACGGCACGCGGCTGGCACCGGTACTGGACGACTCACTGCGCAGCAACTACGCCAAGTTCGGCCTGACGGTGACCATGGCGCAACGGGACGGCCGGCTGATCGCGCTGGTGGCCCATCGCGGGGACCAGCTCAGCGCCGCCCACGCCCAGGAACTCGCCGCCGAGTTCGCCGACGTCCTGACCCGCTTCCCGCAGGCCCAGAGCGAGCCGGTCGTGTCCCCTTCCCGGTGAGGGGCGGGGACACCGGCGAGAAGCCGATCAGCGGTGACCGGTAGGACGGTTCAGCGCGCGTCCTGGCCGCTGTCCGTGAGGGATTCCCGCAGCGTGTCGGTGATCGCGGTCGCGGCGGCACCGGGCACGACCGCGGGATCGTGGTCGACGCGCAGCGTCAGCTCCTCCCCGTCGTGGAGGGCCGAGACGACCACCGGCTCGTGAGCCCGGTGGCCCGGCACATAGACGAACGTGCCGGGTACGCCCTCCAGTACCGGTGCCGGGCGGCGTGTGCGGTCGACGAGGGTCAGTACGAGATCGAGGTGGCCGGTCCACAGCGCCTGGCACGCCCTGGCCGCCCGGACGACTTCGTCGAACGGGGTGTCCACGAACTCCAGGTCCTCCAGCCAGCTGTCGTGGACGCCGTCGTGCTGCGGGTGGGCCAGCACCGTGTTGATGAAGCACCCGACCACGCCCGCCCCGTCCTGGCCTCCCCAGGTGTAGGCGACCGGTGCGGTCTTCTCCACCTGGGCGAGCGCCTGGTGGCAGCCGGCCAGCACCGCCGGGAACGGCCGCAGCGCGGCCGGTCCCGACAACGTGACGCGCTGCCAGATCGAGGCGCTGGGGCTGGGTTCGTGCGGGCCCGTGCCCCACAGGCCGGGCCCCGCGTCGCGTACCCGCGATGTCCAGTGCTCCAGCGCCTCCGGGCCGCTGGCCTCGTGCTCCCTCGCCAACTGCCGCTCCACCGCTTCGCGGTAGCGGCACAGTGCGGTGACGGCCACGGAGTCCGGTTCGTGCGCCGGGCTGTGGTAGTCGGACATCAGCTCGTCCAGCACCAGACCCGTGGACTCGCCGTCGCAGATCAGGTGGTCGAAGCCGATGGCCAGCAGGTCCCGCCCCTCGTCCCTGGCCAGGAGCACCCGGAACGACCCCAGCCCGGTGGGCCAGTTCTCCAGGGCGGCCCACAGGGCACGGTCGGTGCCCGGGGCGGTGATCTCCCGCACGACCGGGGACTCGGGAAGCGGGTCGATCCGCAGAACCGGCACCCCTCCGGCGGTGTCCGGGACCCCGCGCAGGGCCGGATGCCGCAGCAGGACCGATCGCGCCGCCTGTTCCAGGCGGTGCGCCGACAACAGGCCGGGCGGGAACTCCAGGAACACCGGCAGGATCTGGGCCCGGTCGCGCGGGTCGGTGGACCTGGCGTGCTGGAACCTCCGCTGCGCGCCGGTCAGCGGCATCAGCTCGTCGGCTCCGTCATGGACGTTCGCGTAGTGCTTGAGGTAGGTCCTGGTGATGCTGCGGTGCACAGCATGCCTCCACTGTGTTCTGTTTCTGCGCAGAGCGATCCAGCTCGGGCAGGTCGACATGCCTGCCCGAGCTGGATCACGGTGAATGCCTGTGGCGAGCGGCGGTCGTCGTGGGAACGACCGCCGCTCATGGGTGGGTCGGGCCTTCTCAGCGGTTCATGACGCGCCCGGCTCGGGTCAGGTCGGACGGCTCGTCCCGGACGGCTCGGATCAGGTCGGACCGGACCGTGTCGGTGAGCAGTCCGACCAGACCTTCGGTGTCCTGCCGGGTGTGGAAGTGCCCTCCTGGCCGCACGGACGACTCGAAGCCTCCGTCGGTCTGGTCGCGCCACCCTTCCGTCCACGCCTCGCCGTTCGGCTCCTCGTCGCCGACGATGGCGGTGACGGGGCTGTGCAGCCGGGGACCCGGCACGTACTCGTAGGTCTCCAGCACCTGGAGGTCGGCGCGGTAGCAGGCCAGTGCGGCGGTGAGCAGTTCCTTGTCGGAGGTGGCCGCCGCGGGCAGCGGGCCCCAGCGCCGTTCGATCTCGGCGTGCAGCTCGGTGTCGTCGAGCAGGTGCAGCGACGACGAGTTCGTGAGCAGCGCCGGGGACGGACACGACGAGACGAAGAGCCGCAGCGGCTTCGGCTGCAGGGCCCTGGCCACCTCGAACGCGACCAGCGCGCCCAGGCTGTGTCCGAACAGGGCGAACGGTGGGGTGAATTCCACCTGGGCGAGGATCTCGCTCACCAGTTCCGGCATCGAGGTCAACGCCGACTGCTTGAGATCGTGGGCCCGGCCGGGCGGCTGGACGGCCGCCAGCCGCAAGCCCTGCGTGTGCGCCACCCACCGCGCGTACTCCCCGCCCGCCCCGCCCGCGTGCGGGAAGCAGTACAGGGTGGCGACGGAGGCGTGCGGTGCGGGGCGCGTGATCACACGTACGTCAGCCACGCGGCGCCGCCGACGCGTCACGGATCTGCTCCTCGATCAGTGCGGTGAGTTCACGCACCGACGGCGCGAGGTACATCGCGCGGATCTCCATCTCCACCGGCAGGAGCTGTTCGAGCTGGCCCAGCAGTTCGTGCGCGACCAGCGAGTCCCCGCCGAGGTCGAAGAAGCTCTCGTCCGGGTCGACGTTCGGCAGGCCGAGCATCTGGCTGAACAGCATGGACACCGCCTGTTCGGTCTCCATCCCGGCGTCCGCGGCGGGTGCGGGGTCCGTGGTGGGCGCCGACGGCTGTGCGGTGGGTCCCGCTTCCAGCAGGTAGCGCTGGCGCTGGAACGGGTAGCCGGGCAGGGGCACCCTGCGCGGCTGCTCCGCGTGGGCCCGCGCCCAGTCGACCGGCAGCCCGGCGAGCCAGAGCTCGCCCAAGGCCGCCAGGGGGTCGGTGACCGTGATGGCGAGGTGGTCCGGCGTCCACTGCGGCTGTTCCCGCAGCCGCGTGAGGAGCTGCGAGTCGCCGATCTCCAGGAACACCCGGCCCGGCGTGTCCAGAGCGGCCTGGAGCTGGGCGTCGCTGCTGTCCGGGGTCAGGGTGAGATCCGACTTCAGGCCGAGCTCGGTCCATCGCTGTACCGATTGCCAGGAGGCCGTCTCGGACACCAGCAGGGCCACAGACCGCCCGTCCCGGGCGTGGTCGCCGGAGATCAGTCGGCCGGGGGCGTTCCCGCCGAGCACCTGGAGCGCGTCCTGCGTGTCCCGCACCACCGCGTAGCGGCGGTGGCCGTGCAGCCGGCGGCCGACCTGCAGCGTCCACGCGACGTCCCGGAGTTCGGTCTCGGGGTGATCGGTCAGGTGGCCGGCGACACGTGCCGTCAGCTCGTCGAGGGCGGCCGGAGTGTGCGCGGACAGCACCAGCACCTGGTCCTGCGCGCTGTGTTCCCTGGACCGGGGCACCGGCGGCTGTTCCAGTACGACGTGCGCGTTGCCGCCGCCCAGGCCGCGCGCGGTGACACCCGCCCGGCGCGGCAGCCCGGCAGGCTCCCACGGCGTGGGTTCGGTCACGACGGTGAACGGGCCCGCCGCGAAGTCGATGTCCGGGTTCGGCTCGCGGTAGTTCAGGCTCGGGGGGATGACCCCGTGTTCCACGGCGAGCACCGCCTTGATGAACCCGGCGATGCCGGCGGCGGCATCGGTGTGCCCGATGTTGGCCTTGACCGAGCCGAGCAGGCACGGCTGTTCACGCGGCTCCCCGTCGGCGAACGCGTGGTTCAGCCCGGCGATCTCGATCGGGTCCCCCACCCGGGTGCCGGTGCCGTGTGCCTCGACGTAGGTGATGGAGGAGGGCGTCACGCCCGCGACCTGCTGGGCGGCCCTGATCACCTCGACCTGCCCGCGTACTCCGGGGGCGGTGAACCCGGCACGGTCCCTGCCGTCGTTGTTGACCGCGGAACCACGCAGGACCGCGTGGACGTGGTCGCCGTCGGCGATGGCGTCGGACAGCCGCTTGAGCACGACCATGCCGCAGCCCTGGCCGCCGATCACCCCGTCGGCGGCCGCGTCGAACGGGCTGCACGTGCCGCTGGGTGAGGTGATTCCGCCGACCCGGTAGTTGTCCAGGGCGGCGGGCAGCCGTACCGAGGTGCCGCCGGCCAGTGCCAGGTCACACTCCCCGGACAACAGTGCCCGTGCGGCGAAGTGCACGGCGTACAGCGAGGTCGCGCAGGCCGCCTGCACGTTGGTCGTCGGTCCCCGCAGGCCCAGCTTGTAGGCGACGCGGCTGGCCAGGTAGTCGCTGGTGGTGCCGGTCAGGATGTCCCAGTTGGTGATCGTGGCGTCTTCCTGCTGCCTGGCCCGCATCGTCTCCGTGTAGGTGGACAGGCTGGAGCCGGCGTAGATGCCGATCAGTCCGGGGAATCGGTCCGGGTCGTAGCCGGCGCTCTCGACCGCTTCGAGCGAGCACTCCAGCAGGATCCGATGCTGGGGGTCGATGAGCAGGGCCTCACGCGGGGTGTATCCGAAGTAACTCGCGTCGAACCACTCCGGTGTCTTCAGCAGCCCGCCCGCCGGGACGTATTCCTTGGTGCTGCCGCCGGGGGTGAGGAAGCTCTTCTTGGGGAAACGGCTGATGCTGTCCACGCCGGACACGAGGTTGTCCCAGAACTGGTCGGGCCCCTCCGCGTCGGCGAAGCGGCAGGCCAGTCCGATGACGGCGATGTCCGTGTCGCGCCAGTCGGCCTCCGGGTCCGCGGGGGCCGGGATCTCGGCCTTCTCCGGGGCGGCCGCGACGGGTTCCTGTGCCGGTGCCGATCCGTCGAGGAAGGCGGCGCAGGACCGGATCGTGGAGTGGATGAAAAGCTGCGGCAGGGTCGGCCGGATATCGAGACGCTCCGCGATCTGTGCACGCACCATCTGCATGAGCATCGAGTACCCGCCGACTTCGAAGAAGTTGTCGGTCACTCCGACGTCATCGATTTCGAGGACGTCGCACCAGATTTCAGCAAGAATTTGCTCGGTCCGGGTCGCTGCGGGCTGGCGAGTGCTCACCGGATCACATCCTGGCGTCGTCCGTTTCCATGGTCGGCGAATATCGCCCCGCACGAAGAAGTCATCAAACCGCTCAGCCTCATGAACCCCGTCAACTCTCTCGATCGGCAAGCGTGGTGCTCCACAACGGCAGCGACTATAACGACGCCGACTCCGCGGTTTCAAGATCACCACCGAAAGTGGATGCATCATCCATCAGACGTCTGACGTCCGCTCACATCCCGGCTCCGGCACGCCTCCACGGTCGATTTTTGTCTGCTTTTGTTGCGGCATTCGATCCATAAGGGCATATGGGCTTCGCCGCGGCCGACGTCGGCCCGACGTGCGATCGAGGGCCCCGGGCGGCCGAAACCGCGTCACCAACTGGGCTTTCGGACAAGGGAGTTCGCGATCCAAACCAATCAATGCGGAAACTTCGGTTCCACTCTCGGACACCCCGGAACTACTCAAGTCAGGGCAAGATCAACTACTGTTGATCATGGGTTACACTCCCCGTCGTCAACGATGAGGAAAGTTGGGGGACCGTGGATACACAGCCGCTCTTTCTCGCCTGTCTGCCATTCGCCGGAGGTGGCGCCGCCTTCTTCCGGGAATGGGCGAAGTCAGACATACCAAAAATCACGGTACTTCCGGTCCAGTTGCCGGGTCGTGAGGAACGATTTCTTGACGATCCTTTCACCAAAGTTTCCGATGCGGTTGCCGAACTGACGCCTAAGATCACGTCCGCCACCGGTACGGGAGCGGCCGTCGCCCTGTTCGGGCACAGCCTCGGCGCGGTGCTCGCCTACGAGATCGCCAGGGAACTGGAGCGGACGGGCCACCCCGGGCTGTGCCACCTGTTCGTCAGCGGCTCACCGGCGCCGCACGAGGGACGGACCGAACGGGCGACCGGCCTGCCGGACAAGGAGTTCCTGGCCGGGGTGCAGCGGTTCGCCGGCTACCGGCACGAGGCGTTCGACGATCCCGACATGGTCGAGGTCCTGCTCCCGACCCTGCGCGCCGACGTGGAACTGCACGAGAACTACCGGGTGACCGGCACCGAGCCGCTCTCGGTGCCGGTCACCGCCCTGCGCGGCGAGCACGACGAACTCGTCTCCCGGGAGCAGACCGAACGCTGGGCCGAGGTGACACGGGGGCCGTTCACCTACCAGGAACTGCCCGGTGGCCACATGTACCTGGTCGACGAGGCCGAACGGGTGCTGCAGGTGATAGCCGGGAGCCCGGCATGCGCCTGACCGGCAAGACCGCGATCATCACCGGCGCGGCCCGCGGCCTCGGCCGTGCCTGCGCGCTCAGGTTCGCCGACGAGGGCGCCGACCTGCTGCTCCTGGACATCACGCAGGACCTGGCCGACGTGCCCTACCCGCTCGGCTCCGCCGGCCAGCTGGAACACACCGCGGCCCTGTGCCGCCGCGCGGGCGCCGCGACCGTGACGGCCGCCGTCGACGTACGCGACGCCCGGCAGTGCGCGCAGGCGGTCGATCAGGCGCTGGACCGGTTCGGCACGGTGGACGTACTGGTCAACAACGCCGGAATCGCCTCGCCCTCCGGGAAGATCGCCCACGACATCACCGAGCAGGAGTGGTCGCTCATGCTCGACGTCGACCTCTCCGGCGCCTGGCGGATGATGAAAGCGGTCGCACCGGTGATGGTCCACCGCAGGTCCGGCAGCATCATCAACGTGTCCTCGACCGCGGGCACGGTCGGATACCGGCATTTCGCGAGCTACGTCGCGGCCAAGCACGGGCTGATCGGACTGACCAAGGCCGCGGCCCTGGACTACGCCCCGATGCAGGTCCGGGTGAACGCCCTGTGCCCCGGCTCGGTCCGCGACGAGCCGGTGATGGAGGGGCGGATGCTCGCCGAGATCGCCCGGTCGCTGGAGGTCCCGGTCGCCGAGCACGAACAGATCTTCGTCCGGGACCAGCCGATGAACGCGCTGATCGAACCGTCCGACATCGCGAACGCGGCGCTGTGGCTCGCGGAGGACGACTCCCGCCAGGTCACCGGCAGCGTGGTGACCGTGGACGGCGGCTTCACGTCCCGATGACCAGGAGGTCCCACCCGTGACGACACCGACGATCGAAGAACTCGCCGCCGGCTGCCACAGCCTCGTACTGCGGCTGCCCGGCACAGCCGATCCGCGGCGCCTGCTGTCCGAGGCGCTGCCCGAGCCGGTCCAGGTCTGGCAGACCCCGGTGCCGGCCGGCGCCGACGAGCCGGCCGCCCAGGAGCGCCGGCGTGCCGAGTCCCTGCGGCCGATCCACCAGGACGGCCCGCCCTTGCGGGCCGTGGCCCTGAACTACCTCGACGGAACCACGGACCTGGTCCTGGTGGCCGTCCGCGCGGTGATCCCGCCGGCGGCGCTGCGGCGGATCGCCCGGCTGCTGCTGGACGGGTCCGGCGACAGCCTGCCGGCCTGGCCCGCCGCCACCCGGCCCGGCCCCGCGCACCGCGGACGCCTCGACTGGGGTCTGGGCGATCCGCGGCTGCGTGGGGTCACCGGCAGCGTGCAGATCGACCTCACCGGACAAGCTGAACCGTTCCTGCTGCCCGCGATAGCCCTGGCCGTGAGCCGGTACAGCGGCGAGGACCGCACGGAACTGGGCGTGCTGGACCTGGCCGACGGCACAGCCGAACACATCCGCGCCTACCCGCTGGACGAGCAGCCGCGCGCTTCGGTCGCGGACTTCCTGCACCGCTTCGACCAGGCACCGGTCACACCCCACGAGCCGCCGCCGGCCGGGGTCGTCCTGAGCCCGGCGTTCGAGGAGGGGAGCTACACGGCCTGCCTGGTGCCGGTCTTCCCGCTCACCGTCCAGCTCGACCCCGGTTCGTCACGCGCGACCTGCCGGTTCGACCAGGGCATCGTGGACACCTCCATCGCGCGGCAGTTCGGCGCGCACGTGGCCCACCTGGCCGAGCAGCTGGCGGACAGCGCGGCACACCGGCCGCTGTCCGAGCTGGAACTGCTGCCGCGAGCCGAGCGGGCGGCGGTCCTGCGGGCCGGCGAAGCAGGCGACGGCGCCCCCGTGCGGGGGCGGATCGACCGCGCCTTCGAGGAGATGGCCGCCAAGCAGCCGCAGGCCGTGGCCCTGCTGGCCGGCGAGGAGCAGCTGACCTACCGGCAGCTGGACGAGCGGGCCGACGCGGTGGCCGCGGGTCTGCGCGCACTGGACATCGCGCCGGGCAGCCGGATCGGTGTCTGCCTGGAACGGGACGCCGACCTGGTCGTCACCCTGCTCGGCGTGCTCAAGGCGGACTGCGCGTATGTGCCGATGGATCCCCGCTACCCGCAGCAGCGCCTGGGCTTCACCGCCCGCGACGCGGACATGCCCGTCGTCATCACCACCGCACCGGACTTCCCCGCGGTCCCCGGGACCCGGCTGCTGTCCCCGGGCGAACTGACCGGAGCGGCGGCGGACCGGACGGCGGCCGGTGCACGGACCGACGACGGGGGCGAGAACCCCGCCTACGTCATCTACACCTCCGGTTCGACCGGCACGCCCAAGGGTGTGGTGGTGCCGCACCGCAACGTGCTGGCGCTGCTGCACGCCACCACCGGGGACTTCGCCCTCGGCCCCGGCGACACCTGGACGCTGTTCCACTCCAGCGCCTTCGACTTCTCCGTCTGGGAGATCTGGGGGTGCCTGCTCACCGGGGGCCGCCTGGTCGTGGTGCCCTACTGGACCACCCGGGACACCGAGGAGTTCTACGCCCTGCTGGCCGAGCAACGCGTCACCGTGCTCAACCAGACGCCGTCCGCGTTCGCGCAGCTCGTCCGCACCGACCAGCGCGTCCGCCGGGACCTGGCCCTGCGGCTGGTCGTCTTCGGCGGCGAACCGCTGGACGTGCGCATGCTGGCGCCCTGGTTCACCCGCCATCCGGCATCCGGCTGCCGCGTGGTCAACATGTTCGGCATCACCGAGACCACCGTGCACGTCACCGCCCAGACGATCACCCCGCACGAGGTCGTCACCGGCTCACGGTCGGTCGGCCGCCCGCTGCCGGGGTGGTCGGTGTCCATCCGCGACGGACAAGGGCGGGTCCTGCCGCCCGGCCCCTCCGGCGAGATCTACGTCGGCGGCGCCGGAGTGGCCAGGGAATACCTGGGCCGGCACGAACTGACCGGGCAACGGTTCGTCCTCGACGAGTCCACCGGCGAACGGATCTACCGCAGCGGCGACAAGGGCAGGCTCCACCCCGACGGGCGCCTGGACCACCTCGGCCGGCTCGACAACCAGGTCAAGATCCGCGGCCACCGCATCGAACTCGACGAGATCCGCACCGTACTGCTGGGCGCACCCCAGGTGACCGCCGCCGCGGTCGTCGTCAACCGCGACGATCCCGACGACCCGGCCGGCAGCCGGATCGACGCGTACGTCGTCCTGGAGGCCACCGCCGACCTCGCACCCGTGTCCGCGCACGCCAAGGCCACCCTTCCCGACTACATGACGCCCGCGACGATCACCCCGGTCGCCGAGATCCCGCTGACCATCAACGGGAAACCCGACACCGCCCGGCTGCCCGACCCGCGTACCGCGGCGGCCGAGCCGCTCGACGCCCCCGAACCCGCCACCAGCAGCGTCACCGACACCGTCCTGCGCATCTGGAGCAAGCAGCTCAACACCCCGGTGAGCCTCCAGGACAACTTCTTCGCGCTCGGCGGCAACTCACTCCTGGTCACCCGAATCCTCGCCGAGATGCGGGAACAGAACCTGCCCAGGGTTTCGCCCAGGCAGTTCTACGGCCACTCCACCGCGGCGCAGTTCGTCGGACTCGTCCAGCAGCTCAGCGAGGCCGACGGCTAGCCGCCCACGGCCGACGAAGGCTCCCGTGCCGGCGGCACGGGAGCCTTCGTCGTCTCACCTGCCCGGCGGACGCGCCTCCACCAGCCCCGACTGGTAGGCGATGACGACCAGTTGGGCCCGGTCCCGGGCGTGCAGTTTCGTCATCGCCCGCTGGATGTGGCTGCGGACGGTCAGGTGGCTCAGCACCAGCTGTTCGGCGATCTCCGTGTTGGACTTCCCGAGCGCGGCGAGCGACATGACCTCGCGTTCGCGGTCGGTCAGGGTCGTGAGGAGGGCCGGAGGGGCCAGGGCCTCGGCCGGGTCCGGGGTCGTCAGGAAGCGGGTGATCAGGGTGCGGGTGGCCGTGGGAGACAGGAGGGACTCGCCCAGGGCGACCGTGCGGATGCCCGCCAGGAGGACGTCCGCGCCGACGTCCTTGCCGAGGAAGCCGCCCGCGCCCGCGCGCAGGGCCCGGGCCACGTTCTCGTCGTCCTCGAAGGTCGTGAGGATGAGGACGTGGGTGGCGGCGAGGGCGGGGTCGGCGCAGATCTCCGCCGTGGCCGCGAGGCCGTCCGTACCCGGCATGCGGATGTCCATCACGACGACGTCGGGCGCGTGTTCGCGGGTCAGGTCGACCGCCTCGCGCCCGTCCGCCGCCTCGGCGACGACGGTCATGCCGGGGTCGGAGTCGACGAGGATGCGGAACGTGGCGCGCAGGAGCGCCTGGTCGTCGGCGAGGAGGACGCGCGTGGTCATGGGGCGTTGCCTTCGTCGGGGTCGCGGTGGTGCAGGGGCAGGGTGCAGGCGGCTTCGAAGCCGCCGTCGGGCCGGCGTCCGGCGTGGAAGGTGCCGCCGACGGAGAGGGCGCGTTCGCGCATGCCGGTGAGGCCGTAACCGCGTCCGGGCGCGGCCCGCTGCGGTCCGGCGAGCGCGTTGCGCACGGTCAGGGTGAGGTACCGGTCGGTGTAGGCGAGCCGTAGCTCCGCCTCGGGGACGGCCGCGTGTTTCGTGACGTTGGTGAGGGCTTCCTGCGCGATGCGGTACGCGGTGAGGTCGACGGCGGGTGACAGGTCCCGCGTCTCGCCGTCGACGACGACCTCCACCCGTACGCCCGCCGCCGCGCAGGCCGCCGTGAGGTCGGGCAGGCGGGCGAGGCCCGGTGCCGGGGCGAGGTTCTCCTCGTCGGACTTCTGGCGCAGGACGCTCACGGTCGCCTTCAGCTCGCGCAGCGCGGAGGCCGTCGTGCCGGAGAGCTGGTCGAGGATCGCGAACGCCTGCTCGGGGTTGCTGCGCCCGAGGTGGGCGGCGGTGCTGGCCTGGGCGTTCGCGAGGGCGAGGTGGTGGGCCACGACGTCGTGGAGTTCGCGGGCGATGCGCATCCGCTCCTCGATGACGCGCCGGTGGGCCTCCTCCTCGCGGGCGCGTTCGGCCTGTTCGGCGCGGGAGGCGGCGAGCGCGCGGCGGACCTGGACGTAGCTGCCGAAGGCGACCGGCAGGAGGGCCCAGGAGACGGGGTTGACGACGGTGAGGAAGAACTCGTGGTCGCGCAGGGTCAGCGCGATGCCGCTCGCCGCCATGCCGAGCCCGGAGATCAGGGCGGCGGTCCGCCGGACCCTGACGTCCTCGCGGACGCCGACGGAGTACAGCGCGACCGTCATCGGGGCCGTCAGCAGCGGGGTGATCAGCATGCCCAGCAGGCCCTGGCACATCGCGCACACCGTGGTGAGCGTGACGACCGCGAGGGGCCGCTGATGCCGCCAGGGCAGGGCGACCCCGGCGACGGTCGCGAGGATCGCGGCGGGCAGCATGTGCCCGTCCCCGAACCGCCACCCGGCGCTCACCACGATCCCGGTGACGCCGCAGGCGATGGTGAACGCCATCAGCCAGACGTCGGCGGCGGGTGCGTGCGGGCGCCGGGTGTTCACGGGGTTCTCCGAAGGAAGGGCGGGAGGGGAAGGGGCGGAGGAATCATGCTGTCAGACGGACAGGACGGGGACGGCGGGGGACGCGGCCCCGTCCGGATTCCGGGGCCCCTCCCCGCCCCTCAGACCCTCACAGCCTCGCTCTCCCGTACCTCCTCCGGCTCCCCGGCCCGCAGCCCGGTCCCCTCGACGTCCACCCGGGGCAGTACCCGCGCGAGCCAGCCGGGCAGCCACCACGCCTTGTCCCCGACGAGGGCGAGGACCGCCGGGACCAGTGCCATGCGGACCACGAACGCGTCGAAGAGGACGGCTGTCGCGAGGCCGAAGCCGATCGTCTTGATCATGGACTCGCCGGCTCCGATGAAGCCGGAGAAGACGGCGATCATGATGACGGCGGCGGCGACCACGACGCGCGCGCTGTGCCGGAAGCCGCTGACGACGGCGTTCGGCGCGGACTCGCCGTGGGTGTACGCCTCGCGCATGCGGGCGACGAGGAACACCTCGTAGTCCATGGCGAGGCCGAAGACGATGCCGACGAGGAAGATCGGCATGAGGCTCATGATGGGCCCGGTCTGCTCGACGCCGATGAGGGAGGCGCCCCAGCCCCACTGGAAGACGGCGACGACGGCGCCGAGCGAGGCGAGCACGGACAGCAGGAACCCGAACGCGGCCTTCACGGGGACGAGGATCGAGCGGAACACGAGCAGCAGCAGGACCAGCGCGAGCCCGACGATCACCACGAGGTAGGGCACGAGGGCGTCCTGGAGGGCCTGGGCGACGTCGATGTTCATGGCCGTGGTGCCGGTGACCTCGAAGGTCGCGCCGGTCTCCTTCTCGACCGCCGCGCGCTCGGCGCGGATGTGCTGGACGAGGTCCTTGGTGGCCTCGTCGTTGGGCCCGGTCGACGGCACTGCGGAGAACAGGGCGGTGTCACCGGCCTGGTTGAAGCGGGGTGCGGAGACGGAGACGACGCCCTTCGTGTCCTCGATCTTCGCGGCGATCTCTGCGGCGGCCCCCTTCGCGTCGTCCGCGCCCTTGGCGTCGACGACGACGGTCAGCGGCCCGTTGAAGCCGGGCCCGAACCCTTCGGCGAGGTCGTCGTAGGCACGCCGCTCGGTCGTCGAGGCCGGCTTCGCCTCGTCGCCCGGCATGCCGAGTTCGAGGTGCGCGGCGGGAACGGCGACGACCCCGAGCCCGGCGACGCAGGCGAGCAGCACGGGCACCGGCCGCCGCAGCACGAACCGCGCCCACCGCGAACCGCCGTTCTCCGAGGACGCCTGGCGTGCCTTGTTCCGGCGGGCCTTGCGCGAGAGCGTCGCGTTGGGCCACATGCCGAGGAGGGCGGGTACGAGGGTCAGGGCGACCAGCACCCCGACGACGACCGCGCCGGCCGCGCACAGCCCCATCTTCGTGAGCATCGGCACGCCGACGACGGAGAGACCCGCGAGCGCGATGACGACGGTCAGCCCGGCGAACACGACGGCGCTGCCGGCCGTACCGACGGCGATCCCGGCGGCCTCGGCGGGCTGCTTGCCGCCCGCGCGCTCCTCGCGGTAGCGGGAGACGACGAACAGGGCGTAGTCGATGCCGACGGCGAGGCCGAGCATCGTGGCGAGGGTGCCGGTGGTCGCGGTGAGCCCGAAGAGGCTGCCGACGGCCATGATCGCGGCCATGCTGACGGCGACCCCGACCAGCGCGGTGAGCAGCGGGAGTCCGGCCGCCGCGAGGGAGCCGAAGGTGATGAGCAGGACGACGGCGGCGAGCGCGACGCCGATCGCCTCGGCGGAGCCCCCGGCTGCGGGCTGGGAGCCGAGCACGTTGCCGCCGACCTCGACGGTCAGCCCGGAGTCCCTGGCCTGGTCGACGGCCTTCTCCAGGGCGGCCTTGTCGGCGTCGGTGAGGTCGTCGGACTTCACCTTGTAGGTGATCTGTGCGTACGCGGTCGTCGCGTCCTTGCTGACGGCCCCGGCGGCGAAGGGGCTGACGGCCTGCTCGACCTTGGAGACGTCGCCGGCCTCCGTGACGAGCCTGTCGATGGCCACCTTGTTGCCGCCCTCGGTGACCTTCTCGCCCTTGGGCGCGACGAACACGATGCGGGCACTGGCGCCGTTGGAGTCGCGGCCCGGGAAGCGCTGGCCGATCAGGTCGAACGCCTTCTGCGCCTCGATGCCGGGCATGAACGAGGTGCCGTTGTCCTCGGCGGCGGGCGCGCTCACGGCTCCCGCGCCGAGGCCGCCGAGCAGGGCGACCCAGAGCAGCACCACCAGCCAGCGTCGTCGGAAGGCCGTGCGGCCCATGCGGTAGAGAAAGGTAGCCACGGAAGCGGTCTCTCCAAGTCGAGGTGCGAGGACCCTGCCAGGTTCGCCCTCGGCACCCCTGCCGAGCATCGTGCCCTTACTGGCACTTGGGCTTGGTGCGACGGCACCAGCCGGACCGCCCCGCCTCCTCCTCAGGTATGACACCGGCCGTTCCGGCGTGTGCATCGGCGCTGATGTCCACGCTCACGCCGAAGACACCGGATCCGCGACGCATTGTCCTGATCTCGTGACAGAACCTCGACGGGGCGGCACCAGGGACGGTAAGTGCTGGTCAGGACGCCGGAGTTATTCGTAGGATTGCGCAAGTACGCAAACCTTGAACGCCGGCGGCGTCCCCCTTTCGCCGCCCCTTACGGAGGTCACCGTGGGCATCATCAGCTGGATCATCCTGGGCCTGTTCGCCGGAGCGATCGCCAAGATCCTGCTGCCCGGCCGCGACCCGGGCGGCTTCA
This sequence comes from Streptomyces sp. 4F14, assembly GCF_048159485.1. Classification (NCBI taxonomy): domain Bacteria; kingdom Bacillati; phylum Actinomycetota; class Actinomycetes; order Kitasatosporales; family Streptomycetaceae; genus Streptomyces; species Streptomyces sp. 4F14. The sequence goes on from NZ_JBLRVY010000012.1 coordinate 70,597, forward strand.
TCGGCACCACCCTGATCGGGATCGCGGGTGCCTTCATCGGCGGCTGGCTCTCCGCGAAGTTCCTGGACCGGCCGGTGGTGAAGGACTTCTTCGACCTGTACACCTGGGGCGCGGCGATCGGCGGTTCACTGGTCCTGCTCGTCGGCTACCGCCTGCTGTTCGGCAACTCCCGCGACTGACCCCGCCCGGCCGGCCTGCCCCACCGAGCAGGCCGGCCCGCCTCACAGGTGCGCGGAGACCGCGGGCAGCAGGTCCTGGAACGTCCGCCCCGTGGCCGGCTCCCCGATCGCCTCGACCTGCCAACTCCCGCCGCCGCGCCGCAGCTTGGCCATGATCTGCGCGGTGTACGCCCCGCCCCCGCTGAGCGTGTAGCGCGCCAGCTCGCCGCCGGTGACCTCGTCGACGACCCGGCAGAACGCGTCCTCGACCTCGGCGAACGTCTGCCCGGTGAACGAGTTGACGGTGAACACGATCTGGTCGACGCGCCCCGGCACCCGCCCGAGGTCGACGAGCACGACCTCGTCGTCCCCGCCCGCCCCGCTCCCCCCGGTGAGGTTGTCGCCGAGGTGCCGTACGGACCCGTCGTCGCTGACGAGGTGCTGGAAGAAGACGACGTCGGCGAGCTGCCCGTCGGCGAAGAGCAGCGCGGACGCGTCGAGGTCGATCTCCTTGGGCCCCGCGAGCTTCGCCAGGAACCCCTTGCGCCGGGCGGCCCGCCAGCCGAGCCCCATGCGTACGGACGTCAGCGCGCCGCCGTCCGGCTTGTCCAGGCTGATCCGCTGACCCTTCGTCATGTCGACGGACATGGGCCACCTCGCTCTCTCGTCACCGGCTCCGGGACCACCCCGGTAAACCCGAGGCAAAATCTACAGCACTGTAGAAATCAATCCCGGAACCCCCCGCCCGAAACCGCTCCGATCCGCACAACAGGGTTCGCCCCCACCCCGCCTCTGCCACACTGACCCCGGGAACCAGCCGCGGGGGGCGCGATGACGAGCGTTGTTCTGGTCCACGGAACGGGTGTGCGCGAGGACGGGTACACCTCCCTGTTCACCCTCGTCTCCCGTCAACTCGCCCGGCTGGACCGTGACTTGACGCTCGTACCCTGCTTCTGGGGCGAGGAGCACGGCGCCCGCCTCCACCTGTCCGGCGCCTCGCTGCCGACGCGTCCGCGTGAGGACGTCCGGCTCGCGTCCTGGAGCCTCCTGGACGCCGACCCGCTGGCCGAACTCCGGCTGCTGGCCGAGGAGGACGAGCGCGGCGCCGGCGCGTACGTACCGCCGCGCGCCCTCACCCCCGTGGAGGAACTCTCCCCGCTGCTCGCGGACTTGGCCGAGGACCCCGCCGTACGGCAGGCGGCGCAGGCGCACGGTCTCCTCCCCGAGGACGTCGCCGAGGCGGCCCGTGAGGTCGGCGAGGCGCTGGCGGAGCTGCTGCGGGAGACGACGGCGCAGGTCACGACCGTCCGTCAGGTCACCGCCCGGGCCGTGGTCGCCTCGGCGCTCGCCGCGGCGGACCCGCGCTGGGACGCGGCGGGCGCGAGCCTCGACGGGCGCGGGGTGGAGGAGCTGCTCGGCGCGGTGCTGCGGGCGCTGAACGAGCCGGGAGCGGCGCTCGGCGTCGTCTCCGACGTCACGCGCCCGGTGTGGCTGCCGTTCTGGCGGGGTACGGAGTGGGCCGCGTCGTGGCGGGTGCGCAGGAGCCGTACGAAGCTGAGCGCGCAGGCGGCGCCGCCGATCGGGGACATCCTGCGCTACCAGGCGCGGGGCGAGGGGCTGCGCCGGCACATCCGGGAGGCCGTCGAGCAGGCGGCGCCGCCCGTGGTACTGCTCGCGCACAGCCTCGGCGGCATCGCCTGCGTCGACCTGCTGGCCACCGAGGACCTCGGCGACCGGGTGCGGGCGCTGGTCACGGTCGGCTCGCAGGCTCCGTTCCTGTACGAACTGGACGCCCTGCACTCCCTGTCGGTCGGCGACCCGCTGCCCGCGTCGTTCCCCCGGCACTGGATCAACGTGTACGACCCCCGCGACCCGCTGGCGCACGTCGCCGCCCCGGTGTTCGGCGCGGACCGGGTCAGGGACGTCGCCGTCGACACCCGCCGCCCCCTGCTGCGCGCGCACTCCGCGTACTGGGACCACGCCCCGCTGTACCGCGCGCTGGAGCGGGAGCTGTTCGGTGCCTGACCCGCGCCGCACCCACGCGCTGGTCGTCGCGGTCGAGGCCCACGAGGACCCCGACTGGGACGTCCGGGGCCCGTGCGCGGACGCGTACGCGTTCGTGTCGTGGCTGGTGGACGGCTGCGGGGTGCCCGCCGGCAACGTCACCCTCTTCGCGTCCCCGCTCGACCCGGACCACCCGGCGCCGGTCCCCCGGCGGGAGGCGTCCTCGGGCGCGGTCGCCCGGCATCTCCTCGAAGGGATGGCGGAGTTGGAGGCCGAGCTGCTGTGGGTGTTCTGGTCGGGGCACGGCCTGGTCGACACCAGCGGCAGCCATGTCCTCGTCCTCGCCGACAGCACCCCGGCGACGAAGTACGTCGTGGACGTGGACGCGCTCCAGCTCGCCCTCCGGTCGACCCGGGTCGGGGCCCGGCAGGGGCGGGGCGTGCCGAAGGTGGCGGTCGCGCTGAACGCCTGTCAGAACCAGCCGCGCGGGGGCGGCCTGAGCAGGGTCGGCGTGGTCACCGACAGCCCCCGGGTCACCGAGCGCGGGCTGTTCGTCCTGCACGCGTGCAGCACCGGCCAGCGGGCCCAGGTGGCCCGGCCGGAGGACTGGGCGCCGGGCGAGGCCGCGAGCCTGTTCCCGCGTACGCTGCTGCGCTTCCTCGACGACGGCACCCATGACGTCCTGCCCGACCTGCACCGGGTCAGCGACCGGGTCGACGCCGAGTTCGCGGCGCTGCGCGAGAAGCGGCTCACCGCGCAGAAGCCGAGCCTGTCGCGCCGTAACTGGGACGGGCGTACGGCCGTGTCGGGCGAGTTCCTGGTGCCGCCGACGGCCGAGGAGGTGGCGCTCGCCGGGCTGCTCGACGAGGTGCTGGCGGACGGGGCGGCGCGGGCGGCGTGCGCCGCGCGGCTCGCGGAACGCGCGCCGGTGGTGGTGCCGGTGAGCGACGGGGCCGGGGAGCCGACGGCCCGGCAGATCGTGACCGCCGCCGCCCGCACCCCGCACGGCGTCCCCACCCTCGTCGACCTGCTGCCCGGCGATCTGCGCGCGGCCGGCCGCGACCTGCGGCCCAACGAGTTCCTCACCCACGAGGAGCACACCCGCCTCACCGCGCTCCTGGCCGCTTTCCCGGACGCGCGCGCGACCGCCCTGTACGACCGGCGGCTGCGCCACCACGCCACGGCGGCCGACGGCACGGACGCGCTGCTGCGCTCCCTGGAGGCCGCCGGCTGCGGCAAGGACATCGCGCTGCCGCCCCTGCTGCGCTTCACGTCGCTCCTGGCGGCCGAGGCGCAGGAGCGCACCGGCGACGGCGGCGGCCTGATCCGCTGGAGCGCGGACGTCGCGCACCGCACCGGCCACACGGGGGCGCTGAGGGCCCGGCTGACGGCGGTACGGCAGGAGGCCGCGCGGCGGCACGGGGGCAAGGCGTGGCTGCTGGTCCGCCTCGACGTCGACGACCCCGAGGCGCCGACCGGCGACGGCCGCTACACGCCGGCCGCCTGGCTCGTCGACCCCGCCGAACCGCGCCCCCAGCGGCTGCCGGGGGCGCGTACGGCCGACTGGCGGCGCACCCAGCTCACGCTGGCCGAGCTGGTCGAGCCGCTCCTCGACGCGCGCCGCGACCTCGGGGTGGAGTTCTTCCTGCCGCACGGACAGCTGGAGCTTCAGGTCGAGCGGATACCGGTCCGCCACCAGGGCACGGACAACACGCCGCTCGGGCAGGTCGCGACCGTCGTCGTGCGGTGCGTGGGGCGGCGTACGCCGTGGGAGCGGCGCTGGCTGGCCTGCGGGAGCGACGGGGCGGCCGGCGACCACCACTGGCTGCGGCGGGACGCCGGGGACCTGCCGGGGCTGCGGTCCGCGCTCGCCGCCCGGCCCGACGTGGGGTGTGTCGAACTCTCCGGTGACTGCCGGGAGTTCGTGCCCGCCGTGGCGTACTGCGCGGAGGCCGGGGTGCCGGTGATGACCTGGCACCGGCGGGTGGACGGCGTACGGCAGGGCGGCGACCTCAGTGAGCTGCGGACCGGCGTCCACCCCCGGCTGCTGCCCGAGGAGGTCCGCGACCTGCGCGGCGACCGGGACGGGGCCCCGCCCGGCCTGGTGCTGCTGTGGGACGACCCCGGCCGGCTGCCCCCTCGGCCGCGCCCCCGCGTTCCCGGAAGGACACCACGCCCGTGACCAGCGCCGATTCCCCCGGCGGGCTGTTCCGCCACCCGCACGACACCCTGCCCGTGCCGCTGCCGAAGGGCCCGCCCTGGCGCCGCTTCGGCGCCGAGCGCCCCGCCCGCCCGGCGTACGTGATCCGCCCCGAGGACGCCGCCGTCGTCGACGCCGCCCTGCACCTGCGCCGCCCGCTGCTGGTCACCGGCTTCCCCGGGGTCGGCAAGTCGTCGCTGGCGCACGCGCTCGCCGACGACCTCGGCCTCGGCGAGGTCCTGCACTGGGCCGTCAACTCCCGCTCGGTCCTGGCCGACGCCCTCTACCGGTACGACGCGGTGGCCCGGCTGCGCGACGCGACCGCCGACCCGACCCGCACCCCGCCCGTGCAGCGGTACGTCTCCCTCGGGCCGCTCGGCACCGCGCTCGCCGCCCCGCCCGGCGCCCCGCGCGTCCTGCTGGTCGACGAGCTGGACAAGGGCGACATCGACCTGCCGAACGACCTGCTGACCGTGTTCGAGGAGGGCGCCTTCGAGATCCCGGAGCTGAGCCGCAGCTCCGAGGAGAGCGGCGACCGGGAGGCCCAGGTCGCCGTCACCCGGCCCGTGCCCTACCGGGCCCCCGAGGACGCCGGGCCCCCGCCGAAGGCGACCGTCGTGGACGGGTGGGTGTACTGCGGGGAGTTCCCGGTCGTCGTCATCACCAGCAACGGGGAGCGCGACTTCCCGCCCGCGTTCCTGCGCCGCTGCGTCCGCCTCGACCTGCGCGACCCCGGCCCCGACCACCTCAAGGACGTCGTACGCGCCCAGTTCGGGGCCGAGTTCACCGGGGCCGACGCCGAGACGGTCGCCAAGGTGGAGCAGATGATCGCCGAGTTCGACGACGCCGGGCGCGGCGGACGGCTCGCCACCGACCAGCTCCTCAACGCGATCCACCTGCGGCTGAGCACCGTACGCCTCGAACCGCACGTCCTGCGGGCGGTGCTGCGGCCCCTCGACGGCACGGACCCCGCCCCGTGATCGACCTCCTGCACGCGGCGCTCGCCGCCGCCGGGTACGACGCGACGCCCGAGGAACTCGCCGACATCCTCTGGCTCGCGGCCCATCCGCGTACGCCTTTTCAAGGGTTGGCGGCCTCGGCGGACGGTGCCGTGCCAACGGGCGGCGCGCGGGCGTCGGGGCGCGAGCGCGGCGGGCGGGGGCCCGACGACTCCGGGCCCGCTGCGGCCCGTACCCTCTACGCCGCCGCCGACTGGAGCGACGGCGCCGCCACGGCCGTCTCCCCCACCCGGCTGCCCACACCCCGGGCGCTGCCCGACGCCCGTGCGCTCGCCCGGTCACTGCGGCCCCTGCGGTCCTCCGTACGGTCCCGTACGGCGCTGCGGCTCGACGTCCGGGCGACGGTCACGGCGATCGCCGACGGCTTCCGGGACGTCGTCCTCGCGCCCGCGCGCGAGCCGTTGCTCGATCTCACGCTCGTCGTCGACGACGGGGTGTCGATGGCCGTGTGGCACGACGCCGCGCGCGAACTCCACCAGGAGCTGCACCGGTTGCGGGCGTTCCGGCGGATCCGGTTGCTCGGCATGGACACCGACGACCCCGCCGGGCCCCGGGTCACCGCGGAGCCGTACCGGCAGGGGGCGCCGCCCGCGCATCCCGGGCCCGGGGAGCGGACGCTGCTGGTCGTCCTCACCGACGGGGTCGGGTATCAGTGGCGGACCGGGGCGGTGCAGCGGGCTGTGACGGGGTGGGCGCTCAAGGGGCCCACCGCCGTCTTCCACGTCCTGCCCGTCGAGACCTGGGCGGGCACCGGGCTGCCGACGGTCCGCCTGATGGCCTCCGCCGCGCGGGCGGCTGTCGCGAACCACCAACTCCGGGTGCGGCACCCGAAGTTGGGACGGGGGGTGTTGCCGGTGCCGGAGACGCCGGTGCCGGTGGTGGATGTGATGCGGGGGACATCCACGCGGGCCTGGGCACGGTTGGTGGGGGCACCGGCCGGGGAAGTGGCGCTGCATTTCTATGACGCCGGGCAGCTTGAGGTGGTGGCCGGCGGGGAGGTGGCGGGGGTCGCGGGGTGGGGAGACCGTGCCGGGCTCGGGGGTCGGGGTGGGGCTGACGGGCTTGGAGGGCGGGGTGGGGGCGAGGGAGTTGAGGGCCGGGGGGAGGCTCACGGGGTGGCGGCGGCTCTCGGGGAGTCCGTCGAAGACGCCCTGGAGGACTTCCTCTCCGGCGCCTCCGACGAGGCTCGACGGCTCGCGGCGCACCTCGCCTGTGCGGGGACCGCGTTGACCGTGCCGTTGATGCGGCTCGTGCAGCGGTCGGCCGTACCGGACTCCGGGCCCGAGCATCTCGCCGAGGTGTTCCTCTCCGGGATGCTGGCGCCGTACGCGCCGGTCCTGCCGGACGGGGCCGATCCGTTGCCGCACGAGGCGTTGCCGTGGAACCGGCGGGCGTTCACCTACCCTCCCGAAGTCGCCGAGGTGCTGCGGGAGTTGGTGCGGAGGTCGGAGGAGCGGGCTACCCGGGATCAGGTGACGCGGTATCTGGCGGGGCGGCATCCGTCGGACGGGGACGGGGCCGCGGTGGTGGCCGATCCGCAGGGGGCGTTGCGGGCGCGGGGGGATCTGCCGCTGGGGAGGATGGGGGCGCGGTGGACTCAAGGGGCCGGGCGGCAGGTGTCGTTGGGGTCGCTGGTGCGGGCGTTGGAGGGGGTGGTGGAGGCGTTGGGGGTGCCGCCGCTGGACTGGGTGGAGGAGGCGGTGGGGCAGGGGGTGGTGGGGGTGCAGCGGGTGGCGGAGTTGCTGGTGCGGGCGGGGGAGGTGCGGGGGGCTGAGGACGAAGTGCGTGGGGTGCTTGTGGAGTTGGCTGAGGAGGCGGGGCGACCCGAGCTGGCCGTGCAGTATCGGTCGGCGCGCAAAGCCCGTATCCCGACTCCGAGTTCAGGGCAGCCGTACTTCTTCCTGAGCTACCCCCACCTCCACCTCCGCGACCACAGTGACCCGAACATCTGGGTCCAACGCCTCTTCCACGACCTGACCGGCCACATCCGGAACCTGACCGTGGTGGAGCCAGGCACCGCCGGGTTCATGGACCAGTCGATCACGGCAGGGAGGATCTGGAGCGACGAGGTGGCCGACGCGCTCGCCAACTGCCGGGTGTTCGTGCCGCTCCTGTCGCCTCGCTACTTCGCCAGCTCCTGGTGCGGCAGGGAATGGTGGGCTTTCATGCAGCGCAAGGCGCGCTGGCGGAACGGGCAGCCCGGTTGGGCCAGCGCGATCGTCCCGGCTCTGTGGACACCCGTGCCACCCCGTCAGATCCCGCGCGTGGTAAGCGAGGTGCAGTCCATCGGCCCCGAACTACCCCGGAGATACCAGGAGTACGGCCTGTACGGACTCATCAAACTCACGTCGTTTCGCAACACCTACGAGAGGGTCGTACTCGAACTGGCCCGGCGCATCGTCGATATGGCCGAGAACACTCGTCTGGAACCCGGGGTCCGCATGGACCTCGCGGACATACCGAACGCCTTCGGATCCCCTGCCCGCACGGAAGACCCCCCAGACACCGCCCCCACTCCCCCCGCCTGATCCCCCGCACAGAGCGCTCCATCCAGAGCCGCCCCTTCAGACCGCCCGGACGATCGACCCCCGCACCACGAGCCGCGGCGTGAGCACGACCTCGCGCGGCACCGTCCGCCCCTGGTCGAGCCGCTCGACGGCGGCCGTCACCGCGTGCCTCGCCTGCTCCCGCGCCCCCTGGCTGACGGTCGTGAGGTTGAAGCAGCTCAGCCTGGACAGCGTGTCGTCGTCGTATCCGGCGACGGAGACCCGACCCGGCACGTCGACTCCCACACGCGTCAGGCCCGTCAGGACGCCGATCGCGCACGGATCGTTGAACGCGACGACAGCCGTGGGCAGTTCGCCCCCGGCGAGCAGCTGCCGAGCCGCCCGCTCCCCCGCCTCCTCCGTGTGGTCGCCGGACAGCACCCGGATCCGCCCGTCGAGCCGGTGCCGACGCATCGCCGTACGGTAGCCCCGGCGCCGGTCGGTCGCGATGACGCCCTTGCCGCCGTCGACGTACACGATGTCCCGGTGGCCGAGCCCGACCAGGTGGTCGACGATCTGGCCGACCCCGTCGTCGGCGGTGCGGACGACGTCGAGGGCGGCTCCGGTGATGCGGCGGCCGACGGCGACGACGGGGGCCTGCGCGTCGAGGGCGGCGAGGGTCTCGGCGGGGGAGGTCGGGCCGAGCAGGATGAGGGCCTCGCTGCGGAAGGCGAGGAGGGTGCGGGTGGCGGTGTTCTCGTCGCGGGTGCGGGTGAGGGTGCTGAGGACGAGGTCGTAGCCGACCTCCTCGGCGGCGTCGTGCAGGTGCTCGACGAGTTCCGCGTGGTACGGGCTGTGGATGTCGACCATGACGCCGAGGAGCCGGGAGCGCCTGCTCGCGAGGGTGCTCGCGGTGCGGTCGACCTGGTAGCCGAGGTCGGCGGCGGCCTTCAGGACACGCTGGCGGGTGCGCTCGCTGGGGCCGGGGACGCCGCGCAGCACGAGGGACACCGAGGCCGTGGAGACGCCGACCTTCGCGGCGACGTCCTCCAGCCGGGGGCGCCTGCCGTTCTCCACCTGTGCCTCCCGCTACCGGAATCCGACCCCTACACCACCCTTGACACCCTGCCGGAGCCAGGCCGATAGTACCAGCACTTAAAGCGCTTTAAGTTGTCAGGACATCCCGACCGCGCCCCAGACTCGCCCTCACGATGGCGGCCGTGACCGCCCTCACGCTGGCAGGCTGCTCCAGCGCCTCCGGCGGCAAGAAGGCCGAGGAGAGCGCCCGGAACGCCTCGGCGGGCAAGGCCGACACTCCCCGGATGAAGATCGCGATGGTCACCCACGCCCCGTCCGGCGACACGTTCTGGGACACGATCCGCAAGGGCGCCGAGGCCGCCGCCGCGAAGGACAACGTCGAGCTGGTCCACGCGAACGACGAGACGGCCGGCGACCAGGCGAACCTGGTGCAGAACGCGATCGACCAGAAGGTCGACGGCATCGCCGTCACGCTGGCGAAGCCGGACGCCCTCAAGGCCGTCGTCGCCAAGGCCGAGCAGGCCGGCATCCCGGTCGTCGGCCTCAACGCGGGCCTCGCCGTCTGGAAGCAGCAGGGCCTGCTCTCCTTCTTCGGCCAGGACGAGTCCGTCTCCGGCCAGGCCCTCGGCACGCGCCTCGACGGTACCGGCGCCAAGCGCGCCCTGTGCGTCATCCAGTCCCAGGGCGACGTCAACCTCGAAGAGCGCTGCGCCGGGGTGAAGAAGACCTTCGGCGGGCAGACCGAGATCCTCAACGTCAACGGCACCGACATGCCGTCCGTGAAGTCCACGATCACCGCCAAGCTCCGCCAGGACCCGTCCATCGACCAGGTCGTCACCCTCGGCGCCCCGATCGCGCTGACGGCCGTGCAGTCGGTGTCCGAGGCCGGGTCCAAGGCGAAGATCGCGACCTTCGACCTCAACAAGGAGCTGGTCGCCGCGGTCCAGAAGGGCAGCATCGAGTTCGCCGTCGACCAACAGCCCTATCTACAGGGCTACTTGGCGGTCGACGCGCTGTGGCTCTACAAGAACAACGGCAACTCCAGCGGCGGCGGGGAGGCGCCCGTCCTGACCGGTCCGGCGTTCGTCGACAAGACCAACGTCGAGAAGGTCGCCGCGTTCGCCGCGAAGGGCACGCGCTGATGAGTGCGGTCCCGTTCGGCCGTACCCTCCAACGCCCCCTCCAGCACGGGTCGGACCACGTGGCACTGATCCCGGAAGGCACCCCCTCATGAAGATCGCTCTCGACCCCTACATGATCCGCGACACTCCGCTGCTCGAACTCCCGGGTGTGGTCGCCGAGTTGGGATACGACTGGATCGAGCTGTCACCCCGCGAGGACTTCATCCCCTTCTTCCGCCACCCCCGGGTGGACGACGCGACGGTCCGCGGGTTCCGCAAGGCCCTCGACGCGGCCGGCGTCGGCATCTCCTCCCTGCTCCCCCTGTTCCGCTGGTCGGGCCCCGACGAGGACGCCCGTCAGGCCGCCGTCCGCTACTGGAAACGGTCGATCCAGATCGCCGCCGACCTGGGCGTCGACAGCATGATCTCCGAGTTCAACGGCCGCCCCGAGGACCCGGACCGCAGCGAGGCCCAGTTCTGGAAGTCCCTGGACGAGCTGCTCCCGCTGCTCGAACGCGAGGGAATCAAGCTGGCGTTGGAGCCGCACCCGGACGATTTCATCGAGAACGGGTACGACGCGGTCAACCTGATCCGGGGTGTGAACCACCCCAACGTCACGTTCCTCTACTGCGCCCCGCACACCTTCCACATCGGCGACGACGCGCCCGGCATCATCGCGCACGCGGGCAGCCTCCTCACCCACGTCCACCTGGCCGACGTCCTCGACCACACGGCGTCCTCCGGCAACCGGTACATCCTCAACCCGCCCGGCACCGCCGCCCGGGTCCACCAGCATCTGGACATCGGGCAGGGCGAGGTGGACTTCGACGAGCTGTTCACGGCGCTGCGGGCGAACGGGTTCGACGGGACGCTGACGGCGTGCGTGTTCGCGTGGGAGGACCGGGCGCGGGAGTCGTCGGTGTTCATGCGGGAGCGGATCGCGGAGTTGCTGGCCGGGTCTTCCCAGGCCCTTTCTTAAAGCGCTTCAATAGAGCGCTCCAGAACATGCGGGGTGCTCTGCTTCTTCTACCTAAGGAACCCTCAATGACCGACAAGCCCCTCTCCGTCGCCGTCATCGGCGCCGGGATGGCCGGGCGCAGTCACGCGGCCGGATACCGCAACGTCAACACCGTGTTCGGCGCCGGTCTCCCCCCGGTCCGGCTCGCCGCGATAGCCGACGCGAACACGGCGCTGGCGCAGGACGCCGCCCGCCGCTACGGCTTCGACCGGGCGCTGCCGAGCTGGGAGGCGGTCGCCGAGGACCCGTCGATCGACGCGGTCAGCATCGTCGTAGGGAATGACCTTCACCGGCCGATCGCCGAGGCGCTGGTCGCGGCCGGGAAGCATGTGCTGTGCGAGAAGCCGCTCGCGGGGTCGGTCGAGGACGCGCGGGCGATGGCCGAGCTGGAGCGGGGCGCGGAGGTCGTGACGGCCGTCGGGTACACGTTCCGGCGCTCGCCCGCGATTGCCGGGATCCGGGAGCATGTGCGCGCGGGCGAATTGGGCGATCTGACGCTGTTCAGCGGGCGTTACTGGTGCGACTACGCCACCAGCCCGGCCGGGCCGCTGAGTTGGCGGTTCCAAGGCGGGCCCGGGTCGGGTGCGCTCGGGGACGTCGGCTCGCACATCATCGACGTCGCGGAGTACGTCGCGGGGCCGATCGCGTCGGTGTCGGGGGCCTCGCTGTCGACGCAGATCACGAAGCGGCCGCTGCCGCTGGGCGCGGTCGTCGGGCACAACGCGGCTCCTGTGTCGGACGAGTTCGGGGAGGTCGGGAACGAGGACACGGCGTCGTTCACGGCCCGGTTCGCGTCGGGGCCGGTCGGTACGTTCTCGGTGACGCGGACCGGTTTCGGGCTGCCGAACGGGCTCGCGTTCGACGTCGTGGGCGTGGGCGGGCGGGCCGCGTTCGACCAGCACCGGCCGGCCGAGTACCTCTTCGACGACGCCCAGCCCGAGGCGCGCACCCGGGGTGCCCGGCAGGTCGTCGCCGGACCCCGACTGCCCTACTTCGCGGGCGGGGTGCCGATGGAGGCGCCGGGGGTCGGCGTCGCGAACGGCGACAGTTTCACGTACCAGGCTCGGGCGTTCCTCGACCAGGTCGCGGGTGCTGCCGAACCCCTCCCGGCCTGTGCCTCGTTCGCGGACGCGCTGCGGACGATGGAGATCATCCGCGCGGTCGTCGAGTCCTCCCGCCTCGACGGCGCTTCCGTCGACGTCCCCGTCCTCTCCTAGGAGTTACGCACATGGCTCTCAAGCTCGGCGCCTACACCGCCTGTCTGCACGACCGTCCGCTGGCCGACGCCCTCGACGTCCTGAAGGAGAACGGCCTGACGTCCGTCGAGGTGAACACGGGCGGTTTCATCCCCTCCCCGCACTGCCCGGTGGACCTGCTGCTGTCCTCCGAGAAGGCCCGCGCGGAGTATCTCGCCGTGTTCGCTCAGCGGGGGATGGAGCTGACCGGTCTGAACTGCAACGGCAATCCGCTGAACCCGCTGCCGGGGGTGGGTCCGAAGCACGCGGACGACCTGCGGCGGACAATCCGGCTGGCGGGGCTGCTCGGGGTGCGGCACGTCGTCACGATGTCGGGCACGCCGGGGTCGGATCCGGACGCCAAGTACCCGTCGTGGGTGGTGAATCCGTGGGACGGCGTGTACATGGACGTCCTCGACTACCAGTGGGGTGTGGCCGTCGCGTTCTGGAAGGAGATCGACGCGCTGGCCCGGGAGAACGGGGTGCGGGTCGCGATCGAGATGCATCCGCACAACGTCGTCTTCTCGCCGGTGACGTTGAAACGGCTGGTGGACGAGGGCCAACTCACCCATGTGGGCGCCGAGATGGACCCTTCGCACCTGATGTGGCAGGGCATGGACGTGATCGCGTCCGTCAGGTGGCTGGGCCCGCTGGTCTTCCACGCCGCCGCGAAGGACGCCGCGCTGTGCCCCGGCGCCGGCATCCGGGGCGTCCTCGACACGTCGTTCACCCGGGTCCCGGCGGACGCGCCCGGCAAGGTGCCGACCGGGTACGGCTTCTGGTGCAACTCCTGGCCCCAGGACCCGGCGTGGAAGTTCGTCGCGGTCGGCGTCGGCAACGAGGTGCCGTTCTGGACGGAGTTCCTGTGCGCCCTCGCGGAGGTCGACCCGGACATGGCGGTCAACATCGAGCACGAGGACGCGAGTTACTCCCAGACGGAGGGGCTGGCGCTGGCCGCGAAGAACCTGCACAGCGCGGCGGCCGCGCTCTAACGCGCGGGATCCACCAGCACCTTGGGCCCGGGGCCGCTCTCCACGGGGCGCTTGCCCCCGAGGACGGCCCCCACATCGTCGAGCCCCACGGTCGCGGCGACGAGCGGCCGTGGGTCGACAACTCCCTCCACGTAGGCGGTGATCGCCGCGTCGAGCCCCGGTGACGCGGACAGGATCCCGGTCACCGTGACGTCCTTGAGGACGAGGGTCCGCGTGTCGATCAGGCTGGGTTCCCGGGCCAGCCCGATGTACACCAGCCTCCCGGACGGCTCCACCAACTCCAGTGCCCGCGCCGGGAGTTCGGTGGCCGTCGAGGCGTCCACGACGGCGTCGTACGGCAGGTCCGGGACGGACTGCCAGACGTGGGTGAAGCCGAGAGTGCGGGCGAAGGCCAGGGACTCGGGGGTGACGCCCAGGATGTGGACCTCCGCGCCCTGGGCCCGCAGGAACAGGGCCGTGAGGAGGCCGATCGTGCCCGGCCCGAGGACCAGCACCCGGTCGTCGGGTCCGGCGCCGGTCGCGCGGGCCGCGCGCAGGGCGTTGCCGCCGGGCTCCACCAACGCGCCCAGCTCGGCGTCGACTTCGTCCGGCAGGGCGTGCAAGGAGCTCGCGGGCACGGCGAGTTGTTCGGCGAGGGCGCCCGCCCGGCCGCCGCGTACGCCGACTTCCTGGCGTCGGTCGCAGACGTGCTGGTGGCCTCGTCGGCAGCGGCGGCAGTCGCCGCAGCCGAGCATGGTGTCGCCCATGACGCGGCGGCCGAGCCAGGAGCGGTCGACGCCGGGGCCTACCTGGGACACGCGTCCGCACCACTCGTGGCCGGGGCGCAGCGGGTAGTTGGCGTGGCCCTGGTGGAGGTAGGCCATGTGGCCGGTGTAGAACTCGACGTCGGTGCCGCAGACCCCGGCGCGTTCGACGTCGACGACGGCCTCGCCGGGTGCCGCCTCGGGCGCGGGGAGGTCGGCGACCTCGTAGGCGCCCGGGGCGGTGAGGACGAACGCGCGCATCAGCGGGGCGCGATGACGTGCTGGCGCTGGGTGCCGAGGCCGGTGATGCCGAGTTCGACGGTGTCGCCGGGCTGGAGGTAGACGGGCGGGGTGAGGCCCATGCCGACGCCGGGCGGGGTGCCGGTGTTGATGAGGTCGCCGGGCTCCAGGGTGAGGAACTGGCTGAGGTAGTGGACGATGAAGTAGGGGTCGAAGATCATCGTCTTGGTGTTGCCGGTCTGCCGGCGCTGCCCGTTGACGTCGAGCCACATGTCGAGGGCGAGGACGTCGTCGATCTCGTCGGCGGTGGCGAGCCAGGGTCCGGCCGGGTTGAAGGTCTCGGCGGACTTGCCCTTGGCCCACTGGCCGCCGCGCTCCAGCTGGAAGGCGCGCTCGCTGACGTCGTTGACGACGACGTACCCGGCGATCGCGTCGCGGGCGTCGTCCACCGAGTCGAGGTAGCCGGTGCGTTTGCCGATGACGATGCCGAGTTCGACCTCCCAGTCGGTCTTGGTGGAGCCGCGCGGGATGCGGACGTCGTCGTCCGGGCCGATCAGGGTGTTCGGGGACTTGGTGAAGAGGATCGGCTCGTCGGGGACGGCCATGCCCGACTCGGCCGCGTGGTCGCGGTAGTTGAGGCCGATGCAGAGGATCTGGTGGGGGCGGGCGATGGGGGCGCCGATGCGTTCTCCGGCGAAGCGGGAGACCCGGCCGGCCGCGACACGTTCGGCGACCACCGGGCGGATGCGGTCGATTCCGCCGCCGCCGAAGAAGCCTTCGCCGAAGTCTGTGACGACGTCGGCGAGTTCGACGTACGTGTCGTCGTCGATGCGGGCGACGGGCTTCTCCGCGCCGGGGGCGCCGATGCGCATGAGGTGCATGGGGTTCGTCTCCTGAGGGGTCAACTCGGCAGCAGGGCACGGATGTCGTCGAGGGCGTCGACCATCGTCGCGAGCGGTGAACGGTAGGCGAGCGCGCTGACGCTGACCGCGCCCGAGGGGGTGGACGGCGAGGTCAGGTACACGGGCAGGGCGAGACAGTGGATGCCGGTCTCGTTCTCCTGGTCGTCGAGGCCGTAGCCGCGCCGCCGGGTCGCGGCCAGCTCGGCGTGCAGCTCGTCCGCCGTACAGCGGCTCTTGGGGGTGCGGCGCTCCAGGGTGCGGTCGCCGATCCACGCCTCGACGGCGGCGAGGGTCGTCAACTCCCTTGCCAGCAGCAGTTTTCCGACGGCGGTGAGGTGGGCGGGGTTGCGGCCGCCGATCGTGGAGGTGAGGCGGACCGCGCCGGTGGGCGGGTCGACCTTGGCGCGGTAGACGACCTCGTGGCCGTCGAGGACGGCGTAGTGCGCGGTCTCCCCGAAGCGCCGCGCGAGGGCTTCGAGGACCGGGCGGACGCGGACGTGGTCGGGGCGGGCCTCGTGGTGGGCGAACGCCATGCGCAGGAACTCGTCCCCCAGGACGTACCGGCCGGGGGCGTCCTGGTCGGCGAGGCCGGCGCGGCGCAGGGCGCTCAGGGCGCGGTGCACGGTCGGCTTGGGGCTGCCGATCAGGCGCGTCAGCTCGTCGAGGCCGACGCCGTCCGGGTGGCGGGAGAGTTCCTTGAGGACCGCGAGCACCCGGTCCGAGCCCACGAGCCGGTCGGCTCCCGGGTCTGTCGGTCCGTCGTAGGTCTGCGTATGCTCCATGGCGTTCCAAAGATTAGACCTGCGTGTCGATTATTGGAAGGCGCTTCATCGTGACGCTCCGCAGCGCTCAGTGGTACGAGGGCCAGGACCGCAACGCCTACATCCACCGGGCGTGGATGCGCCGGGGAGTCCCGGACGACGCGTTCACCGGCCGCCCGCAGATCGCCATCGCCAACACCGCCTCCGACCTCACGCCGTGCAACGCGCACCTCGACGAGGTCGCCGCGTCCGTCCGCAACGGCGTCTACGAGGCCGGGGGCATCCCGCTGGACCTGCCCGTCGTGTCGCTCGGCGAGACGCAGGTGCGGCCGACGGCGATGCTGTGGCGGAACATGGCCGCGATGGCGACGGAGGAGATGCTGCGGGCCAACCCCATCGACGGCGTCGTCCTGCTGGGCGGCTGCGACAAGACGATCCCCTCCCTCCTCATGGCCGCCGCCTCGGTCGACCTCCCCGCGGTCGTCGTCCCTGGCGGCCCCATGCTCAACGGCACCTTCCAGGGCGCCCTGCTGGGCTGCGGGACCGGCGTGTGGAAGCTGTCGGAGGAGGTCCGCGCGGGCACCCTCTCCCAACGCGACTTCACCCGCTCGGAGTCGGCGATGATCCGCAGCAAGGGCCACTGCAACACGATGGGTACGGCGTCCACGATGGCGCTGGTCGCCGAGGCGCTCGGGACGGTCGTCCCCGGTGTCGCGGGCACCCCGGCGCCGGACAGCCGGCTCCTCCAAGCCGCCCACGGGACGGGGAAGCTGGCGGTGGAGATGGTCGCCGCCGACCGGCGTCCCGGGACCTTCCTGACGAAGGCGGGTTTCCACAACGCGATTGTCGCCCTCGCCGCGACCGGCGGCTCCACCAACGCGGTCGTCCATCTCCTCGCGATTGCCGGGCGGTTGGGGATCGACCTGACCCTCGACGACTTCGACCGGATCGGGTCGCGCGTCCCGATGCTGGTCGATCTCCAGCCCGCCGGGCGGTACTTGATGGAGGACTTCCACCGCGCCGGGGGGCTGCTCGCGGTGTTGCGCGAGGTGCGGGAGCTGCTCGACCCGACGGCGCTGACCGTCACCGGCGAACCCCTGGTGTCGTACCTCGACGACGCGGCGGTCTGGGACGCCGAGGTGATCCGTCCCCGCGCCGAACCCCTCGTCGCCGAGGGCGGGATCGCCGTCCTGCGCGGCAGCCTCGCCCCCGACGGGGCGGTGATCAAACCGGCCGCCGCCTCCCCGCACCTGCTGCGCCACCGGGGCCGGGCCGTCGTCTTCGACTCCGTCGAGGACTTCCACGCCCGCATCGACGACCCCGGCCTCGACGTGGACGCCGACTCCGTCCTGGTCCTGCGCGGCTGTGGCCCCAAGGGCTATCCGGGCATGCCGGAGGTCGCCAACATGCCCTTGCCGAAGAAGCTGCTGGAGCAGGGCGTCCGCGACATGGTCCGGATCTGCGACGGCCGCATGAGCGGCACCGCGTACGGCACCGTCGTCCTGCACGTGGCCCCCGAAGCGGCGGCGGGCGGCCCCCTCGCCCTGGTCCGCACCGGCGACGTCATCGAACTCGACGTCGAGGCCCGCCGTATCGACGTGGACGTCCCCGCCGAGGAACTCGCCCTCCGTGAACCGCCCAAGGCGACCACAGCGGCGTACGCGACGCCCCGGCGCGGCTGGGAGCGCCTCTACATCGACCACGTCCTCCAGGCCGACACCGGCGCCGACCTGGACTTCCTGGTGGGGTCGAGCGGGAGCGAGGTGAGCCGGGAGTCGCACTGAGCGCGACCGGTCACGCGGCGGTGATCCCGGCCCTGCCCAGCAGCGTCAGCCAGCCGTCGTACTCCACCGACTCCTCGTCCACCAGGGCCAGTTGCCGGTACCCCGGTGCGGCAAGCCGCTCCAGGAAGAACTCCGGTACTCCTGACGCCAGTTGATCGAAGCGTTCCGCGTCCGGCCACTCCCGGTGTTCGAGGGGGATGCCCAGGACCGCGCCGGTCGCGCGGTCCAGGTAGACGGGGGTTTCGAGGACGAGGCCGACGCAGTAGAGCTTCGCCGGGGACAGGTCCAGGGGCGAGTCGACGATCGGCGTGCAGTAGAACTGGTGCGCCCGGGCCTCCGCGAGGCCGAAGAGCTGGACGGAGGGGCCGCAGCTCGCGCCGTCCAGCACCCGGCAGAAGTCGAGGAACTCCGCGGGGACTCCGTCGGCGCGGGCGGCCTCGGCGGTCGCCTCGTCGATGGTCGCGCCGAGTGTGGACGTGAGCAGGTCGGGGCTGTCCGCGAGGGCGGCCCGCAGGGCGTCCACGGTGGAGTGGAGCCGGGCACTCGTACTGGGCGTCACCTGGGGTCCGTTCGGGTCAACGTGGCCGGCGTGGTCGGCCTGGACGCTCCGCCGACCCGGCACAGTCCGTTCCGGCCGGCGTGGCCGGCCCTCATCCTACGAACGCCGGCCTCAGCCCCCGATCACTCCCGCGATCTCCCGCCGCAGCGCGGGCAGTTCGGCGTGCAGGGTCCCGGGGCACTGGGTCGCCGCCCAGTCCTTGTGCCCGCTGATCGTCGGGACGGTCCGGGTGACGCCGCTGACCGGGTTGCGGTAGAGGACGGTGGCGAGCGGGTCGATCGTGTGCCGGGCGGCGAGTTCCGCGAGGAGCTGGACGAGGCTCGCGCGGGCGGCGGCCGACGCCGGGGTGGTGGTCAGCGTGCCGAGCAGCGCGATCCCGACGTTGCCGGAGTTGAAGCCCCCGATGTGCGCGGCGGTCACGAGGCGCCCGGCGGCGTCGTGGGCGGGCGTGCCGTCGGTGCCGGACCAACGGCCCTCGTAGACACGGCCGTTCGCGTCGATGAGGTAGTGGTAGCCGATGTCCCCGTAGTCCTGGGTGATGGTGTCGGTGCGGTAGATCGCGCGCACCCGGGCGGCCGGGTCCGGGTCGGTGCTGCCGTCGGCGGTGTGGTGGACGCTGAGGGTCTGGACGGGGTAGTACTCCGGCGGCCACTTCTCGGTGCCGTCGGCGGCGAACCGCAGCGACTCGTCCGCGCCCCAGCCGGCCCGGGTGACCAGCGGGTAGCGCGCGGCGGCGGACGCCGGCCGGGCGGCCAGGGCGGTCGTCGCGGCGGCGCCGAGCGCCCCGAGAAGCACGCTTCTGCGCCGGGGAAGAAAGGCCCTGCGGGAAGGTTCCGTACGTCCCATGTCGGTTCACCCGTCCTGTTCCGTCGTCGTGGCAGGCGGCGATGTGCCGGGGCTCCACCCTGGACCGGCCCGCGAACGAGCCGCCACGTTCTTCGGCGGTGGCCTAAAAACGCTGGTCAGCGGCGCATGAGCCGGAGAGACTGACCGCATGGTGCTTCGGGTGCACTTCACCTCGGACGACCTGGCCCGGATCCGCTTCGTACGGGAGCCCGACCCGCTGTGGGAGACGGTGCTGAGCATCGTGCGGCTCGGCACCTCGCAGGGGCGTGCGGTGTTCGACCCGTGGCGGGCCCAGGTGCGCGCGGGGCTGAGCCGGCTGCCGCCCGCCCACGTCCGGGTGCTGCGCACGCTGGCGCCTCCGGTGGGCGACTTCGCCGGTTTCCTGGCCCGCGCCGAGGCGTCCCGGGGCATCGAGACGGGGCCGGCCACCGCGCCCGGCCGCCTCCTGCGTGACGACCGGGATGCGGCCCCGGAGGCGCTGAGACCGGTGGCGGAGGCCCTGCACGCCTACCACCGCACCGCCGTGGCCCCCTACTGGCCGCGGATCCGGGCCCTGGTCGACGCGGAGCGGGCCCTGCGCTCGCGCGCCGTCCTGGACGGCGGCCACGAGGCCCTGCTGACCGGTCTGGCCCCGACCGTGCGCTGGCGGCCACCGGTCCTGGAGGTCGACCACCCGCGCGAACGCGATCTGCGGCCGGCGGGCCGGGGCCTGGTCCTGATCCCCTCGGTGTTCGCCTGGCGCCTGCCGGTCACCCTGGCCGGCCCCGCCGCGCCGCCGGTCCTGGTCTACCCGGTCCCCCGCGCCCCCGGCTGGTGGATCGTCCCCGACCACACGGCGGGCCCGCGGGGCCTGGCCAACCTCCTGGGCCCCACCCGGGCCGCCTGCCTGCGGCTCATCGAGGACGGCTGTACGACGGGCGAGCTGGCCCGCCGCCTCGGCACGACCGCGCCGACGGCCAGCCAGCACGCCCGCACCCTGCGCGAGGCGGGCCTGACCACGACGACCCGGCACGCCAACACGGTCCTGCACGCCCTCACACCGCTGGGCGCGGACCTGCTGCGGGCCACGCCAGGACCCGACTCCCGGCGGGGCTGACCCCTACCACTTGCCGGGCGCGTAGTCCTTGAGGAAGACCCCGTACACGTCCTCGCCCGCCTCGCCCCGCACGACCGGGTCGTACACCCGGGCCGCCCCGTCGACGAGGTCGAGCGGCGCGTGGAACCCGGCCTCGGCGAGGCGGAGTTTGTCGTAGTGGGGCCGTTCGTCGGTGATCCAGCCGGTGTCGACGGACGTCATGAGGATGCCGTCGGTCCGGAACATCTCCTCGGCGCTGGTCCGGGTGACCATGTTCATCGCGGCCTTGGCGGCGTTGGTGTTGGGGTGTCCGGCGCCCTTGTAGCCGCGGTTGAACACCCCTTCCATGGCCGAGACGTTGACGACGTAGGCCCGCTTGCTGACGGCCTTGCGCGCGGCCTCGGCCATGCTCGGGCGCAGCGCGCTGATGAGGATGAACGGGGCGGTGTAGTTGCAGAGCTGGGTCTCAAGCAGCTCGACCGGCGAGATCTGCTCGATGGACTGGACCCACGTGTTGGTGTCGACGACGTCGGGGACGAGCCCGCCCGCGTCGATGGCGGTCCCGTCGAGGTGCCGCTCCACGCTCGCGTTCCCGGCGACGAGCGCGAGGTCGGCGACCTGCTGCGCGTCGATGCCGGAGCTGCCGGAGGAGCCCAGCGGCAGGGCGGCGATGCCGTCGACCGCGCCGGAGCCGAAGGCGCCGATGACGTGGTAAGCGGGGAGTTCCCCGGCGGGCAGCGGCGCGGACTCGCCGTCGACGAGGGCGGCGTACGCGGACGGCAGGCGGCGTACCGTCTGGGTCGCGTTGTTGATGAGGATGTCGAGGGGGCCGGCCTCGGTCATGCGCTCGCCGAGGGCGACGACCTGGGCGGGGTCGCGCAGGTCGATGCCGACGACGTCGAGGCGGTGGATCCAGTCGGCGGAGTCGTCCATCGCCGTGAAGCGGCGGATCGCGTCCTTGGGGAAGCGGGTGGTGATCGTGGTGTGCGCGCCGTCGCGCAGCAGGCGCAGCGCGATGTACATGCCGATCTTGGCGCGGCCGCCGGTGAGCAGGGCGCGCTTGCCGGTGAGGTCGGCGCGGACGTCGCGCTTGGAGCGGTTGAGGGCCGCGCAGTCCGCGCAGAGCTGGTGGTAGAAGTAGTCGACCTCGACGTAGCGGGTCTTGCAGGTGTAGCAGGAGCGGGGGCGCTGGAGGACTCCGGCGATCTTCCCCGCCTCGGTGACCGAGGACGGCAGGATGCCTTCCGTCTCGTCGTCGATGCGCTGCGCGGAGCCGGTCGCGGTGGCCTCGGTGACCGACTTGTCGTGCGCGGTCTTCGCGGCGCGGCGCTCCTGCCTGCGGCGCTGCTTGACCGTGCGGTAGATGCCGGCGGTGGCGCGGCGTACGGCGATCGCGTCGGGGTGGTCGACGTCGATCTTGTCCAGCTCGTCCAGCACGCTCAGGCAGACGGCCAGCCGCTCGGGGTCGATCCCGGGGCCGTACGCGACCTCGCCGTCCTCTGTCACCGTCATCGCGCTGTGTTCCTCGACTCGCCGTGCGGCGCTCCGGTCGCGTCCGCTTTCGAACGGGTGATTCTACGGAGCGCCCGGCCCGTCCTCCAAACCCGCCGCTGCCGCCGTGACCAGCGTCTCCACCTCGGCGGTCACGGCGGCGGCGAGCCGGTCGAGATCGGGTACGGCGGCGCCGTCGGCGACGAGCCCCACATGCACGCGCCCGCGGTAGCTGGACAGGGCCACCGCGAGGGCCTGCCCGCGCGCGAGGGGCGCGTACGGGAACACCTCGACGACCGGGTGCCCGCCGAGCCTGAGCCCCACCCCGGGCAGGGGCACGCTGGTCACGAGGACGTCGAACCAGAGCCGGGCGGCCTGCCGGGCCAGCGGTCCCCCGACCCGGTGCCCGAGCGCCGGCACATGATCGGCGAGCAGCGCGACGGCCCCCGCGCCCCGCCCGGGCCCGGCGTCCTTGTTGCGGTCCATGGCGGCCCGTACGTCCGCCAGCCGCACGAGGGGCTCCGGCTGGTGCACGGGGAGGCGTACGAGGTACCCGGAGAGCCGGTTCCCCTGCGGGTGCGCGGTCCGGGGGCGGCGCTGGGACACCGGCACGAGCGCGCGCGGGGTGACGTCCGTGCCGTCCCCGCGCTCGTCGAGCCACCGCCGCAGCGCTCCCGCGACGACGCCGATCAGTACGTCGTTGACGGTCCCGCCGACGGCCTTGCGCACCCGGTGCACGTCGTCGACGTCGATGACGACCCCGGCGGTACGGCGGGTGCCGGTGGCGTCGGAGGTGAGGGCCGGGCTTGAGCGCACGGCGAGTCCGGACACGGCGAGGGAGGCGCCGATGTCGAGGGCGCGTCCGGCGCCGGAGAGGGTGTCGCGGAGGCGGGCGGGGAGTGCGGTGGCCAGCCCGACCGTGCCGTTCAGCAGGCGGCGTACCCCCGTCGGCGGCTCCTCGCGCGCGGTCAGCCCGCGGGGCGCCGGGCCCTCCATCGGGTCCAGTACCGCCGCCGCCAGCGTCAGGGCGCGCAGGCCGTCGGCGAGGGCGTGGTGGAACTTGAACAGGACGGCGAACGTCACCCCGTCCTCGCCGGGCAGGACGTGGGCCTCCCACGGGGGCCGGGTGCGGTCGAGGGGGCGCCCCATGAGGCGGCCCGCCTCGGCCTGGAAGTCGGGGGTGGGGGCATGGAGGAGGACGTGGTGGAGGGGGTCGAAGGAGGGGGCGGGTTCGCGGACGGCGGCGCCGAAGGAGAGGGGGTGCCAGGTGTCGCGGATGCGCATGCGCAGGCCGGGGACTCCGGCGGCGCGCGCGGCGAGGAGGTCGGCGGCGTGGGCGCCGGCGGTGGGCGAGTGCGCGGAGAAGACGCCGAGGGCGCCGAGGTGCATGGGGTGCTCGGCGGTCTCCAGGTTCCAGAACGCCAGGTCGAGGGGGGCGAGCAGGTCGGCAGTCAAGGGCTTGCCTCGCGTCGGCGACGGGTGGAGCAGCAGTCAAACCCGTTCGACCGATTACGGTCAAGTACGATCAAGCTACGCTCAGTTAACAACGGATTAAGTCGCCACTCCGGCCCCTCGCACCCCTCAGCTCACGATCTGCCCCTTCCCCAGCGCGATCACCCCGCCCTTGGACACCGTGTACAGCTCCCCGTCCCGCTCCGGGTTCACCCCGATCGTCGCCCCCGGCGGGACCTCCACGTTCTTGTCCAGCACCGCGCCCCGCACCACGGCCCCGCGCCCGATCCGCACGTTGTCGTGCAGCACGGCCCCCTGCACCACCGCCCCGGGGTCGACCACGACCCCCGGCGACAGCACGGACCGCGTGACCTGCCCCCGTATCAGGCACCCGGCGCTGATGATCGACTCGCTGGCCATGCCGCCCGCGTTGAAGCGCGCCGGGGAGAGCTGGCCGGAGTGCGTGTAGATGGGCCAGTTCCGGTTGAAGAGGTTGAACGCGGGCCGCTCGGCGATCAGGTCCATGTGCGCGTCGTAGTACGCGTCGAGCGTCCCGACGTCCCGCCAGTACCCCCGGTCGCGGCTGGTCTCGCCGGGGACGTGGTTCTGGCTGAAGTCGTACAGGTACGCCTCCCCGCGCGCGGTGAGCTGCGGGAGGATCGAACCGCCCATGTCGTGCACGGAGTTCTCGTCCTCGGCGTCGCGCTGGAGCGCTTCGATGAGGGTCTTGGTGGTGAAGATGTAGTTGCCCATGGAGGCGAACACGGTGTCGGGGTCGTCCGCGAGCCCTGGCGGGTCGAGCGGCTTCTCCAGGAACCGTTCGACGACCTGCCCGTCGCTGCCCGGGGTGATCACCCCGAAGGACGAGGACTCGGCGCGCGGGACGCGGATCCCCGCGACGGTGACGCCCGCCCCGGACTCCATGTGCTGCGCGAGCATCTGCCGTGGGTCCATCCGGTAGACGTGGTCCGCGCCGAACACCGCGACGTACTCGGGCCGTTCGTCGTGGACGAGGTTCAGCGACTGGAGCAGCGCGTCGGCGCTGCCGAGGTACCAGCGCGGGCCCAGCCGCTGCTGCGCGGGGACCGGGGTGACGTAGTTGCCGAGCAGGCTCGACATCCGCCAGGTGGTGGTGATGTGCCGGTCCAGCGAGTGCGACTTGTACTGCGTCAGCACGCAGATGCGCAGGATGTCGGCGTTGACGAGGTTCGACAGGACGAAGTCCACCAGCCGGTACGTCCCGCCGAAGGTGACCGCGGGTTTCGCCCGGTCCGCCGTCAGGGGCATCAGCCGTTTGCCCTCACCGCCCGCCAGGACGATCCCGAGCACCGAAGGTCCACCACGACGCATGGCCGCTCCCCTCACCCTATGGTTCCCCTTGATTGCCCAACGGGGCGTCGCCTCAACCCTGTTCGAGGATCTCCGCGTAGAGCGCGACAGTGCGCCGGGCCACCGCGTCCCACCCGAACTCCCCCACCGCACGCACCCGTCCGGCCTCCCCCAACGCGCGCGCCGCGTCCGGATCGGCGAGCACGGAGTCGATCGCGCGGGCGAGCCCGGCCTCGAAGTCACCGTCCACATCGACCAGCAGTCCCGTACGCCCGTGGTCGACGACCTCGGGAATCCCGCCGACCCGCGAGGCGACGACCGGCGTCCCGCACGCCATCGCCTCCAGGTTGACGATGCCCAGCGGCTCGTAGACCGACGGGCACACGAACACGGCGGCGTGCGTGAGGAGTTGGATGACCTCGGGGCGCGGGAGCATCTTCGGGATCCAGTGCACGCCGTCCCGGACGCCGCTCAACTCCTCGTACAGCTCCCGGAACTCGCGGTCGATCTCCGGGGTGTCGGGGGCGCCCGCGCACAGCACGACCTGCGCGCGCGGGTCGATGTCCCGTACGGCGCGCAGGAGATGGGGGACGCCCTTCTGCCGGGTGATGCGGCCGACGAACAGGACGTAGGGCCGGTCGGGGTCGATTCCCGCGCGCACGAGGGCCTCGGTGCCGTGGTCGGGGCGGTACAGCGCGGTGTCGATGCCGTTGTGGACGACGTGCACGCGGGCGGGGTCGAGCGCGGGGTAGCAGGCGAGGATGTCCTCGCGCATCGCGCCGGAGACGGCGATCACGGCGTCGGCGGACTCGATCGCGGTGCGCTCGGCCCAGCTCGACAGGGCGTATCCGCCGCCGAGCTGCTCGGCCTTCCAGGGGCGCAGGGGCTCCAGGGAGTGCGCGGTCATCACGTGCGGCACACCGTGCAGGAGCTTCGCGAAGTGGCCCGCGAGGTTGGCGTACCAGGTGTGGGAGTGGACGAGCTGGCGGCCTTCGAGTCCGGCGGCCATGGCGAGGTCGACGGAGAAGGTGCGCAGCGCGTCGTTCGCGCCGTCGAGCACCGGCCAGGGGCGGTGGCGCAGCACGCCGTCGGTACGGCCCTCGCCCCAGCAGTGCACGTCGAGGTCGACGAGCGGCCTCAACTCCCGTGCCAGGAACTCCACATGGACGCCCGCGCCGCCGTACACGTCCGGCGGGTACTCGCGGGTCAGCAGCCCCACTCGCAACCGAAGCCCCCTTCTCAGCGGCCAGTGCCCTCATGGTCACCCAGACGGGGCGCGCGGGGAAGAGCGTCGAGGCAACAGTCGCCGCACAGGCCCCCGCCGGGCACCCGGTAGTACAGGCAGCAGCTGCTGCGCCGGAACCGGGGTCCGGTGAACGTGCCGGTGCCGGCGAGGAGCGGGTGGGTGAAGAGGCGGGCGGTGAGCGCGCGCGTGCCGGCGGCCACGTCGCTGCGGCCGTGCTGCCGGGCCCAGAGGATGAGCTGGCGTGCGCTGCCGGCGAGGGCGGAGCCGGCGTTGCCGCGCAGGAGGCCGGGGGCGACCCGGAAGCGGGCGTGCAGTGCCTCGGCCAGCGGTTCGAGGTGGGCGTCGAGGACCAGGGCGGCGAGGTCGTCCACCGGGCGCGGGCGGACCTCCGTGAGCCACAGGTCGTCCGGGGCGGAGGCGTCCGCGTCCCAGCGCAGGAGGGCGGGGTCGAGGTCGGGGAGGCGGCCGTACAGGGCGGCGGAGCCCAGGGCGACGGACCAGAGGCGGGAGGCCAGGGACTGGTGGGCGAGGGAGGCGGCGACCCGGTCCTCGGGGGCGCGGACACTCTCGGCGACCTTGCGGACACGGAAAATCAGCGGATGTCCGTAAACATCCGACGAGGGACTTCCGTACGCGTCGGCGAGGGTCGGCAGTGGGTCTCCTGCCCCCGGTAGGAGGGTGCGCAGGACGAAGAAGCCGCCGAGCGGGCGGAGGGCGGCGAGGGCGGGGTCGAGGCCGGTTTCGGGGTCCACGAAAAGCAGTAGTACCAAGAACGGCCGGAGAGGGAGACTCGGCTCGACACTGCGGCACCACCACCCTGAGGTGGACTGTGGTCCTTTCGTACTCCATCGGGAGTACGACGCAATGAGTGCTCAGGTACGACGACAGGAACAGATCGACAGGGCATCGTTGTTGACATGAAGGCCGACCGTTCGCCGCGCCGGGCCCCGCGCCCCCGCCTCACGCAGAGGAGCAGCTCATGAGCGCCCTCGCGTTGTCCGTGGTCCTGTCGCTGATCTCCGCCGTGGCGTACGCCGCGGGCGCGATCGTGCAGGAACAGGTGGCGCTCTCCTCCCCGGGCGCCTCCAGCGGGCAGTACGCTCCGCTGCGCCGCCCGGCGTGGTGGGGCGCGGTCGCGCTGAACGGCCTGGGCGGGGTGCTGCACGTGGTGGCGCTGGCGTACGGCCCGCTGAGCCTGGTGCAGCCGCTGGGCGCGCTGACGATCGTGTTCGCGCTGCCGATGGCGGCCCTGTTCGTGAAGCAGCGCGCGGGGGCGACGGCCTGGCGGGGCGCCCTGATGGCGACGATCGGCCTCGCGGGCCTGCTGGCGCTGGTCGGCGCCGCCGACTCGCAGTCCCTGTCGACGCCCGAGCGGATCGCGGTCGCGACGGCCACGGCCGGCGCGGTGGCCGCCCTGATGGTCGCCGCCCGCGCGGTGCACCGGCACCCGGCGGTGCGCGCGATGCTCCTCGCGACGGCCTCCGGTATCGCCTTCGGCATGTCGTCGGTGTTCACGAAGACGGTCGCCGTGGACTGGTCGGGCGGCGTCACCGCGGGTGACGTGCCCACGCTGGCCCTGATCGGCGTCCTCGCCACCGCCGGGATGCTCCTGTCCCAGGCGTCCTACCGCGGCGCGGGCCTCGCGGCCCCCCTGTCCACGCTGACCGTCGTCAACCCGGTGGTCGCGGCGGCCGTCGGCATCACGATGTTCGGCGAGACGTTCCGCTACGGCGCGACGGGCACCGCCCTCGCGCTCGGCTGCGGCGTCGTCGCGGCGGGCGGGCTGATCCTGCTGACGACCGAGCGGCTGGCCCGCGAGCACGCGCAGGAGACGGCCGAGCCGGGGCGGGACACCGGCGCCGGCCCCCTGCCGGAGCTGCCCGCACAGTCGGCTCCGGCCCATGAGGAGCTCCCTGAGGCACTCCCCGTCGCGCAGGCGAAGGAGCTGCCGAAGGCACCCCCCGTGCAGGTGCCGGACAGTCCTCCCTCGTGGGTGCCGGCCGATGCCGCCCACCTCGCGGACGGCACGTACCGGCTCTACTACGACGGCCTGTCACTGGCCCTGAGACGGCCCGACCGGCACCGCACGAAGGTCAGATCCTGACGCCCCCGGCCCGCAGGTAGGCCACCGGGTCGATGTCCGAGCCGAAGCCGGGCCCCGTCCGCACCTCGAAGTGCAGATGCGGGCCCGTGCTGTTGCCCGTGGACCCGGACCGGCCGATGCGCTGGCCCGTGGCGACCGACTGCCCGTCCCTGACGGAGATCGCCGAGAGGTGGGCGTACTGGGTGTAGCGGCCGTCGGCGTGCCGGATGACCACCTGGTAGCCGAAGGAGCCGCCCCACCCGGCGGTGACGACCTCGCCCGCACCGACCGCCTTGACGGAGGTCCCGGTGGGGACGGGGAAGTCGACGCCCGTGTGGTAGCCCTTCGACCAGGACGACCCCGTGGCGTGGTAGCGGGTGCCGGTGTCGGCGTTGACCGGGGCGACGAGGGAGCCGTCGCGCCCGCTCGACGCCGGCTTCGGCTTGCTCGCCTTGGGCTTGGCCTTGGCCTGGGGCTTGGTCTGCGGTTTGGTCTGCGCCGGAGCCTTGGCCCGGGGCGTCTTCTTCCCGTCCAGGCTCAGCCGCTGCCCCGGCATGATCAGGTCCGGATCGGAGCCGATGGTCTTCCGGTTCGCGGCGTACAGCCCCCGCCAGCCGCCTCTGACGTCCTTCTCGTCCGCGATCTCGGAGAGCGTGTCACCGCGGACGACGGTGTACATCTCGGTCCGCCCGGCACGGGACTGCGGGGTGGCCTGCGGCCGGACGTCGGGCGCCTCGGCCTTCGGGGCGGCCTTCTTCGGAGCCGCCTTCTGGGGGGCCGCCTTCTTCTGCGCCACCGGCACCGGGTCGATGTCCGGCGCGTCCCCGCCCCGCGTGAGCCCCGCCCGTACCGAGCACACCGGCCACGCGCCGGGCCCCTGGCCCTTGAGGACCTTCTCGGCCACCGCGATCTGCTGGTCCTTGGTGGCCAGATCCGCGCGCCCCGCGTACCGCAGACCGCCGTACGCCTCCCAGGTGGACTGGGTGAACTGGAGGCCGCCGTAGTAGCCGTTGCCGGTGTTGATGTGCCAGTTGTTCGAGGACTCGCAGGCCGCGACCTTGTCCCAGGTGTGGACGTCGGCGGCGTGCGCGGTGCCGGCGCCTATGAGGGGCAGCGCCATCCCGGCGCCACCTGCGGTGACGGTGAGCGAGGCGCGGTTGATCCGGGTCGGCTGGTATCGGCGGTGCCGGCCGCGTACGGCCATGGTGAACCCCCTGTACAGGCGTCAGGAGGGGAAAAAGTAAGGGGAGGGAACCGGCCAGGACAAGACCGCGAATCAGCCGCTGTCCTACCCCGATCGGTTCCTCTCATGTCACCGCGTTTCAGCCGAAGACGCCCTGCCCCGGCACGAGGACGCCCTTGGGGTCGTAGGTGCGTTTCGCGGCCACGAGCTGCGGCCACGCCGCCCCGAAGTGGGTCCGCCAGTCCTGCGGCCGAAACGGGATGGACCCCACCGGGTACTGCGTCCCGCCGGCCGCCGCGGTCCGCTCGTACGCCGCGCGGTTGGCGGCGAGGAGCCGGTCGACCGTGGCCGTGTCGGCGGGCGGGGTCGCCGCGAGGATCGCGAACAGGTACGGAACCGGGTCGTCCGGCATGGGCAGCAGGGGTGCGTGCAGGCGGGCGCGGTCGAGCGGGTAGAGGAGGATCAGCCCGGCGCCGACGTCGGCGGCGGTGGTCCCGGCGAGGATCTCCCGGGTCACCTCGGCGGTCCGCTCGCCCGGGACCAGCAGGTTCAGCCAGGGGTGCGCGTACGCCCAGATCCCGGACTTCTTCAGCTCCTCGGCGACCGGCCCGACCCGGTTGACGAAGTCGAAGTACGTCGGCGTGGTCCGCTGCACGCCCGCCGGGTCGTACGACAGTCCCGCGAGCAGCGCCGCTTCCGGGACCTCGGCGTCGTAGGAGACCGCCTCCAGGACGTACGCCGTGAAGGCGCCGTTCTTGTCGGCGGTGACCTGGCCCTCGACGTAGTCGAAGCGGCGCTCCTGGGTGAGGGTGCGCTGGTCGGCGAGGAAGGTGTCGAGGTCGGTGTAGGGGAGGAGGTAGTGGCGGACCGTCGCGGCGGTGGGCGCCGGGACCAGGCGCAGGGTCGCGGAGACGATGACCGCGCACTGGCCGAGGCCCGCGAGGACGGCGTGGAAGAGGTCGGCGCGGCGGGTCGGGGAGCAGTGGACCAGTTCGCCCGCGCCGGTGACGACGTCGAGGGCGAGGACGTTGTCGACCTGGGCGCCGTGCCGGTGGGTCTGGCCGCCGATGCCGCCGACGGAGAGGGTGCCGCCGACGGAGAGTTCGATGTAGTCGGTGAACACGGGCGGGGTGAGGCCGTGTTCGAGGGTGGCGCGCAGGACGTCGATCCACACGGCGCCCGCGCCGACGGTGACCTTGCCGTGCGCGGGGGTGCCGATGTGGTTCAGCGGGGTCGTCTCGATGATCACGCCGCCCGGCACCTGGGCCTGGCCGAAGGTGCCGTGGCCCTGGCCGCGCGGGGCGACGTCGAGGGCGTGGGTGTTGCAGAAGCGGATCATCTTGACGACGTCGTCGACCGAGCCGGGGCGCAGGACGGCGGCCGGGGTGCGGTGCACGATGTGGCCGTAGTCGTCGGCCGCCGCCGCGAGGGAGGCGGGGTCGGTGAGGAGGGTGCCGTCCAGGGGCGGGACCTCGGCGAAGGTGCTGTGCGCGGTCGCGGCCCAGGTGCGGGTGAAGGGGTCGAACGCGACCACGGCGGAGCCCGCGGCCAGGCCCTGGAGCAGGGTGCGTCGGGAGGGTGTGGGGGTCATGTGCCTCGCCTCGTCCGGTCTTTCGGGCCATGGTGAGGGCGGCCTGAAAGGGCATCAAGTGGATCTGAGGCTCATATTAGGACGATCTTGATCGCCGAGTACTTGTGTTCTCAAGCACATCGGTCAGGTGCACAGCTCGGCGGCCGCCGCGAGCCCCGGCCGGGGGCTGGAGAACACCGGGACCGGCGTCCGGGCGAGCCCCTGCGCCGGGGTCATCGACGCCTGCGCCAGCACGATCGCGTCGGCGTCCGTCACCGCGTCCACCGCGTCCGCGACCGCCCGGGCGTACCCCTCGGCGTCCCCGGCCTCGAACAGCTCCCAGGCACCCTCGACGAGGACCGTCCGTACGGCGACCGGACGCCCGCCCGCCTCCTCGGCCACCAGAGCGGCGGTCGGCTCCAGCGTGCTGGCGACCGTCCCGAGGACGACGACCCGGTCCCCGGCGGCGACCGCCTCGGCGGCCATCGGCCGGTCCACCCTGACGACGGGGACGGCGAGCCCCTCGCCCTGCGCCTCCGCGACCCCGCCGATCGACGAGCACGTGCACAGCACCGCGTCCACGCCCTCCGCGACGGCCCGCTCCAGCGCCTCCCGCACCGCGGGCGCGACCGCCTCCGGCCCCTCGGCACGGGCCCGCGCGAGGAGGCTCTCGTCCACGTGGTGACGCAGGACCAGGGCGGGGTGGTGCTCGTCGCGCAGGGCGTCGAAGACGGGGATGTGGGCGGGGGACGTGTGCAGGAGGGCGAGGCGCATGCGGTGACCTTATGAGGGCCCGCTCGTGCCACTCAGCGGGCCTCGGGGTGCTCCTTCAGCCACGCCTTCGCCGCGCGCAGGAGTTCGGGGCTCGCGGGCGGGGCCTGGTCGGGGTGGCGGGCCGCCCAGGAGACGACGTACGGGCAGAGAGGGGCGACCTTCCTGCCCTCCTCGGCGGCGATCTCGTACAGCCTCCCCGCCAGGGAGCCCGCGACGCCCTTGCCCTCATGGGCCGGCTCCACGACCGTGTGCACCGGGACCAGGGCCGGTTCGGGCGTGTCCAGCGTGAAGTAGGCGATGTGGCCGAGGAGTTCGCCGTCCGCGTGCAGCGCCTCCAGGCGGCCCGCCGTACGGTCGTCGCGGATCTCGAAGTCACTCATGGGCACGCTCCCGGTGTGAGGGGTACGGGCCGAGCGTAGTCGACGGTGATCATCGCCCGAAGGCCAGCGTCCCCGACGCGGTGGCCGTCCCGTCCTGCACCACCCTGAACCCCCAACTCCCCTCCCCCGGCACGCACTCGACGCGCGCCGCGGGCGCCCACTCCGTGAAGCCGGTCGCCGTCAGATCCGCGCCGAGGAGCCGGGCCCCGCGCCCGAGCGCGAGACACACGGCCTGCCGCGCGGACTCCAGCAGCACCATGCCGGGGACGTGGTCGCTGGGGTGGTCGAAGAAGAGGGGGTGACTCAGATCGGCGGGATCGACGCGTACGGTGCCGTCGGCGGCGCGGCTCACCAGGACCCCGCCCTCGCCGCCCACCCCGACCTCGGCGGGCGCGGGCCGCTCCCCGGCGGGCGCGAGGGGCGGGCACTGGACGCGGCCGGTGCGCAGCGCCTCGTACTGCTGCGGGGTCAGGGTGCGCAGCCGGCCCTCCGCATGGCCGAAGGGGACGCCGCCGCAGGAGAACGCGACCCGCATCGACAGCGACAACGGGCCCGGGCGGGAGGGGACTTGGCGGACGTCGGAGAGGCGGGCCTCGCACAGGACGTCGCTCGCGCCGAACGCCGCGCGGGGTTCGGCGCCGGGGTCGAGCGCGAAGCCCACGGTCCTGATGAGGAGGCGGGTCTCCGGGGGGCTGCCCAGGAACAGACGGGGGATCAGCAGGCCGATCTGACGGATCGTCTCCGCCGCGAACACCGGGTCGTGGCGGCCCTCCGGGTCGGGGCGGAACGTGGAGTGGCGCAGCGGCCACTGCGCGGCGACCAGGAAGCGGGTGTCCGAGACTCTGAGCGCGTCCGTGAGCAGGACCTCGGCCACCGAGCGGCGGTGGACCAGATGGCGGGAGACCGTGCGGTCCCAGGCCGGGGCCTGAGAGGTCTGCTGGACTGCGGCGACGGCGGGCGGAACGACAAGAGTTTCAGACATAAAATCATGAGAACAACGATTCGCCGTGTCGCTGCTGACATTTCCCGCCACCGCCTATAGATCACCTGAAAGGCCGATGAGCTTTCCCAGGACCCGGAGGCGAAGGATGCAGGAACGCGCGGAGACGACCAGGAAGGCCGTTCTCGTCGCGGCCTCGCGGCTCTTCGAGGAGTACGGATACGCGGGCACGAGCATTTCCGACGTGGCGCGTGCCAGCGGGTACACGAGCGGGGCGCTCTATTTCCACTTCGGCAGCAAGGAGGACCTCGCGCGCAGTGTCGTCGAGGCCCACTTCACGCACTGGCCGCCCGTCGTCGCCGACTGCCTGGAGCGCGACGGCAGCGCCCTGGAGCGGCTCGTCCTGCTGAGCTTCGAGGTCGCCCGGGAGTTCCGCGACAACCACGTCGTGCGCGCGGGCAACCGGCTGTGGAACGAACGGCACGCGATCTCCACGCAGTTGCCGCCGCCGTTCGTGGGCTGGATCACCACGGTCGCCGAGATCCTCGCGCAGTCCCGCGCCGCCGGTGAGCTCTCCCCCGCCGTCGACATCCCCAGGGCCGCCCGCACCGTCATCGGCGCCTTCTTCGGCACCCACACGGTCTCCGACGCCCTCACCCGCCGCGCCGACGTCGAGGAAGCCGTCACCGACATGTGGCGCCTGCTCCTCCCGGCCCTCCAGACCCACCCCGACCCGGAGGGCTGCCTGTCCCGGGCCCGGGGACTGCCGGCCCTGCCGAAGGCTCGGGGCGAGGGGAAGGTGCGGGTGGGGTGAGAGGGCCGGAAGCCGCCGGTTCGGCCGAAGGCTCGGGGTGAAACGAAGGCGGGATGAGGTGAGGGAGCCACGAGTCACCGGGTCCAGCCGGCAGCCGGGGCGAGACGAAGGCGGGCGCAGGACGAAGGTGCGGGTGGGACGAGGGATCCGGAGCTGCCGCCGAGCCCGGCCGTCCCCGGACGCCGGCGCCCTCAACCGCCCCGGGACGCTGCCGGTTCGGCCCACGGCCCGGGACGAGACGAAAGTGCGGGCAAGAGGAGCGGCCCGGGAGCTGCCGTCTCGCCCGCCTCTCGGGGCACCGGCGCACTCGACCACCCCGGGCCGCCGCCCCTCGGCCACCCCGAAACACCGACGTCCTCAACTCTCCGCGTGCACCGCCCTGTTCCGCTCCGCCCGCCGGCGTGAAACCCCGCCCTCGGGCGTCCTCCACAGGCGCCGGCGTTTCGGCGGGAGGACCTGCACCTCGTACTCGCCGCTCGAAGCGGCCGGTGCCGCATGGGAGTTGGGGGTGCGCGCGATCCACCGTGCGGCCGCCCGCAGCGAGTTGAGCCGGCGTCGGCACAGGGCCGCGTGGACCGCAGGGAGTTGAGGCGCCGGGAGGGACGCCAGCATGGCGTGCATCAGGCGTCCCGCGTGGAGTTCGTACCCGGCGGCGGAGGGGTGGAAGCCGTCGTCGGCGATCAGCCGGGACCGGTGCGTACGGAAGTCGTCGTCGCGGAACGACACGATCCGCGCGCCCGCCCTGAGCGCGTGGCGTGCCTGGAGCCGCCCGAGCCGGCGGCACCGCATCGACAGGAACCGGCCCAGCGGCCCGGGGAGCGCGTCCCCGCACCCGGCGTCCGGGCTGACCGCCGCGACGACGGCCGCCCCCTCCCCCACGAGCCGCCGCACATGCCGCCCGAGCGCCCGCGCGGCCCGCCCGAGCGGCACCGGCAGCAGGCTGTCGTTGGCCCCCGTGAGCACGACCACGAGATCCGGCCGCACCCGCGCCGCCTGCTCGACCTTCCCGGCGAGCGAGACCGTCGTGGCCCCGAACCGCCCGTACACCCACACCCGTACGGCCCGCCCGGTCTCCTCCGCGAGCCACTGACCCAGCACGGCCCCGGGCGCCTGCCCCGCATGCCCCACCCCGATCCCCAGCGCGGTGGAGTCCCCGACGACCACGAGCCGGATCTCGTCACCACCAGGCGCGAGGGACGCGGGGGAGAACCCCGCCTGCCCGCAGGCGGATTCGGTCTGCCCGGCGGCGCTCCCCGTGTGCACCGCCGCCACCGCCGCCCCGCCCTCCCCCGGCCGCAGCCGCCCCCTCACCCCTGTCTCCGCCCCCGCCCCCGTCCCCCCGGGCGTGTACACCCCGTTGACCCGGTGGACCCCCCGCGGGTCCAGATGCCGGAGCGAGCGCAGGAACACCCGCGCGTACCAGACCGTGAGCATGCGAGCAGGCCGGAGCGAGGCCATCGGACACCTTCCGTGTCGGTGAGGGGTCGGTCAGGACAGGACTGTTTCGAGGACGTCGGAGTCGGAGAGCAGGTGGACGTCGGGCCCGTGGCCGCCGGCGAGGCGGGCGAGGCCCTGGACCATGCGGCGGGCGCGGATGTTGTCGGCGGCGACGTAGGCGACGACGGTGCGCACGCCCATGAAGTGGGCGAGCCCGTACAGCCGCCGGGAGAGGACGCCGCCGAGCCCGTGGGACTGCCAGGTGTCCTCGACGAGGACGGCCAGCTCGGCGACGTCGGGGTGGCGTTCGTAGAGGAGGTGCCCGACGGCGACGACCCGCTCGGGCAGGCCGAAGGGCGTCGCGAGGAGCGTGCACCCGGCCCGGGGCGCGCTCATTCGCTCCCACGCGCCGCGGGTGAGCTGCGGCGTCCCGGTGTGGTAGCGCCGCGCCCGGGTGGCGACGGAGCAGCGCACATGCAGCGCGCGGACGGCGTCGTAGTCGCCGGTGTGCCCGGTGCGGAGGGTCACGGTCACGGCCGGCCGCCGACGGTGAGGGGCGGCTCGGCGGGCGCGGGCAGCCGGGTGGTGAGCAGCGCGTCGACCGCGTCGAGGTAGCGCAGCGCGTCGGCGTCGAGTCCCGGCAGTGCGGGCAGGTTCCAGTGTCCGAGGAGGGGCCGGACGACCTGGTCGAGGTGGACGCCGAGGCCGTACCCGTCGGACAGCTCGGGCGCGAGGAGTTCGGCGCAGATCGCGGTCGCCGTGCGGGAGGGGGCGATCAGGAGGGCGTCGTCGAGAAGGGAACGGTGGAAGCGGGCGTGGAGTTCCTTGTCGTCGGCGATGCGTGCGAGGAGTGCGGCGCAGCAGTCGGGTACGTCGGTGACGGCCCGGTAGCGGACGGCGGCGGCCTGTTCGCGGACGGCGAGCCGCGCGAGGGCGCGGGCGAGGTCGGGCGCGGGTTCGCCGCGGACCTCGCACAGGGTCCGCAGCCGGGCCCGCTCCAGTTCCGCCGGGTCGGCGGCGCGGCTGGTGAGGAGGTAGTCGCGCAGGGCGGTGGCGTGCCGCTGTTCCTCGGCGGTCCAGCGGTGCAGCCAGCGCGCCCAGGCGCCCCGGTGGCCGTAGACGGCGGCGAGGGCCGCGTGCCGGCGGGGGAGGTCCTCCTCGGTGGCGAGGAGTTCCGTGAGGGCGGTGCGGGCGGGCTCGGGCAGCCGGGACTGTCCGGGGTGCCAGGGGGAGCTGTCGAAATCCCAGGCGAGGGACCAGGGGACGAGGTCGTGCGGCATCCAGTCCCGTACGTCCGTCAGGTGCTGGTCCAGTCGGCGGGCGACGCGGGGTTCGAGTTCCGCGCGCAGATCGATCGGCATGGCGATGTCCCGGTTCGAATTGCGGAGGGAGTGGCTGGGCGGACCGTTGTCTTTGTCCGTGGCGAAGGAACGCGGCCCATAATGGTCCCTATCGTTCCCGCGTCGCAGGTTGCCACGAGCGGGTGGCCGCCGACGGCCCGTTTCCGCTGGACGGAGTGTTCCCCGGCGCATGTTTCACTCGGAAGGGGGCGAAATACGGACCATGCTTTCTTGCATCACGTCGGATCATTTTCCGTGGGTTTTATCGGCCCGTTCTCGGAAGAATTTTCGGGAACGGGGTGAGGAGGTTCCGAGATGCCGACCACTTCCGTGGCGGACCGTTCGTGTCAGGTCGATGCCCTGCGGGAGAGGGAATTCCCGTATCTGGACGCGTCGGCCCACGCCTATCTCGACTACACGGGCGCGGCCCTGGCCCCGCTCTCGCTGATCCGGGGCAGCGCGGCCCGGCTCGCCTCGGGGGTGTACGGCAATCCGCACACGGCGAGCCCGGCCTCGCTCGCCTCGACCCGGCTGGTGGAGGAGGCCCGGGAGGCGGTGCTCGCGTTCTGCGGGGCGTCGCCGGAGGG
The DNA here is from genome assembly GCF_048159485.1 of Streptomyces sp. 4F14. Lineage (NCBI taxonomy): Bacteria > Bacillati > Actinomycetota > Actinomycetes > Kitasatosporales > Streptomycetaceae > Streptomyces > Streptomyces sp. 4F14. Next base: position 107,404 of record NZ_JBLRVY010000012.1, read on the forward strand.
GCCCGAGGCGTACACAGTCGTCTTCACGCCGAACGCGACGGCGGCCGTGCGGCTGGTCGCCGAGGCGTACCCGTTCGGGCCCCGTACGCCGCTGGTGTTCCTCGGGGACGACCACAACTCGGTGCTGGGGATGCGCCGGTACGCGCGCCGGGCGGGCGCCCCGGTGCGGGTGGTGCCGCTGGGGCCGGGGTTCCGTACGGAGTCGGCGGCGGTGACGGCGTGTCTGGAGGCGGGCGGGCGGGGGCTGTTCGCGTTCCCGGCGCAGTCGAACGCGACGGGCGTGCGGCATCCGCTGGAGTGGGTGGGTGAGGCGCGGCGCCGGGGGTGGCGGGTGCTGCTGGACGCGGCCGCGTATCTGCCGAGCGGTCCGCTGGACCTGACGGCCGTCCCGGCGGACTTCGTCGCGCTGTCCTGGTACAAGATCAGCGGTTTCCCGGCCGGCGTGGGCTGCCTGGTCGCCCGCCGTGACGCCCTGGCGGGGCTGCGCCGGCCCTGGTTCGCGGGCGGCACGGTCCTCGCCTCGTCCTCCCACACGGACTGGCACCTCCCCGCGCCCGCGCCGGAGGGCTTCGAGGACGGCACCCTCCCGTTCCTGGCGCTGCCCGACGTGACGGCGGCGGTCGCCTGGCATCGCGCGATCGGGTACGACGCCGTCCACCACCACGTCACCCGGCTCACGGCGCGGCTCCTGGCGGGCCTCACGGCCCTGCGTCACCCGGGCGGGGAGCCGGCGGTCCGGGTCCTGGGGCCCCTGTCCACCGAGGACCGGGGTCCCACGGTCGCCTTCAACCTGCTGCGCCCCGACGGCTCCCCCGTCGACGAACGCGTCCTCCAGCTGGCCGCCGCCGAGGCCCGGATCAGCCTGCGCACCGGCTGCTTCTGCAATCCCGGTGTCGCCGAGGAGGCCAACGGGATGACGCCGGAGGTGGTCCGGGAGGCCCTCGTGCGGGGGGACCCGGCCGACGTCGACGCCTACCTCCACCGGCTCACCGTCCAGGCGCAGGGGGCGGTGCGGGCGTCGATGGGGGTGGCGACGGACGCGCGGGACGTGGAGCGGCTGGTGGAGGTGTGCGGGGACGTGGTGGCGCGGGGGGCGTGGGAGGGGGCGTTCGGGCCCCGGGCGGGGTGCTGACGCGTCATCGCACGACGGCCGCCTCCGTCTTGTTCTCCTCCTCGCGCCCCTCGAACTGGGTCCGGTACAGCTCCGCGTACCGTCCGTCCGCCGCCAGCAGCCCTTCGTGCGTGCCCTGTTCGACGATGCGGCCGGCTTCCAGGACGAGGATCACGTCGGCCGTGCGGACGGTGGACAGGCGGTGGGCGATGACCAGGGCCGTGCGGTCGGCGAGGGCTTCGGCCAGGGCCTCCTGGACGGCCGCCTCGGAGGTGTTGTCCAGGTGGGCGGTGGCCTCGTCGAGGATGACGACGCGCTGGCGGGCGAGAAGGAGGCGGGCGATGGTCATGCGCTGGCGTTCGCCGCCGGAGAGCCGGTAGCCGCGTTCGCCGACGACGGTGTCGAGGGCGTCGGGCAGGTCCCGGACCAGCGTGTCGAGGCGGGCCCGGCGCAGGGCGTCCCACAGGTCGGCGTCGCTCGCGCCGGGCGCGGCGAGGAGCAGGTTCGCGCGGACGGTGTCGTGGAAGAGGTGCCCGTCCTGGGTGACCATGCCGACGGTTTCGCGCAGGGAGCGCGCGGTGACGTCGCGGACGTCGACGCCGCCGACGCGTACGGCGCCGGAGTCGACGTCGTACAGGCGCGGCAGGAGCTGCGCGATCGTCGACTTCCCGGCGCCGGAGGAGCCGACGAGGGCGACGGTCCGGCCCGGTTCCGCGCGGAACGTCAGGCCGTGCAGGACCTCCGTGCCGCCCCGGGTGTCGAGGGCCGCGACCTCCTCCAGGGAGGCGAGGGAGACGCGGTCGGCGGCGGGGTAGCCGAAGCGGACGTCGTCGAACTCCACGGAGAGCGGGCCGGGCGGGAGGTCACCGGCGTCGGGTTTCTCCTCGATCAGCGGTTTCAGGTCCAGGACCTCGAAGACGCGCTCGAAGCTCACCAGGGCGCTCATCACCTCGACGCGCGCCCCCGCGAGGGAGGTGAGCGGCGCGTACAGGCGGGTGAGGAGCAGCGCGAGGGAGACGACGGCGCCGGGCTCCAGGGTGCCGCCGAGGGCGAGGCGCCCGCCGAGGCCGTACACGAGGGCCAGGGCCAGGGCGGAGACCAGGGTGAGGGCGGTGATGAAGACGGACTGGGCGGTGGCCGTGCGGACGCCGATGTCGCGGACGCGGGACGCTCGTTCGGCGAACTGGGCGGACTCCTCCTCGGGGCGGCCGAAGAGTTTGACGAGGGTCGCGCCGGGCGCGGAGAAGCGCTCGGTCATGCGGGTGCCCATCGCGGCGTTGAGGGTCGCGGCCTCGCGCTGCATTCCGGCCATCTTCGCGCCCATCCGGCGGGCGGGGATCACGAACACCGGCAGCAGGGCCAGCGCGAGGAGTGTGACCTGCCAGGACAGGGTGAGCATGACGGCGAGTGTGAGCAGGAGGGTGACGAGGTTGCTGACGACGCCGGAGAGGGTGTTGCTGAAGGCGCGCTGGGCGCCGATCACGTCGTTGTTGAGCCGGGAGACCAGCGCTCCCGTACGGGTCCGGGTGAAGAACGCGACCGGCATGCGCTGCACGTGATCGAACACGGCCGTGCGCAGATCCAGGATGAGTCCCTCCCCGAGCGTCGCCGAGAGCCGCCGGCCTAGGATGCCGAGGGCCGCTTCGAGGATCGCGATGGCGGCGATGAGCAGGGCGAGGCGGACGACGGTGGCGGGGTCGCCGTGCGACACGATCGTGTCGACGACGCGGCCGGCGAGGACGGGTCCGGCGACCGCGAGGAGCGCGGTCACCATCCCGAGCACGACGAAGAGCGCGATCCTCTTGCGGTGCGGGCGGGCGAAGGCGCCGATGCGGCGCAGGGTGGCCCGGTCGAAGGGGCGGTTCTTGGACTGTGCCTGGGCCGACATGGCGCTCTGCAACTGCGCCCAGGCGGTGATCTCCATGCTCATGGGGACGACCGTAGGACCTCGACCAATCTTGAGGTCAAGGGCGTGCCGGGCGTTCGTCATGCGGTGTCCGCGCGTCCGCAACCCGCTGTTGTGCCGGGGTGGAAACGCTCTGCCGACGTGACCGTCCCCATCGCACCCGGGCGCCTTCCCCTGCGCCAACTCCTCTGTCTGGTCCCCGTCGTCCTCGTCGCCGTCGTCGCGGTCCGCCACCGTGACGTCCTCGCCGAGGGGTTCGGGCACCTCCACGACGCCGAGTGGCCCTGGCTGCTCGCCGCCGCCGGGGCGACCTGTCTGACCTGGGTCGCCGCCGCCGTCACCCGGCAGGGCGCGGTGTCAGAGCGCCTGCCCCGGCTGCGGCTGCTGGCGACCCAGTTCGCGGCCGGCGCCGCCAACCACCTGCTGCCGACCGGCCTCGGCGCGGGCGCGGTCAACCTCCGGTTCATGACCGTGTGCGGGGTGCCGCCGGCCCGCTCCTCGGCTGCCCTCGCGCTGTACCTCCTCGCGGAGAGCGTCGCCCGCGTCGCCCTGCTGGCCGCCCTGTTGTTCGCCTTCCCCGGCGCCCTGCGCCTGGGCGCCCTCCTCCCCGACACGGACGCGGGCCCGCTCCTCGCGGCCGTCACCGCCGGCCTGGCCGTCACCGGGGTCGCGCTGTCCTTCGTACGGCGGCTGCGCGCGTCCGTCGTGACGTTCCTGCGGGCCGCTCTCACCGAGGCGCGGTCCGTGCACACGTGTCCCGGGCGGGCGCTGGCGCTGTGGGGCGGTTCGCTGGCCTTCCCGCTGCTCCAGGCCGCCGGGCTCGTCGCCGTGGGGCGGGCGCTCGGGCTGCCGGTGCCGGCTCTGCACATGGCGCTCGCGTATCTCGCGGCGACCGTGGCCGTCGCGATGGTGCCCACGCCGGGCGGCATCGGGTCGGTGGAGGCGGCGCTGGTGATCGCGCTGGTGGCGGCGGGGGGGCCGCCGGCGCTGACGACGGCGGTCGTGCTGACGTACCGGGTGATCACGGTGTGGGTGCCGTTGGTGCCGGGGGCGGTGACGCTGGGGGCGCTGGTGCGGTTCAAGGTGATATGAGGGGCGCCCGCCCCCGGGGTGGGGGCGGGCGCCGGGTCACTCGTCCTCGTCGGGGGTGATCACGGGCAGGATGTCGTCGAGGTCGCCGTAGTGGTCGTACAGGTCCTCGACGGCCCTGATCATGCCCTCCATGCCCGGTTCCCGGACGATGACGAGGCCCTTCGTCCAGAAGTAGGCGCCGCCCAGGGAATCGCCGGCGGCGCGTTCGCGGTCCATGATCTCGCGGATCAGGTCCATCGTCTGGAGAACCGCGAACCAACGCTTGCCGCCGGGCCCTTCGATGAGCACGTCCCCGTCCGTGAGCGTCTCGGGCTCCTCACCCACGCCCAGCGTGAACCTGAAGGTGAGCGCGGGCCGCCGGACGGTCCAGAACGGCTCGTCGACCTCAATTTCCATACAGCTCCTTGAGCCTGTCGATGACCTTGGTCTCGTACTTCTTGTCGGACTTGCCGACGATCTCGATCGTGTCGTCCTTCACCCGGAAGAACAGCCGCGCGCCCTTCTGGCCGCGGGCGTACTGGACGCCCCCCGCGCCCGGAAGCCCCTTGGTGTGCTTGCCGGGGTTCAGGTTGCCCTCCATCAGTTTCCTGAACATGTCGTTCATCTCGGCCTGGACCTGCTGGTTCTTGGTCGACAGCTCGGCGAGGTCCGTCAGCCGCTTGTCCTTGTTGATCGCCGACTTCATGCAGAACTTGGCCGGAGCAGCCGCCGCCTTCGCGGTGAACCCCACGGTGGCGTCCGCGAGGGTCAGCAGGCACTGCGCGACCGTCTGCCCCTTCTTCAGGGTCTCCAGCAGCTTCCGCAGCCGGTCGAGGGTGTGCTTGGCCTGGACGACGTCGTCCAGGAACTTCGCGATGCCGCTGCTGACCTTGACGATCGCCTTGCCGAGCGCCGGGAGCTTGCCGACGGCGAAGACCAGGCCGAGGCCGTTGACGATGGTCCACAGGCAGCTCTCGACGTCGCCGGAGCCCAGGCAGCGCTTGAGGTCCTTCTCGCCGATGAACTCCAGGAGGATGTCCGCGCCGTTCTGCTTGACCCAGTCGATGACGTCCATCGAGGCGAGGGCCTTCGCGGCGCGGTAGTCGTCCACGCAGGACTGCCCGCACTCCTTGAGCAGCAGCGCCTCGTCGCTCGCGTTCAGGCCGGGCCCGGTGTCGGGGCCGCCGGTCGCGGTGGACGCGCGGTCCGCCTCGATCCGCTTGCGGTACTCCTCCTCGGCCGCGTCGGCGGCGGCGTCGGCGTCCTTGGCGGAGCCCTGCGCGTCCTTGGCGGCGGCCTCGGCGCCGGTGGCGTCGCTCTCGGCCTCGGTCGCGGTGGCCCGCGCGCTCGCCGCGTCGCTCTCGGCGGCAGCGGCGGCCTCCCGCGCCCCGGCCGCGTTCCGCTCGGCCTCGGTGGCCTCGCCGTCGGCGGCGTTCGCCTCGGAGCGCGCGGTGTACGCGGCGGACTGGGCGGCGGAGGCGTCGGAGCCGGCCTGGGCGTCGTACGCCTGGGCGTTCGCGTCGGCCTTCTTCGCGGCCTCGGCGGACTTGGCGGCGGCCGCCGCGGAGGCCCGGGCGGCGGTGACGGCCGCTGCGGCGCGGGCGGCGTCGGCTGCCGCTGCCGCCGCTGCCTTGGCCGCCGCCTTCGCGTCGGCTGCGGCCTTGTCGGCGAGGGCCTTCGCGGTGGCGGCGGCCTTCGCGGCGTCGTCGGACTTGGCCTTCGCGGCGGCGGCCTGCTGCTCGGCGAGCGTCAGCGAGGTCTGGCCGATCAGGACGGCGTACGCGGCGGAGGAGTCGGTCTCCTTGTACGCGGTGCCGATGTTGATCGCCTCGTTGGCCGGTTTGATCACCTCGGCCGCCGAGTCGCGGGCGGCGGTGGCGTGTTCGGCGGCGGCGTACGCGTACCCGGCGGTGACGGCCGCCCAGGACGCCGTCCTGTCGGCCTCGGAGCGGGCGGCGGTCGCCTCGGTGCGCGCCTTGACGGCGGCCGCGGCGGCCTTCTTGGCCTCTGCCTCCGCGTTCTCGGCGTTCCTCTGCGCCGCCTTGGACGCCTCGATCGCCGTGGCGGCCGCGGCGTGCGCGGTGACCGCTGCCGCGTGGGTGGTCCGCGCGGCGGCCTGCGCGGTCGCGGCGGCGGACTCCGCCCGGTAGGCGGCGGCGTCGGCCCGGACGGACGCGGCGCGCGCGGCGACGGCCGCCGTGGTCGCCGTGGCGGCCTCCTGCTGGGCGCTCGCGGCGGCGGAGGTCGCGGTGTTCGCGGCGGCCCGCGCCTCGGTGGCCGCGGCCCGTGTCTCCTGCGCGGCGGCCGTACCCTCGGCGGCGGCTGCGGCGGCCTCCATCGCGGCGGCCCGGGACAGCGCGGCCTGCTTGTCGCGCTGGGCGTCCTTGGCCCGGTTCTTGGCCTCGTACGCCCGCTGCTGGGCCTCGATCGCGGTCGTGTACCCGTCCTCGGCGGTGGCGCCCGAGGCGTCGGCGGCGGAGCGTGCGGTCGCCGCGGTCGCCGCGTCCTGCTGGGCGCGTGCCTCGGCGGCCTGTGCCTTGCCGCGCTCGCGCGTCGCGTTGGCGTGCTCGGCCTGGGCCGTCGCGGACGCGGACTCGGCGGTCGCGCGGGCGGCCTTCGCGGTCGCCGCCCCCGACTGGGCGGTCTTCTCGGCGGCCTCGGCGGTGGTCTGCGCCGTCTTGGCCTTGGCCGCGTTGGCGGCGGCCTCCTTGGCCTGCGCGTCGGCCGCGTCGGCGGCGGCCTTCGCCTGAGCCGCCGCCTCCTCGGCGGCGGCCCGCCGGAACTCGGTGTTGATGGCGTGCGCCTGCGTCTGCGACAGCGCGAGCTGCGCCTTGCTGTCGGCGACGGTCGCCTTCGCCGCGTTCAGCGCGGTCAGCGTGGCCTTCGCGGCGGCCTGGGTCGCGGCGTACGACGCCTTCACGACCTGCGCGGACTGCTGGGCGTAGAGCAGGCCCCGGCCGCGCGGCGTCTTCGCGGTGTCGGCGATGGCGTACGCGCTGGTCTGCGCGGCGGACGCCTTGTCGGCGGCGGTCTTGGCGGCCGTGACGGCGGCGTTGGCCAGGGTGACCTGGGCGGCGGCCTTGTCGCGGGCCTTGGTGAGGTCGGTGCCGGCCTGCGTGAACAGGGCCTTCGCGGGGCGGTTCGGGTCGTTCGCGGGCTTGCCGGCCCAGAACTTCTGCCAGGTGAGGATCTGGTCCGCCAGCCACGCCTGGCCGATCGACTCGATCATCGCGTCGGTGGCCTTCTGCGCCTGCGCGGCGGCGGCCGTCTCGGCGGCCATGATGTCGGCGCGCGGCTTGGCCTGGGCCGTGTACTCCTGCTCCCACTCGGCGTACGCGTCGGCGGTCACCGGGGCGAGGACGCGGCGCGGGTCCTGGGGGTTCCAGCTGTCGCAGGCGGACCAGGAGACCTTGAGGGTCTCGACCTCGGTGCGGTACTCGGGCGAGCCGGCGGCCGGCGCCTGCACCGGGAAGCCGCCCTGGCGCAGGTAACGGGCGACGTCACTGGAGGTGGTCGGGTTGAAGGGGCCCTCGACGTTGCTCGGGTGGAGCGTGAAGTCGGCCAACTGGTCGTCGCCCGCCGGGCTCTTGCCCTTCAGCGCGGCGGCGAGTTTACGGGCCGCGTCCAGGGAGGCGGCGCTCGGCGCGCTGCGCCCGTCCTGCCCGAACGTGTCGTACAGCGCCTCCTGCGGGCCCAGCGTGAACGCCCTGATCCCGGCGTCGAACTCGGGCGCGAACAGCGACATCCCGGTGGAGCCGGTCGCGCTCATCGCGTACGGCCGGTTGAGGGCCTCCCAGCCCTTCTTGCGGGTGTCGGCGCCCTGGACGTAGGCGACCGCGCTCGCCCGGTCGGTGCGCAGGGCGTCGTCGAGGGGGCTCGGGTAGATGTTGTCCTTGCGGAACAAGGCGGCGGCGAGGTCGGCGTCGGTGCCGTTCAGGGCCTTCGCGGCGGCGGCCTTGACGGCGGCGCCCCCGATGTGGAGGGCGTGGCCGACCTCACAGCGGTCGGCGCGGGCGCCCTGGCCGAAGGTGATGCGGGCTCCGGCGCCGTTGTCCGGCAGCGGGTCGGCCGCCTGTGCGGGCAGGGCGTACGCCAGGCCGGTCAGCAGGGAGACGGCGGTGGTGAGCGCCGTTCCCGCGATTGCTCGTCCTAACCGTCGGTGTCTGAGCATGTGGCTCCCTCTCACGTCGTACGTACCGGGAGGAAGCGGGCACACGTGACGTCCTGACGGGCCGTCGGACAGCCGACGGCGGGCATGACGGCGCCACGTGGCGCGTGAAGAATTTCCTTGAATCAGGCAGGGCCGTCACAGTGGTCGGGAGTGGACGGCCGCCCTCTTCCCCCGTTGAACGCGCAGATCCTGACACATCGAAAGGGCGTGCGAAAGCTCTTTCGCGGATACGGCAGGATGGATGATCACGCTCCGCTCGCGGGCGTGTCAGCACATCCCGGAATCGAGCAGGTGACCAGGTGACGACATTTCACATCCGGCCTCTTATGGGCGAGTTGGCGGGAGGTGACCGGTGCTGACCCGTGAACTCACCGTCCACGACGCGGTGTTGGCCGGAATCGCGGTGGGGTCCGGGCTGCTGGTGGCGTTCGTGTCCCGCTCGTTGCTGCTGTGGCTGGGCAAGCACGCCAAGCGCACGAAGTGGGCCGGCGACGACGTGTTCGTGTCCGCGCTGCGCGGCGTCGTGCCGTGGGCGGCCATCGCCGGGGGCATCGCCTCGGGGGCGGCCGTGCTGCCGCTGGCGAAGGTGTGGCACCGCACCGCGAACCAGGCGTTCACCGTCGTCCTGATCTTCGTGGTGACCGTGTCGGTGGCGCGGGTCGTCGCGGGGTTCATGCAGACGATCACGCAGTCCCGGCCGGGCGTCGCCGGGTCCGCGACGATCTTCGTGAACATCACGCGGGTGCTGATCCTCGCGATCGGCTTCCTCGTGATGCTCCAGTCCCTCGGCATCTCCATAGCGCCGATGCTCACCGCCCTCGGCGTGGGCGGTCTCGCCGTCGCGCTGGCCCTCCAGGACACCCTGGCGAACCTGTTCGCCGGCATCCACATCCTCGCCTCGAAGACCGTCCAGCCCGGCGACTACATCAAGCTGAGCAGCGGCGAGGAAGGGTACGTCGAGGACATCAACTGGCGTCAGACGACCGTCCGCGCCCTGTCCAACAACCTCATCGTCATCCCCAACGGGCAGCTCGCCAAGGCCAACATGACCAACTTCATGCGCCCCGAGCAGCAGCTGACGATCCTCGTCCAGGTCGGGGTGGCGTACGACAGCGACCTGGACCAGGTCGAGAAGGTCACCATGGAGGTCATCGCCGAGGTGATGACGGAGATCACCGGCGCGGTGCCGGACCACGAGCCCGCGGTCCGCTTCCACACCTTCGGCGACAACCGCATCGGCTTCACCGTGATCCTCGGCGTCGGGGAGTTCAGCGACCAGTACCGGATCAAGCACGAGTTCATCAAGCGGCTGCACAAGCGGTACCGGGCGGAGGGCATCAGGATCCCGGCGCCGGCACGGAACGTGTCGTTGCAGCCGGGGTCGCTGGTGATACCCCAGCAGCGGGAGGCGGCCTCCTAGTCCCCGAGGGGCGCTCGCCGGCCGGGTGCCCCTGGTGGAAACCGGCCGGCGGCCGGAGCGGTGTGGACCCCTGTCGAGCGCGTCCGCGTCACGAGATATCTTGATGTCGAGCAATGTTGCAGACGTGGAGCGGAGCACCCGGTGACTGACTCGACCATCATCTACACCCACACTGACGAGGCCCCGGCCCTGGCGACGTATTCGTTCCTGCCGGTGGTCGAGGCGTACGCCGGCCAGGCGGGCGTCTCCGTGGAGACCCGGGACATCTCGCTGGCCGGGCGCATCATCGCCGTGTTCCCTGAGCACCTCACCGAGGACCAGCGGATCCCGGACGCCCTCGCCGAGCTGGGCGAGCTGGCCAAGACGCCGGCCGCGAACATCATCAAGCTGCCGAACATCTCGGCGTCCATCCCGCAGCTGAAGGCCGCGATCGCCGAGCTCCAGGGCCAGGGCTACGCGCTGCCGGACTACCCGGACGACCCGAAGACCGACGAGGAGCGGGAGATCCAGGCCCGCTACGACAAGGTCAAGGGCTCCGCCGTGAACCCGGTCCTGCGCGAGGGCAACTCCGACCGCCGCGCCCCCGCGTCGGTCAAGAACTACGCGAAGACCCACCCGCACCGCATGGGCGCCTGGACCCCCGAGTCCAAGACGAACGTCGCGACGATGGGTGTGAACGACTTCCGCTCCACCGAGAAGTCCGTCGTGATCTCCGAGGCCGGCACGCTGAAGATCGAGCTGGCCGCCGCCGACGGCACGACGACCGTGCTGCGCGAGTCCGTACCGGTCCTCGCGGGCGAGGTCGTGGACGCGTCCGTGCTGCACGTGGCCGCGCTGCGCGAGTTCCTCACCGCGCAGATCGCCCGCGCCAAGGCCGAGGACGTGCTGTTCTCCGTGCACCTCAAGGCGACGATGATGAAGGTCTCCGACCCGATCGTCTTCGGCCACGTGGTCCGCGCGTTCTTCCCGAAGACGTTCGCCCAGTACGGCGCCGCGCTGGCCGCCGCCGGCCTCTCCCCGAACGACGGTCTGGGCGGCATCCTCAAGGGCCTCGACGCGCTCGCCGACGGCGCCGCGATCAAGGCGTCCTTCGACGCCGAGCTGGCCGAGGGCCCGGCGCTCGCGATGGTCGACTCCGACAAGGGCATCACCAACCTGCACGTGCCGTCCGACGTCATCGTCGACGCCTCGATGCCGGCGATGATCCGCACCTCCGGCCACATGTGGGGCCCGGACGGCCAGGAGGCCGACACCCTCGCCGTGCTGCCCGACTCGTCGTACGCGGGCGTCTACCAGGCCGTCATCGAGGACTGCCGCGCCAACGGCGCCTACGACCCGTCGACCATGGGCTCCGTCCCGAACGTCGGCCTCATGGCGCAGAAGGCCGAGGAGTACGGCTCCCACGACAAGACCTTCGAGATCAAGGCCGCCGGCACGGTCCGCCTGGTCGACCAGGCCGGGAACGTCGTCCTTGAGCAGGAGGTCGCCGAGGGCGACATCTTCCGCGCCTGCCAGACCAAGGACGCGCCGATCCGTGACTGGGTGAAGCTCGCCGTCACCCGCGCGCGGGCCACCGGTGACCCGGCCGTCTTCTGGCTCGACGAGACGCGCGGCCACGACGCCGTGATCATCGAGAAGGTCAAGGCGTACCTGCCGGAGCACGACACCGAGGGCCTGGACATCCGCATCCTCGCGCCGGTCGACGCCACGAAGCTGTCCATCGAGCGGATCCGCCGGGGCGAGAACACCATCTCCGTCACCGGCAACGTGCTGCGCGACTACCTGACCGACCTCTTCCCCATCCTGGAGCTGGGCACCAGCGCCAAGATGCTGTCGGTCGTCCCGCTGATGGCGGGCGGCGGCCTCTTCGAGACGGGCGCCGGCGGCTCCGCGCCCAAGCACGTCCAGCAGCTCGTCAAGGAGAACTACCTGCGCTGGGACTCCCTCGGTGAGTTCTTCGCGCTGGTGCCGTCCCTGGAGCAGTACGCCGAGGCCACGGGCAACACGAAGGCCAAGGTCCTCGCCGACACCCTCGACCGCGCCACGGCGACCTTCCTCAACGAGGACAAGTCCCCGACCCGGCGCGTCGGCGGCATCGACAACCGCGGCAGCCACTTCTTCCTCTCCCTGTACTGGGCGCAGGAGCTGGCCGCGCAGACCGAGGACGCGGACCTCGCGAAGGCGTTCGCGTCCTTCGCGGAGTCCCTCGCGGCGAACGAGGAGACCATCGTCGGCGAGCTGAACGCCGTCCAGGGCTCCTCCGCCGACATCGGCGGCTACTACCAGCCCGACCCGGCGAAGGCGGCGGCGGTCATGCGGCCGTCGGCGACGTGGAACGCGGCGCTGGCCGCGCTGTAGGGATCGTGCAGGTGACGTAGGGGTCCGCCCCGGCCGGGAGGTTTCCGGCCGGGGCGGGCTCTTTGTCGGTTCGGCCACTGGTTCGGCCTCCGATGCGGCCTGCGATTCAGCTTTCGGTGCGGCCCGCACTTCAGCTCACCCCTCCCAGCACCGCCTTCCCCTCCTGCGCCGCCTTCGCGAAGAACGGCGCCAGTTCCGTGAGGTCGCGGTCCTCGGCGGCCGGGTCCCAGTGGGTGGGGCGGTGGACCGCGGTGGTGAGGGGGGCGGGGTCGATCTTCACCAGGTCGAGCCACATGGACATGACGGCGGGTCCTTCCGGGGGTCGTGAACAGTGCGTGTCGGCAAGGGCTTTGCGCCGGTACGGCGTTCTCGGCGGGCCGCTCCGCCTCGATCCGCTCGCAGAGCCGCACGAGGACCGCCCGTCCCTTGTCCAGGAGGTGATCGGGAAAGTAGTCGTCCCCGTGCAGCACTTCCAGGAACATCCGCCCCGCGACCTGCTCGTCCCCGAAACCCACCGGTCCTCCCGCGTCGTCCGTGTGACACCTTGGTCCGATGGTGCACCACGCCACTGACAACCCCCCGGGAGCAGCCGTGACCAGCGCAGTACCGTCCTCCTTCGTGTGTCTTCCCGGGGCGGAGGGGTCTCCGGTGATCCTGCATGTGCCGCACTCGGCGCGGGAGATCCCGGTGGAGGTGCGCGAGGGGATCGTGCTGGGGGACACGGCGCTGGAGCGGGAGTCGGATCACATCGTGGACGCGCATACCGCGCGGATCGCCGAGAGGGCGGCCGAGGGGGCGGGGGTGCGGCCGTGGCGGTTCGTCAATCTGCTGTCGCGGCTGGTGGTGGATCCGGAGCGGTTCCCGGACGAGCGGGAGGAGATGCGGGCGGTGGGGATGGGGGCCGTGTACACGCGGACGACTCACCGGGAGGTGCTGCGGGAGGACTCCGTCGATCCGGGGCCCCTTGTCGAGCGGTACTTCCGTCCGTACGCGCGCGCGATGACCGAGGCCGTCGGTGAGCGGCTGGAGGAGACCGGGCGGGCGGTCGTGATCGACGTGCACTCGTACCCCAGCGCGGCCCTGCCGTACGAGCTGCACGGCGGCGGCGCGCGGCCCGCCGTGTGTCTGGGGACGGACCCGTTCCACACGCCGCCGGAGCTCCTGGCCGCCGCCCGGGACGCGTTCGCGGGGTTCGAGGTGGGGCTCGACAGCCCGTTCAGCGGGACGTACGTACCGCTCAGGTACTACGGGGTCGACGCCCGGGTGACGGCGTTGATGATCGAGGTCCGGCGGGACGTCTACATGGCTGAGCCCGGCGGAGCTCCCGGTCCCGGTCTGGACGGTGTCGCGGCGGCGCTCGCCGTTCTCGTGGACGCGGTCTCACGCTGACGCAGCACTCCCGCGCGACACACCGCCGGGACTCGGCGAGGGTGGACGCATGACCGAGGAGATCACCGCGCCGCAGCGCCCCGCCGTACGGGACTGGCCCACCCCCGACCTGGAGGGCACGGCGTTCGACCCGGTCCTCGCGGAGCTGATGCGGGAGGGCCCGCTGACCCGGGTCCGGCTGCCGTTCGGCGAGGGCTGGGCGTGGCTGGCGACGCGGTACGACGATGTGCGCACGGTGACGAACGATCCCCGCTTCAGCCGCGCGGAGGTGACGAAGTGCCAGGTCACGAGGATGGCCCCGCATTTCGCCCCGCGCCCGGGCTCGCTGGCGTTCGCCGACCAGCCGGACCACAACCGGCTGCGCAGGGCGGTCGCGGGCGCGTTCACGGTGGGCGGCATGAAGCGCCTGCGCCCGACGGCACAGGCGATCCTCGACGACCTGGTCGACGGCGTCGTCCGGGAGGGCCCGCCCGCGGACCTCGTCGCGCGCGTGCTGGAGCCGTTCCCGCTGGCGGTGGTGAGCGAGGTGATGGGGGTGCCCGAGGGGGAGCGCGAGCAGGTGCACGCGTGGACGCGGGAGATCATCTCGACGTCGGGCGGCGCGGCGGGCGCGGGGCAGGCGAAGGAGGGGTTGTACGGGTGGATCGCGGACACGATCCGCGCCCGCGCGCAGGAGCCCGGCGAGGACGTGTACACGCTGCTGGGAGCGGCCGTCGCACGTGGGGACGTGCGCGAGGAGGAGGCGATCGGTCTCGCGGGCCCGCTCCAGATCGGCGGTGAGGCGGTCACGCACAACGTCGGCCAGATGCTGTACCTGCTGCTGACGCGCCCGGAGCTGCTGGTGCGGATGCGGGAACGCCCTCACGCGCGCGGTGCGCTGATCGACGAACTGCTGCGCTACATCCCGCACCGCAGCAGCGTGGGCCTGGCGCGGATCGCCCGGGAGGACGTCGAGCTGGCGGGGCACGTGATCCGCGCGGGCGAGGCGGTGTACGTGTCGTACCTGGCCGCCAACCGTGACCCGGAGGTCTTCCCGGGCCCGGACGTCATCGACGTGGGCCGGGACCCGAACCCGCACCTGGCGTTCGGGAACGGCGCCCACTACTGCACCGGCGCCGTCCTCGCGCGCCTCCAGATCGACCTGCTGCTGGAGACGCTGCTCGGGCGGCTGCCGGGGCTGCGGCTCGCGGTCCCCGCGGACCAGGTCGAGTGGCGGAGCAAGACCATGATCCGGGGACCGCGGACGCTGCCGGTCACCTGGTGAGAGCCCCGCGGTCCCTCAGGCGCGCAGCCACTCCGTGACGACGACGTCCTGACCGGCCCGTACCTTGAGGGCGAAGGGGCCGGAGAGCGGGTCGTCGCTGGTGAAGCGGCCCAGTTCGTCGGCGTCGAGCGCGCGGGCGGTCCTGGCCCCGCCGAGGACCTCGATCCGGGCCGCCTGCGGGGGCATCAGCTGACCGAACATGCCGTGCGGCGTGACCTCGACGTCGACGGTCAGCTCGCCGGTGTCGAACGTCAGCATGCGGGGCGCGTCCGTCACCCCCCGTACCGGGATGCCGTGGGTCAGCGAGTCGAAGGTCAGCCCGGCGATCTTGGCGTCGAGGTCGACCAAGGCGTACGCCTCCAGGGCGGCGCGGTACACCTCCGCGGGGACCGGGTCGAGGATCGCGGCGGCCTGGCGCAGTTCCTCCTCCAGCCGGTCGTCCTCGAAACCGTCGCCGGCCTCGTCGTCGTGCGGGGCCTCGTTCATCGGTTCGTCCATCCCGTCGTACACGTCGTGGGTCACTTCGGCCCCCGGCCTTCCAGGCGGGCGCGCAGACGGCGCAGGCAGCGCTGGCGCATCGGGCCGATGCTGCCGACGGCGATGCCGAGGCCGTCCGCGATCTCCTGGTAGCTGGGCGGGGGCGAGGCGATGAGCACCCGCAGCAGTTCCCGGCAGCGTTCGCCGAGGGCGTCGAACTCCTGCCAGAGGCGGCGCACGCGTTCACTCTGTGCGGCGGCCTCCTCGGAGTCGAGGACGGACTGCTCGGGGGTGCGGTCCTCGCTGACCCGGTCCAGGACCTGGGGGTCGTCGGTCGGGGTGAGGCGCCGAAGGCCCTTGATGACCTTCAGGCACTCGTTGCGGGCGGTGCTGGCGAGCCAGGCGCCCGCTTTCTCGGGTTCGCGGATGCGCCCCAGGTGCTGGGCGAAGCGGAACCACACGGTCTGGCACACCTCGTGCCCGTCGGCCTCGGAGAGCCGGTGTGCGCGCACCACCGACCAGACCAGCGGGCTGAGCCCTTCCACCAGCGCTTTCCAGGCCGCCGCGTCACCGTCGATCGCGGCCTGGACGAGCGCGCCGACATCAGTACGGTCCACGGCCCCACCCCTCGTGTACGGCATGTCATCGTACGCCGTGACGGGGGTGGCGACGGCCCTCATGAGTGGGCGACGAGCTGCCCGGCCTGGGCCGGGAGCCAGGTCGGCGGGCGCAGCGCCGTCACGTGCGCGCCGCGCACCTCGGCGAAGTCCGCGCACGCGGTGAGGAGGCCGCGGGCGGCGGCGCGCGGGTCGGTCTCCCTGCTGGCGGTCATCCAGGCGGCGACGAGCCCGGCGACCAGGGGGGTGGCGAAGGAGGTGCCGCTCCACGCGGCGTACCCCTCGAACATCACCTGGTCGGGCTTCTCGTCCGGGTCGCTGAGGGCGCCGGTGTGGCGGGGGGTGCAGCAGGTGCAGGCGTAGCCGAAGCCGTAGCGGCAGGTGTCGTAGGTGGAGTGCTGGTAGACGTACGGCACGGGGGCGGCGAAGCCGGTGAGGGCGCTGACCAGGCGCTCGCCGGGGGCGTAGACCTTCACCCAGGGGCCGTAGTTGGTGAAGCAGGCGCCGAACGCGCCGTCCGCGCGCAGGGCGCCGACGGACAGGACGGAGTCGGCGTGCTCGGGCAGGCCGGCGTAGGCGGCGGGCCAGAACGGCGTGGCCCTGCTGTCGTTCCCGGCGGCGGCCACCAGGAGGGTGCGCTGTGTCTGGAGGGCGGTCATGAACGCCTCGACGCCGAGGAGGCCGTCGGTGCGGCCGTTGACGCTGCCGGCGGAGAGGCTGAGGATGTCGGGCCAGCCGTCGGCGACGGCGTCGAAGAGGCGCTCGCCGAACTCGGACTCCAGGATGGCCCCGGCGTCGTTGAGGGTGCCGCGCACGGTGACGTCGGTGTTGGGGGCGACGGCGGTGAGCAGGCCCGCTATGAACGTGCCGTGTCCCGCGTACTGGCGCAGGACGCCCTGGTCGTCGGTCTCGCTCAGCTGGGCGTCGCCCGTCACGTGGCCGAGGCCGGGGCAGGCGCGGTAGTCGCGGGTGAGGCCGTTGTCGATGACCAGAACACGGACGGCGGTGTCGGGGTCGTGGACGGCGTCGGCGGGGGCCGGGTTGGTGCCCTCGGCGCGGGTGGCGGGCACCGGCTCGTCGCCGGGGCAGGCGTTGGTGGCGATGTGGACGACGTGGTTGCGGCTGATCAGCCGGTGTCCGGCGCGGCCCTCGCGGGCGCTCAGGGCGCGCAGGGCGTGGGCGACGGACTGGTCGTCGCCGCCCGCGCGCACGCCCTGGCCGGGGTCGCCGACCTGGATGCGGGTGATGCCCGAGCGGTTGGTCTCGGGGCCGGCGCGGCGGATGTGGTCGGCGGTCAGGCTGGGCGCCTCGGTGAAGTGCGCGCGCACGGTGTCCTCGACGAGACGCGCCTCCTCACCGTCGCGCGCGAGGACGACGCCCTTCTCGTAGACGAACTCCCCGAGATCGTCCGGGCCCATGGCGAGCGGCACGTCCGGCATCGAACGCTGTATGTGGGCGAACTGCTCGTGGAATCGCTGTGGTGCCATGGCTGTCCTCTTCCCCTGAGGCGATGGTCGTCAGTCAGACCCCCGAGTGCGGCGGTTGATACAGGGGAGGGGGGCGTTCCGCCTGGAGGATCGTTTCGCCTTGGTGGTGGGGGCGCGGTGGAGGTGGTGTGCGAGCGTACTGGGGGCGTGCGATGTGACGTGCGCCGGGGTGCGCGCCGCGCGTCCGGCGGGGCACGGCGGTGGGGCGCTGTCCCGGAAGCGCACCAACCGGTGTGATGCGCTCCGCTGCCCGATACCATCCGTGGGGTGACAGCGGCACACGAACCGGTCCTCGAACTGCTGCCTCTGGTGTTCGCCGCCCCCCATGAGGCGCTGGCGCGCGCGGAGGAACTGCTCCGCGCCGATCCGCCGGCGCTGCACGCCTCGATCGCGCATCAGGTGATCGGGATCTGGCAGCGGGACTGGGGCGATCTGCGCCTGGCCCTGAAGCATCTGCGGCGCGCGGGCGTGCTGGCGGCGCGCGCGGACTCGGCCGACCGGGAGGCGGACATCCTGGGCACCCTGGGGGTGGCTCTCGTGCACGCGGGCCGTACCCGGCAGGGGCTCGCCGCGTTCGAGCGGGGGGTGGAGCGCGGCAGCGGGCACACCCGCGCGCGGGTGCTGTTCCGGCGGGCGTACTCGTGGGAGGTGCTGGGTCACCATCCGGAGGCGCTGGAGGACCTGCGGCGGGCGGTGCCGGTGCTGCGTCAGGTGGGGGACACGATCTGGACGGCGCGGGCGCTGAACCTGCGGGCGACGGTCCATCTGGCACTGGGCGCGGTGGACCGCGCGGACGCCGACTACGCGGCGGCGCAGGCCCTGTGGGACACCACCGACCAGGAGCACGACAAGGCGGACGCCCTTGAGAGCCAGGGCATCGCCGCGTTCCGCTCCGGCGACATCCCGCGCGCGCTGAGCCTGCTGGACGACGCGGAGGAGCGGTACGCGAAGCTCGGCACCCCCGGGATCATGCTCAACATCCGGCGCTGCGAGGTCCTGATGGCCGCCGGGCTCGCCCCGGAGGCGCTGGCGGAGGCGGACGCGGCGATCGCCGTCCTGGACGGCATCAGGGGGCAGTCCACGCGCAAGGCGGAGCTGCTGCTGACGGCGGCGAAGGCGGCCCGGCTCGCGGGCGACACCGGCACCGCCATCGCCCGCGCGGCGGTCGCGGTCAGGCTGTTCGCGGGGCAGCGGCGCTCCTGGTGGGAGACGCACGCCCAACTGGTGCTGATCGAGGCAAAGCTGACGGCCGGGCGGGCGTCGGGGCGGCTCGTCGCGGACGCCGCGAAGGTCGCCGGACGGCTCGCCTCCTTCGGTGCGCCCGCCGCGCCCGAGGCGTGGCTCCTGGCGGGCCGTATCGCGCTGGTCCTGGACTGGACGGCCGACGCCGAGCGGTATCTCGCGCTGGCCGCCCGCAGCCGCCACAGCGGGCCTCCGCTGGCCCGGGTGACCGGGTGGGCGGCGCAGGCACTGCGGGCACGCGCGGCGGGCTCGGGGCGGGGTGTCCTGGAGGCGTGCCGGCGCGGTCTGGACGTCCTGGACGACCACCGGATGACGCTGGGCGCCTCCGAGCTGCGCGCGCGGGCGACCGCGCAGGGCGCCGAACTGGCCGCGCTGGCCCAGCAGGTGAGCCTGGAGCGGGGCGGGCCGCGCCAGCTGCTGCTGTGGAGCGAGCGGTGGCGGGCCACGGTGCTGTCGGCGCCGCCCACCCGGCCGCCCGCCGACGCGGCCCTCCTGAGCGGTCTGACGGCCTTCCGCGTCATCGCCGACCAGGCGGAGCAGGCCCGCATCGGCGGGCGCCCCCTGCCCGCCCTGGAGCGCGAGCAGCGGCGTCTGGAGCGGGAGATCCGCTCCCGGACCCTGCACATCCGGGGCGAGTCCCCCGAGGGCGGGGACCGGCTGGCCGTGGGGCGGCTGCTGGACCGGCTGGAAGGCGGGCGGCTCGTCGAACTCGCCGTGCTCGACGGGCGGGTGCAGGTGCTGCTGGTCGGCGGCGGGCGGGTGCGGCGGTTCGCGGGCGGGCGGGTCGCGGACGCGGAGCGGGAGGCCGCACACGTCCAGGTCGCCCTGCGCAGGCTCGCGCACCCGGGTGCGGAGGGGCGGCTGCCGGTCGTCGAGGAGATGGGCCGCCGGCTCCAGGAGCTGCTGCTCGGCCCCGCCGCCGAACGCCTCGGCGACGGGCCCGTGGTCGTCGTGCCGCCCGCGCGCCTGCACCAGGTGCCGTGGGCGCTGCTGCCCGCGCTGCGCGAGCGGGTGCTCAGCGTGTCGCCGTCGGCGAGCAGTTGGCTGCGCGCGAAGGAGACCCCGGCGCCCTCCCGGGGGCGGCACGTCCTGGTGCGCGGGCCCGGGCTCGCGTCGGGCGGCGCCGAGGTCCCGGAGGTCGCCGGGCGGTACGGCCGTCCCGTCGTCCTGGAGCACGACGGGGCGCGCGTGCCGCGTGTGCTCGCGGAGCTGGACGGTGCCGCGCTCGCGCACATCGCCGCGCACGGCACGTTCCGCGCGGACAGCCCCCTGTTCTCGTCGTTGCGGATGGCCGACGGCCCTTTGATCGTCCACGACTTCGAACGCCTCGACCGCAGCCCCTACCGCATCATCCTCTCCAGCTGCGACACCGCCCGCCTCGCCTCCGTCGGCGCCGACGAGCTCCTCGGCCTCGTCACCGCGCTGCTCCCGCTGGGCACGGCGGGCGTCCTCGCGAGCAGCGCGCCGGTCAACGACGCGGCCGTCGTCCCCCTGATGCTGGCCCTCCACAAGAGCCTCGCGGACGGCCGCACGCTGGCGGAGGCCCTGCGGGACGCGCGCGGGGCGGTGCCGGGGGACGCGCTGCACCAGGCGACGGGGTGGGCGTTCACGGCGTTCGGGGCGGCGTGAGGGGCGTTCTCACGCCGGTTGCCCCACCAGCCACGGCAGCGCGCCCCTGTCGCTCGCCCCGAGGCGCGTGTACGCGCTGTAGAGGTGGTTCCCGACCGTCCGGATCGACAGTGTCAGGCGTTCGGCGATCTGGCGGTTGCTGAGGCCCGCAGCGGCGAGGGTGACGATCTGGCGCTGGCGGGCGGTGAGGTCGTCGAGGGCGAGGCCCGTCAGGGCGGGGGCGCCGGGGGCCTGGCAACGGCGGGCCAGGGCGACCGCGCGGGTGCGGGCCGCGCGGGCGGCGCGGGGGTCGCGGTGGGCGTGCGCGGCACGGGCCCGCGCCTGAGCGGCGTACAGCAGGAACCCGCGTTCCTCCAGGTCCCCCGCCACCTCGTCCAGCGCGGCCGCGTCGCCCTGCGCGAGCGCCCGCGCGTAGTGCGCGAACACCCCGTCGCCGCCCGCCATCTCGTCGAGCCGTACGCCGCCCGCCTCGGCCCGCGCCAGTTCCGTACGGCAGTCCACGTCGCCGGGGCTGTGGCGCAGCCCCTCGCGTGCCCAGGACGCCGCCTGGCGCAGTTCGCCGCGCAGCCGGGCGAAGCGGGCGCGCACGCACGCGTGGACCGGCGGCAGCGGTTCCCCCTCGGCGACGAGCCACTCCCCCACGGGCGCGCGCGTGTCCCGGACGTCCGCCGCGCCGATCCGCCGGACCAGTTCGGCGGACTCCTCGGCGAGCGCCCTGTCGTGCGGCTCCCGGTCGCCGCTGAGCCTCAGCGTCCGCAGCCGGCCGGCGGCGGCGCGCAGCACGGGCCCGTGCAGGGGGTCCGCGAGGCGTACGGCGGTGTCGGCGCCGACCTCGATGAGGCCGTCGGCCTCCAGCCGTTCCAGGACGTCCAGGTCGAGGCCCTCGGCACGCACGGGCAGGGGTTCGGCGAACGCCAGCCGGTCGAGGGTCTCGCGGTCGGCGTCCGCGCGCGCGAGGACCCCGGCGGCCCGTTCCCTCACGGCCGGGGTGAGCGGCACGGGGCCCCGCCAGGCGTACGTGTCGTCCCCGGCGGGTGCCAGCAGGTCCTGTTCGCGGACGGCGTCCAGGAGGGCGCGCAGGAGTCTGAGGTCGCCCCGGGCCAGGCGGTCGAGGCGGTCGGTGGTGAGGGCGTCGAGGGGGACGCCCGCGCCGGCGGTCAGGAGCTGGGCCGTCGCGTCGTACGGGAGGGGGCCGAGGGCGAGTCTGGGGAGGAGTTCGTCGGCCCACAGGCGGGTGATCGGGGTGGGGGCGGGGGCGCCTTCGGTGGTGACGACCAGGAGGCGGGTGCGGCCCTGCACGGCGAGCTGGTGGACGAGGGCGGCGGAGGCGTCGTCCAGGAGGTGCGCGTCGTCGACGAGCAACAGGCGCACGGGGGCGAGGAGTTCGACCGCGCGGTGGAGGGTGACGTCCTCGGGGAGGAGGTGGGCGAAGGCGGCGAAGGGGAGGTGACGGGTCTCGGGGGTGCCGGACACGCGCGCGTAGGCGTGGAGTTCGGCGGTGTGCGTACCGCGCGCGCGGCCTTCGCGGGGGGTGTCGGCGGTCTCGGCGCGTCCGTGCTGCCCGGCGGGCGCCGTACGCCCGTGCGCCCCGCGCGTACCCGTGCCGCGCGCCCCCGGGAACGGCCCGCGCGCCGATCTTCCGCGCGCCCCCCGCGATCCGCTCCGCGCTCCCCCGGGTTCGAGGTCCTTCACCGCCTCCGCCGCGAGGCGGGTGCGGCCGTGGCCGGGCGGGCCGGTGAGGATGATGCCGGGGCGGGCGGCGGTCAGGGCCTGGCGGATCAGGGCGAGTTCCTCCTCGCGGCCGGTGAACGGCCAGGGTGTGTCGAGGGACTTCGGGTCGCGTTCGAGAGTCGTCACGTCATCATGAGCGGGGGTACTCAGGTCTGATACAGGTGACTTGAGTAGCTGCCGACTCAGGCGCGGTGACCTTGGACCGGGCACGCTGGAGCCATGACCGCCCGCTACTGCTCGCTCGTGAGGCAGCCGGAGCCCGGGTTCACCCCGGGACTGGCCGCCGAGCGGCTCGGCGCGCTCATGAGCGGCCGGCGGATGTGGGTCAACGGCACGGTCCTGCACTACTGCTTCTTCGACTCCGAGAACGCCGGCACCGGGGGGAGCCGGCGGGTCTCGTGGGCGGGCGGCGAGGCGCAGCGCGAGGTGGTGCGCGACTGCTTCCGGGAGTGGCAGGGCCTCGGTATCGGCGTGACCTTCGCGGAGGTCGACGACCGGTCCGAGGCCGAGGTCCGCATCGGGTTCGAGGGGGGCGACGGCTCCTGGTCCGCCGTGGGGCGCGAGGCGCTGCTCGCGGGGCTGCACGAGCGGACGATGAACTTCGGCTGGGACCTCACGGCCCCCGGCGAGCGGGCGACGGCCCTGCACCAGATCGGCCACGCGCTGGGCATGCAGCACGAGCACCAGAGCCCGTACGCGGGCATCCACTGGGACGAGGAGGCCGTGTACGCGGACCTCGCGGGCCCGCCGAACCACTGGAGCCGGGAGCGGACGTACGTCAACATCCTGCGCAAGCTGGACGCCACCGAGGTCAACGGCACGGTGTGGGATCCGCATTCGGTGATGGAGTACCCCTTCCCGGCGGGGCTGATCCTGGAGCCCGAGCAGTTCCGGCAGGGCGTGCATCCGCCGGGCGGACTGTC
This sequence comes from Streptomyces sp. 4F14, assembly GCF_048159485.1. Lineage (NCBI taxonomy): Bacteria > Bacillati > Actinomycetota > Actinomycetes > Kitasatosporales > Streptomycetaceae > Streptomyces > Streptomyces sp. 4F14. Next base: position 130,200 of record NZ_JBLRVY010000012.1, read on the forward strand.
CGCGCTGGACAAGGAGTTCGTGCAGCGCTGGTACCCGCCACCGGTCACGCCCCGGCCCGCCCCGCTCGTGCCGTTCCGGTCGGCGCCGCTGCGGCTGGGGCCGGGTGAGCAGGCGGACTTCACGCTGGAGCCGCCCGAGACCCGCGACTACCGGCTCGCCGCGTTCGGCGACTGCGACACGGTCGTCGTCCTCTTCGAGGAGCGCGAGGGGGAGCCGCGCTTCCTCGCGGGGGACGACGACGGGGGGACGCCGGGGAACGCGACACTGCGCGCGCGCCTCGTGAAGGGGCGGCGGTACGTCGTACGGATGCGTCTGTACTCGGCCTGGGGGGCGGGGAGGACCGCGGTCATGTGCTGGTGACCGCACGCGAACCATGGTCCGGCGCCGGGGGAAAAGGCCGGGTCGTCCACTCTCGGGGGAGGGGGGACGGCCCGGCCGCACCGGCTTGTGGGGCGAGGGGGCGGGTACGAGATCGTCACGCACTCCCCCGGACAAGGACAAGGACTCACGTGACCACCTTCGCCCTCATCGGTGCCGGCCCCGGTCTCGGGCTCGCCGCCGCCCGCAGGTTCGCCGGCGCGGGCCACGCGGTCGCCCTCCTCTCGCGGCACGCCGGACGCCTCGCGACCCTCGTCGCCGAACTGTCCTCCGGCGCCGCCGAGGTGAGGGCGTTCACCGCCGATGTCCTCGACGCCGAGTCGCTGCGTACGGCCCTGCGGGACGCGGCGGACGCGCTGGGCCCCGTCGAGATCCTCCAGTACAGTCCCGCGCCCCGCGCCGACTTCATGAGGACGGTCCTGGACACCGGCGCCGACGACCTCGACGCCCCGCTGTCCTTCTCGGTCAAGGGCCCGGTCACCGCCGTCGACGCGGTCCTGCCCGGGATGCGTGAACTCGGGGGCGGCACCGTCCTGTTCGTCAACGGCGCGAGCGCCGTACGGCCGAACCCGAAGGTCGCCGGTACGTCGGTCGCGTACGCCGCGCAGAGCGCTTACGCCCGGATGCTGCACGACGTGCTCGCCCCGGAGAACGTCCACGTCGCCCAGCTGATCGTCCCCGGGGCCATCCGGCCCGGCGCCGGGCCGAGCAGCCCCGGCGCACTGGCGGACGTCCTGTACGACATGCACCGGCGACGGGACGGGTTCCGCCGCTTCGCCGAGCCGTTGCCCGACTGAGCCGCGTCGTGCGGCGCGGGCGTCAGCGCAGGGTCCGGTCCAGGAACGTGATGACGGTGTCCCAGGTCGGGGTGACCGGGCGGGCGGGGGAGGTCCGTCCGCCGTGGGCGGTCTCGACGTAGGCGCCCTCGCGGGTCGCGTCGTCGGCGAGCATCTCGAAGAGGGTGCCGTGGGCCGCGTTCGGGAAGGAGTACAGGCTCGTGTCGTGGCCGGTGACGGCGAGTTTCTCGAACAGCAGGCGGCCCTGGTGGTAGGGGACGAGGGCGTCCGGCTCGCCGTGGAGGATCAGCGTCGGCGGGACGGGGCGGGTGCCTATGTGGGTGAGCGGGTTCGCCGGGGCGATCCGGTCAGGAGCGCACTCGGTGATGGTGCAGCCGAGCAGCCGCAACTCCGGGGACAGCGGGTCGCTGTGGCAGCCGGTGATCCCCATGATCGCGTTGAACTCCGCGCAGCCGTCCGGCATGTGCGCGTCCATCTGGAGGAAGTCGGTCGGCGGGTAGAAGGGGAGGGCGGCCTGTACGGCGCTGGAGGGGCCGCGTACGCCGACGTCGCCCTCCGTCGTGGGGTCGCCGCTGGTGACGGCGGCCATCGCGGCGGCCCAGCCGCCGGAGGAGTCGCCCATGACCGCGACGCGCTTCGGGTCGAGGTTGTACGTCTTCGCGTTGGCGCGCAGCCAGCGGATGGCGGCCTTGATGTCGTGGAGCTGGGCCGGGAAGCGGGCCTGGGAGCTGGAGCGGACGGACACGCCGGCTACGGCGTAACCGGCCGGGTTGAGCTTGGCGGCCACCTGGTCGGCGTCCCGGCGGCCGTTGTCCAGCAGCCAGGCGGAACCCCGTGTGGAGATCACCAGCGGGACGGGTTTGCCGGACCGGGGGACGTACAGGTCGAGCAGGTGTCCCTCGGTGCCGGCGGGCTGGGCGGGGGCGTACGCGAGGTCCTTCACCACCCGGACGGCCGGCTCGGGCGCCTTCGTGGCGGCACTCGCCGTCGTGACGAGCGTCGCCGCCACCGTCACCGCCGCGGCCGCCGCGCCCAGCGTCCGGGGTACGCGCTGCGGACGCCGACGCCTTGACTCTGATCGCCTGTTCATCGGGTGAGTCCTCTTTCCGGCAGGGGGTGCACCGACCCGGAGACCATCTCGTTCGCCTGGTGAAACTTGATTCACTTATGACTCGTCCGAGTCTCGAATCAGGGGCGGACGGATGTCAACGGGTGTGCGGTGTCCTGCCGGTACGCCCGGTGGCCGAGCTCCAGGTCGTCCGGTGCCCCGGCTCATGGTCGTAGCGCCGAGTGGCCTCTGCGGGTCCACTCCTGCGCGAGCAGGCGGTAGGAGCGGACCCTGTCGGGGTGGGCGTGGGTGATGGTCGTGACGAGGAGTTCGTCGGCCTGCGTGGCCTGCCGGAGTTGTTCGAGGCGGTCGGCGACCTGGGGGGCCGTGCCGACGAGCTGGGTGTCGACCCGGTCCTGGACGAGGGCCCGGTCCTCGTCGGTCCAGGTGTGGGCGCGGGCCTCCTCGGGGGTCGGGTAGGGGATCGCGCCCTCGGCGGTGCGGATGCTGCGCACCCACAGGGGGTAGCCGGTGGCCAGCTCGCGGGCGTGTGCCTCGTCCTCGGCGACGACGACGTCCGCCGAGACCGTGACGTACGGGCGGTGCAGGGTCGCCGACGGGGTGAAGTGCTGCCGGTAGGCGGCCACCGCGTCGAGCACGGACGCCGGGCTGACGTGGTAGTTCGCGGCGAACCTCAGGCCCCGGGCCCCGGCGGCCTCGGCGCTCTCGCCGCCGCTGCTGCCGAGGATCCACACCTCGATGTCGGCTCCCTCGCCGGGCACGACGTGCGCCTCCTCGCCGTCCGCCGAACGGTAGGTCCCCGCGAGGAGCGCGAGGACGTCGTCGATCTGCCCGGCGTACTCCGGGGGCCGGGCGCCGGGCAGTTGGAGCAGCCCGCGCTGGAGCGCGAACCGGGGGGATTCCAGGACGGCTTCGAAGGAGAACGGGGGCGGGATGAGCAGCCCGTTGGGGGCACGGCCGTCGACGACAGGCACCCTGCCGGACGGCTCCCCGGCCGGGCCCGCTCCGGAGACCCGCTGCCCCGGCAGCGCCGCTCCGGCAGGCCGCTTCCTCGACTGCGCTCCCGCGTCCTCCTGCGCGCGTCTGCCCGGACCCGGCTCCGTGCCGGCAGGCCGCTCCCCCGCCGCCCCTCTCCCCGGTCCCCCCGACCTGCCCAGCCCCAGGTCCAGGCGTCCCGGATGCAGCGCGTCCACCAGCCCGAACTCCTCCACCGTGCTCAGCGCCGTCCGGTGGCCGAGCTGGACGGCACCGGAGCCGAGGCGGATCGTGGTGGTGGCGGAGGCGGTGAGGGCGAGGACGACGGCCGGGGACGTGCCCGCGACGCCGGGGTTGAGGTGGTGTTCGGCGAACCAGTACCGCGTGTAGCCGAGGCGTTCGGCGTGCCGGGCGAGGTCGATGGAGTTGCGCAGGGCGCCGGCGGCGGTGGAGCCGGAGGAGATCGGCACCAGGTCGAGGATTCCTAGGGGCGTGCCGGGCATCGTCGTGTCCTTCCTCGGTCAGGCGGTGGGTGAGGCGGGCGCCCAGTCGAAGGGCGGGTCGGGGATCTCCTTGCGCAGGACGCTCGCGACCTCGTTCTGGAAGCGTTCCAGGGAGTCGCGGTGCTGGGTGTCGGTGAGTCCGCCGGCGTCCGCGTGGAGGTGCAGGACGGTGTGCCCGAACTCGGCGTGGTAGCGGTGGACCTTCTCGATGACCTGCTGAGGGCTGCCGATGAGCGCGGAGCTGCGCTCGACGAAGTCCTCGACGGTCTCGAACACGACGGGCAGTCCGGCCCTGCGCTGGAAGTCGAGGGTGCTGTCGAAGACGGGCCGGTAGGTCTCGACGGCTTCCTGCGAGGTCCGCGCCACGTACAGCCCGGCCGTACCGGCGCCGACGGCGATCGCCGCCGGGTCGTGCCCGTAGTGCTCCCACCGCTCGCGGTAGTGGCGGATCAGCTCGGCGTACGGCTCGATGGGGTTGGTGACGTTCGCCGAGAACAGCGGGTCGCCGTAGCGGGCGGCGAGGTCGACGGACTCCTTGCTGGTGGCGCTGCCGTGCCAGACCCGTACGGGCCGCTGGTAGGGCCTGGGCCAGACCTCGGCGTCGGTGAGGGGCGGGCGGAAGCGGGTGTCGGCGGTGACCTTGTCCTGCCGCCAGAGCTGCCGGAACACCTCGTAGCTCTCGGCGTTGCGGTCCCACTGGTCCTCGGGGGTGACCTGGAACAGCTCGCGCTGGGCGGCGCCGTTGCCCTTGCCGATGATCAGGTCGAGGCGGCCGGCGGAGAGGTGGTCGAGGGTGGCGTAGTCCTCGTAGGCGCGGACCGGGTCGAGGAGGCTGAGGGTGGTGACGGCGGTGAAGAGGCGGATGCGGCGGGTGAGGGCGGCGATGTGGCTGAGGACGACGGTGGGCGAGGAGGAGATGAACGGGCGTTCGTGCCGCTCCCCCACCCCGAAGCCGTCGAAGCCGAGTTCCTCGGCGAGCAGCGCGTTGTCGAGGACCTCCCGGAACCGGTCCTGCGTGGACTTCTGGACGCCGGTCGTGGGGTCGGGGCGGTGGACGATGAGGGTGATCGCGAGGAATTTCACGATGCCGCCCGGGTGTCGCGCGCCGCGTCGGGGTGGGCGAGGCCGAGGTGGTCGCGCAGGGTGGTGCCCTCGTAGTCGGCGCGGAAGACGCCCTGTTCCTGGAGGAGCGGGACGACCTGGTCGGCGAAGTCGTCGAGTCCGCCGGGGGTGATGTGGGGGACGAGGATGAAGCCGTCGGCGGCGTCCGCCTGGACGTACTCGTTGATCGTGCGGGCGACGGTCTCGGGGGTGCCGACGAAGTTCTGCCGGTTGCCGGTCTCGATGACGAGGTCGCGGATCGACCACTTGTTGGCCTCGGCCAGCTCCCGCCATTCGCGGGCGGTGGCGAGCGGGTCCCGGTACATCCGGACCTGGGCGCGGCCCCGGGAGATGTGGTCGGCGCTGACGTCGGGATCGATCTCGGGCAGCGGGCCCTCGGGGTCGTACGCGGAGAGGTCGCGGTTCCACACGAACTCCAGGTGCTTGAGCGCGGTGGCCCCGCTGACCTGCTGCCGGCGCACCTCCTTGGCGGCTTCCTCGGCCTGCGCGTCGGTGTCGCCGAGGACGAACGTCGCGGCGGGCAGGATCAGCAGCTGGTCGGCGCGGCGGCCGTACTTGGCGAGGCGGCTCTTGACGTCCCGGTAGAACGCCTGGCCCTGGTCGAGCTGTGCGTGGCGGCTGAAGATGGCGTCGGCCTCGGCGGCGGCGAACTCGCGGCCCTCCTCGGAGTCCCCGGCCTGGAAGATCACGGGGCGGCCCTGGGGGCTGCGCGGGACGTTGAACCGGCCGTGGATGTCGAAGTGCTGCCCGGTGTGGACGAAGGAGCCGGCCTTCGCGTCCCGCAGGAAGGTACCGGTCGCCTGGTCGGCGAGGATCTCGTCGCCCTGCCAGGAGTCGAACAGTTCGTGGGCCGTGGCCAGGAACTCCTGGGCGCGGGAGTAGCGCTCGCCCTGCGGGAGGAAGCCGCCGCGCCGGAAGTTCTCGCCGGTGAACGCGTCCCAGGAGGTGACGACGTTCCACGCGGCGCGGCCGGCGGAGAGATGGTCGAGGCTCGCGAACTGCCGTGCCACCTCGTACGGTTCGTTGAACGTCGAGTTGATCGTGCCGGTCAGGCCGAGGCGGTCGGTGACGGCGGCGAGCGCGGCGAGGACGGTGAACGTGTCCGGGCGGCCGACGACGTCCAGGTCGTAGATCTGGCCGCCCTGTTCGCGCAGGCGCAGGCCCTCGGCGAGGAACAGGAAGTCGAACTTGGCGCGTTCGGCGGTGCGGGCGAGGTGCGCGAAGGAGCTGAACTCGATGTGGCTGCCCGCCTGCGGGTCACTCCAGACGGTGGTGTTGTTGACGCCGGGGAAGTGGGCGGCGAGGTGGATCTGCTTCAGCGGCTTGCTCATCGTCGGTCTCTTCCTCGCGTTCAGACAGCTGCGTAACGGTTGGCGGGACGGGTCAGGCCGAGCAGTCCGCGCAGGGTGTCGGCCTCGTACGCCTCGCGGAAGGCGCCGCGCCGCTGGAGTTCGGGGACCAGGCCCCGGGTGATGGCGGGCAGGTCGTGTCCGGCGACGGCGGGGCGCAGTCGGAATCCGGTGAGGCCGGCCGTCTGGAACTCCTGGAGCAGGTCGGCGAGTTCGGCGGGGCCGCCGGCGAAGATCCGTGCGTCGCTGGTGTAGGGCTCGCCCGCGAGTTCGTCGAGCCGGGCCCGGCGTGCCCGCGCCTCGGCGGGGTCGTCGTCGAGGAACACGACGAGGTCGGCGAAGACGTGCAGCGGGTCGGCGGCCCGGCCGGCGGCCTCCTGTTCGGCGCGTATCTCCTCGACGACGGCGCGGGCCTGCCCGGTGTCGTGCGGGGTGACGAAGCCGACGTCCGCCGCGCGCGCCACCAGCCGGTAGGGCACCGTCGCGTGCGCGAGGGCTGTGACGAGGGGCTGGCCCTGGGGCGGGCGGGGGGTGATCGAGGGGCCCTTGACGCTGAAGCGGCGGCCCTCGAAGTCGATGTAGTGGAGTTTCTCGCGGTCGACGAAGCGGCCGGTGGCGGCGTCGCGGATCTCCGCGTCGTCCTCCCAGCTGTCCCACAGGCGCCGGACGGCTTCGACGTGATCGGCGGCCTCGTCGAAGAGGTCGGTGACCAGGGCGTGGGTGGCGGGGTCGTGGTGGTCGTACGACTCGATGCGCTCGATCGTGCGGCGGCCGAAGTGGGCGGCCTCGTTCGGGCGGGCGGTGATCTGGACGCGCAGGCCCGCGCGGCCGGTGCTGACGTAGTCGAGGGTGGCGATGGCCTTGGAGATGTGGAAGGGCTCGGTGTGGGTGGCGACGGTGGTGGGGACGAGGCCGATGTGCCGGGTGAGGGGGGCGACGCGGGAGGCGATCAGGACCGCGTCCAGCCGGCCCCTCACCTGGTCGGTGCGGTCGTCGGGGTCGAGGAAGCGGGAGGACTGGGGGCCGAGGCCGTCCTCGATCGTCACGAAATCGAGGAGGCCGCGCTCGGCCTCGGTGACCAGGTCGGTCCAGTATCCGGCGGTGAACAGGTCACGGGGGCGGGCGACTTGCTCGCGCCAGGAGGCGGGGTGCCAGCCGGTGCCGTCTAGGGCGACCGCGAGGTGCAGGGGTGCGGGAGATGAAGGGGACACGGGTGGAGTGCCTTCCTGGAGGTCCGTACGAGAACGCCGGGCCCGCCCGGGACTCGGGCTTCGGCGGCAGGGCTGGGGCGGGGCAGGGGGTGCTGGGGGCTGGCTGGGGTCAGCTACAGAGCGCGCCGGCCACGCGCAGGAGGTCGATGTGGGGCCGGGAGTGGAGGTGCGCGGCGTGGCGTATGTGTATGTCGGTCACTGCCGTCCCCCCTTCGTCCTCGCTCTGTGCGGCCCGATCGTGGCTCTCATCCGTCACAACGGGCCGTTCGCCCGCCGTGTTCCCGATTCCCGAGAAATTCTCGAACTTTTGTGCGAAATCGATTCTGCGCACCGCGGCACCGCAGTCACGGGCAGTCATGGGGTGAACTCCGCCGGAGTCCGCACCTCCACGATCCGAGAGGACCGCCGCAGCTCGAACCCGATCGACTCGTACAGCCGGATCGCGTCCACGTTGTCCGCAGCGGCATGCAGGAACGGCGTGTCCCCCCGCTCCCGGATCCCGAAGGCGACGGCCCGGATCAGCCGGGTCGCGAGCCCCCTCCCCCGATACGCGGGATCGGTGCAGACCGCGCTGATCTCCGTCCACCCGGGCGGCTTGAGCCGCTCCCCGGCGAGCGCGACCAGCCGCCCTTCGCGCCGGATGCCGAGGTAGGCGCCGAGCAGGATCGTCCGCCGCAGATACGGCCCCGGCCGGGTACGCCCGACGAGGTCCAGGATCTCCGGCACGTCGTCCACCCCGAGCCGCACGGCCTCGGCATCGGGCTCGGCCCGCAGCGAGGCGCCGACGAGCTGGACACCCCGCCCCGCCCGGATCAGCTCCCAGCCGTCGGGAACGACGTCGACAGGCTTGACACGTACGGCTGTCGCGGCCCCCGCGAGCCGGTGCAGGTCGGTCCACGCGGCCGGGTCGGCGGGGTCGTCGAGCGCGGCGAAGGCGTAGACGTCGGCGGGGTAGCGGGCGGCCCGGCCGAGGCGTTCGGCGAGGTGGGCGTGGGGTCCGTCGAGGGCGGTCCAGATAGCGTTGTCGAGCGGGTGGGGTGCGGTGGCGAGAGCCGGTGTCGCACTCTCGGCCGGGGCTCCGCCTCCGCGGGGGTCGTCCGGGTGGGTCACGGATGCGAAGTCCTTTCGGTCGGAGGGAGGGTGACGGTGTGTCAGGAGTTGGTGAGGGGCAGGCCGGGCGGGTTGATCTCGGACTTGGTGACGGCCTCGTTGGCGAGGTTCCAGGTGTCGAGCCAGGTGGCGTACTGGCCGTTGTCGATCAGGTAGTTGATGGCGTCGGCGATCGGCTTGGCGAGGCCGCTGTCCTTCTTGGCGGTCGCCGCGATGAGGCCCTGGAGGGTCGAGCCGGCGCCGGAGTAGGTGCCCGCGATGGCCGTCGGCGAGGGGGACTTGGCGGTCTGGGTGACGTGGTAGGCCAAGGGCGGGTTGGGGCCGAGGTAGGCGTCGATCTTGCCGCTGTTGAGGGCGAGATAGATGCTGTTGCTGTCCTGGAAGTACTTGATGGTGAGGTTCTTGCCTTCCGCCTTCAGCTTCTTCTGCCATTCGAGCAGCAGGCGTTCCTGGTTGGTGCCGGCGCCGACGGTGACCGTCTTGCCCGCGAGGCTCTGGTAAGTGCCGTCGAACGTCCAGGAGTTGGACTTGAGCTTCTCGAAGCCGAGGTTGTCCTCGCGGTAGGAGGCGAACTCGTACTTCCGCTTGCGTTCCTCGGTGTCGGTGATGTTCGAGAAGCCGACGTCGACCTTGCCGCTGTCGATGCCGACGAAGAGGTTCTCCCAAGTGAAGCGCTTCGTCTCGGACTTGAGGCCGAGGACGGTGGCGACGAGGCGGGCGAGGTCGGGTTCGGCACCGGTGAAGGTCTTCTGGTCGCTGCCGACGAAGCCGAGCGGCGGGGAGCTGGAGGGGAGGGAGCCGCTGCCGATGACGAGCGTGCCGCGCTTGCGTATCGCCTCCGGGACCTCGGCGCTGATCGACTTCACCTCGGAGAGCTTCACCGTCGTCTCCTTCGCGGCCCCGTTGGAGACGCGGCCGATGGTGACGGAGCCCGAGGAGTCGGCGGCGGTGGTGGCGGCCTCGCTGTCCCCGCCGCAGGCGGCGAGCCCGCCGGCGAGGGAGGCGACGGCGGCCGTCGCGGTGATGCCTCGGATCAGGGCACGTCGGGAGAGGGGCGCGGGCATGGCTGTCCTTAGGGATGAGTGGGTCGTGCGTGGGTCAACGGGGTTGATTCGAGAGCGACTTGGCGCGTGGAGGGCCCTGGTTCAGAGGACCTTGGCGAGGAAGTCCCGGGTCCGTTCGTGCTGCGGCTTGTCCAACACCTGTTCCGGCGGGCCCTGTTCGACGATCTTCCCGGCGTCCAGGAACACCACCCGGTCGGCCACCTCGCGGGCGAAGCCGATCTCGTGCGTGACGATGAGCAGGGTGGTGCCGCTGGTCGCCAGGTCCTTGATGACGGCGAGGACTTCACCGACCAGTTCGGGGTCGAGCGCGGAGGTCGGCTCGTCGAAGAGGATGACGCCGGGGCGCAGCGCGAGGGCGCGGGCGATGGCGACGCGCTGCTGCTGTCCGCCGGACAACTGCCGTGGATAGGCGGCCGACTTGTCGGCGAGGCCGACGCGGTCGAGGAGTTCGCGGGCGAGTTCCTGGGCCGCGGGTCTGGCGAGGCGGCCGGTGGCGGCGGGCGCGGCGGCGACGTTGTCCAGCACGGTGAGGTGCGGGAAGAGGTTGAAGTTCTGGAAGACGAAGCCGATCCTGGCACGCTGGGTCAGGATGGCGCGCTCGCTCAACTCCCGTAGCCGGTCGCCGTGTCGGCGCACGCCGATGAGTTCGCCGTTGACGCTGACGTAGCCGCGTTCGGGTTTCTCCAGGTGGTTGATGACGCGCAGGAGCGTGGACTTGCCGGAGCCGGACGGGCCGAGCAGGGCGGTGACTTCGCCGGGCCGGACGGTCAGGTCGATGCCGTCGAGGACCTGGTGGGTGCCGAACCACTTGTGGACGCCGTGGAGTTCGACGGCGGCGGGCGCGGTGGCGGTGGCGGCGCTCATACGGCGGCCTCCTTGCGCAGGCGCTCCCGGAACCGGCCGAAGGCGGACCGGAGTTGCTGGAGCGGGGTGGGCGGGAGGGTGCGGGTGGCGCCGCGCGCGTAGTACCGCTCGACGTAGAACTGGACGACCGAGACGAGGCTCGTGAGGATCAGGTACCAGACGGTGACGACGAGCAGCAGCGGGACGATGTCGCCGGGGTAGGTGGAGCCCATGGTCTGCGCGGCGCCGAACAGGTCGAGCAGGGAGACGTAGAAGACCAGCGAGGTGGCTTTGACCAGGCCGATCAGCTGGTTGACGTAGTTCGGCACGATCGAGCGCAGGGCCTGCGGGAAGACCACCCGGCGGAACTGGTAGCCCTTGGGGAGGCCGAGGGCGGCGGCGGCCTCGTGCTGGCCCTGGTCGACGGAGAGGATGCCGCCCCGGACGACCTCGGCGGCGTACGCGGCCTCGTGGAGGCTGAGGCCGACGACGGCGATGACCATGTCGGTGGCGAGGCGGGACTCGTCGAAGGTGAAGAAGGCGGGGCCGAAGGGGACGCCGACGCTCAACGTCTGGTACAGGGCGCTGAAGTTGTACAGGAACAGCAGGATCACGATGAGCGGCACCGAGCGGAACGCCCAGACGTAGGTCCAGCTCACGGCGCGCAGCACCGGGCTCCTCGACAGCCGGGCGAGGGCGAGGAGGATGCCGCCGAGCAGGCCCGACGCGGCGCTGTAGGCGGTGACCTGGAGGGTGATGAGGAGTCCGTCGAGGATGGTCGGGCGCAGGAACCAGTAGCCGAAGCGGTCCCACTGGTAGAACGGGTTGGTGACCAGGCCGTGGACAAACTGGGCGGCCAGGACGAGGACGATCGCGGTGGCGATCCAGCGTCCGGGTCGGCGCAGTGGCTGAACTCGCTGTGCGGTGAGGGCTTTTGACGGTACGTCGGGTGGCGGTGCCGTGGCGAGGGACACGGCGCCCGGTGATTCGCTCATGAGGGGCTCCGGCGGGAGGCGGACTACCCCGGGGTCACGGGCGCACGGCTGCGACGGAAGGTCGGCGCGCGACGGCCGCGTACGGTACCGGGGTTGAGGGCGGCGGGCGGCGCACCGCGTGGGCGGTGGCCGGCGAGGGCGCTGCGGTCGGGGTCGGCTTCGAGGTCAGACCCGACAGCGGGCTCGGCCCGGTGCGGTACACAGTGCGCTGCTGACGCGCAGGAGATCGACGGCGCGGTTCGCGACGAGGTGGCTGAGGTACGGGCGTACGCAGCCCCGGGAGCGGCGGGGCGCCGTCCTGGGAGCTGCGTACATGTCGTCCTCTGCTTCTGCTTCGGGCGGCGGCCTGGCGGCCGGCGGAAGAGGTGCGGCGCGGGAGCCGGAAGACTGTTCCGGTTCGCAGAGTTAAGCCAGTCGGTCGGGGCCTTGTCAACGCCCGTCCACGGGTCGGACCGGATCAGCCCTGGTGGGTGCGGTCCTCTTCGCTGCGGTACGCCGCCCAGTCCAGGATCTGGACAGCGGAGCCGGCGGCTTCGAGGCCCTGGCAGCGGGCGCGGTGGCGGCGGTCGATGCCGTCGAGGTCGAGGTGGGTGCCGAAGGCGGGGTGGGCGGTGAGGCGGCGGGCGTAGGACCACAGGGCGTCATGGGCGGCGACCCGCTGGACGGCGGCGGCGTCGAGGTGGTGGCGGTGGACGGTGTCGAGCTGGACGAGGGTGACCCACAGGTCGACGTCGGCGGCGGTGATGTGATCGCCCGTCACATACGGCCCCGTGGCGAGGAGTTGCTCCAGGCGGTCCAGCACGCGGACCAGGTCGTCGAGTGCGCGTCCCGGCTCCGGTACGCCCGCGTCACCGGCGAGTTGGGCGGAGCGCTCGGCCTCGGCGCACAGCCGTACCACCGTCTCGGCCTCCCGCTCGGTGCCGCACGGGTGCAGGGAGGGGCGGCCGCCGCCGAAGTGGCGGGCCAGGTCGCGGGCGATGTCGGGGCCGTGGGTGGAGACGATCCGGCCGGACCAGTCGTCGCTGAGGACGGGCGCGAGGGCGGGGCCCCGGTAGCGGTGCGCGCTCGCGTCGTACAGCGGGCGCAGGCTCGCGTGGCCGCCGTCGGGACAGTCGGGGACAGCGGGCAGGAAGGTGACCGGACACGCCGCGCCGAGGCGCAGCAGGCCGTGGGTGACGGCGATGCGCAGGCCGTCGGGGTCGGCGGTGGACAGGTGGAGGCGGTAGCGGCGCGGCACCGCGTAGTGGCCGCTGCGGGCGTCGTGGCCGATGCGGCCCCGGAAGGCGGGGGCCGGATGGTCGCAGGCGTGGGCGGCCGGCTGGGCGATGGACATGGGTCTCCCCGGAGGCGGGCGCGCGGGGACGTGCGCGCGGCGGCGGTTTGCGGCGTCGGAGGGGGGTGGGACCTGGGAGTGCCGGGGTCAGCGTTGTGCGCTGCACACGCGCAGCAGGTCGATGTGCCGGCGGGAGGTGAGAAGGGGCGACGACCAGGCCGTGCGGCTCGTCCGGCTGGCGATCGGCTCCAGGCGCCCCATGATTCCCTACCCGTTCACTAGGATTCCCCGTTCGAGTGTCGGGCGGGGCACCGGGGGCGTCAAGGGGGCGTCCGAGGACTGAGTCGGGGAGAACCGGATTCTTGGCAGCGGACATGTCGATCTCGTTTCCGGGGGAGCGGAATTCGGTAGGGGGAACGGCCTCGCTTTTCACATACGTGGAGTAGCGTTCTACTCATGAGTGCCGTCCCCGTAGAACCGGTCGAGTCCCCGGAGCCCGCCTGGCGGCAGCGTGCCGTCGAGCGGTCCACCCGGGCCGCGAAGCTTCGCGCGGAACAGCGCGTGCAGCGATTCCTCGACGCCGCGCAGGAGTTGATCGCCGACAAGGGCACCACCGACTTCACCGTGCAGGAGGTCGTGGAGCGTTCGCGTCAGTCGCTGCGCAGTTTCTATCAACACTTCGACGGTAAGCACGAGTTGCTGCTCGCCCTCTTCGAGGACGCGCTGTCGAGGTCGGCCGGGGAGATCCGCGAGGCCGCCGCGGCGGGCCGGGATCCCCTGGAGAAGCTGCGGATCTCGGTCGACCTCCTCTACCACTCCTCCGAGCCCAAACCCGGTGCGCAGTCCCCCCTGTTCACCGACTTCGCCATCCAGCTCCTGGTCACCCACCCCGACCAGGTCGCCACCGCGCACCTGCCGCTCCTCGGCTTCTTCACGGAACTGGTCGAGGAGGCGGTCGCCGCGGGGCAGGCGGTGGCACCCAAGCCCCGCCGGATCGCCTCGCTCATCATGCAGACGGCGATGTTCACGGCCCGCGCGCCCGCCGCTCCCGTGGGCGCGCACCCCTCCCCCATCTCGGCGGAGGAGGTCTGGTCGTTCTGCCTCGGCGGCATCACGGGCGCACCGGCCGCGCCCGCTCCGCCGGCCAAGAAGACTCCGGCCCGCAAGCCGGCCACACCCCGGGGCACGACCGCGAAGTCGCCCGCCGGTACGAAGTCCCCCGCCGGTACGACCTCGGCCGCCAAGTCCCCTGCCCGCAAGCCAAGTCCGGAGACCGCGCCCCAGAACTCCGCCTGACCTGACGCCGGATCACAGCCCCCGCGAGACACACTTCGCGGGGGCTTTTCGCTGGGCGCGAGGGGGGGTGCGCGGGGAGTTCGCAGCAGGACCGGGGCAGGGGCAGGGGAGAAGTACGGCTGGGGAGGACCAAGGGCCGGGGGAGGCAAGGGGCGGGGGCCAGGGTGGGCCGGGGCCAGGGTGGGCCGAGGGCCAGGGGTCGGGAGCCGAGGCCGAGGAGAGCCCGGGGCCGAGGGGGGTGGGGGCCAGGCGCCGGGGCCGGGGAGGAGGACGGCCGGGGAAGACAGGGGCCGGGGTGGGCCGGGGGCCGGGAAAGGCCGGGGTGAGTCGGGAACCGGGGAGGGCCAGGGAGCGGGGCCAAGGAGGAGGACGGCCGGGAAGGCCAAGGGCCCGGGAAGACAAGGTGCGGGGGCAGGGGTGGGCCGGGCACCGAGAAGGGCCGGGGTGGGCCGGGAGCCGGGGAGTGCCAGGGAGCGGGAGCTGGGGGACGAGGAGAGCCCTGGGCCAAGGAGGGCCAGGCGTCGGGGCCGAGGAGAGGTGGGGCTTGGGGAGAGTAGGGCCCCGGCCCCACCTCACCCCCGAGACCGCCCCCACCCGGCAGCCCCACTCTCCCCGGGCCCCGGTCCCATGCCCCGTCGGACCGGGCCGGGGCTCTGACGGGGCCGGGGGCTCAAGCCGTCGGGACGTCGGGCGGAGGACCTTGAGTGAGCAAGGTTCCGCGAAGGCCGATTCCGAAGGCGGTGGTCCACATGTCGCACGGCACAGGTTCCGCCGCAGCCCTCGGACTCCCCCGGCGGGCCCCGCACACCGACCAGCCGGACCGGACGACGCGCCTCGCGCGAGCTGCCCGCGCCGCCGGCCGCCGACGGGGGCGCCGTGGGGGTACGGCGCAGCGGCGGCAGGCGAACGCGTCCTCCGGTCCGGCCTCCCGGCCCCGCCCGCATGGGGCCGCCCCGGTCCCTCCGGCGACCCCATGCGGAGCGCGGGCACTCACCGCCCTCCCGAAACACCCGGCACCCGACACCGGAGCGCGGGAACACTCCCGCCCCTCGTGGCCCCCGGCACCCCCGACCCCTCACCCCCGTTCCACCACCGAAGGACCCGCCATGCCCTTCCCCCCTCCCACCACCCACGGCCTGACCACGACGGACGGGCCCGGGCCGGCGCGTAGCTGGACCGTGGCCACCGCGAAGCCCGTCAGCTACCGGGTCCGGTTCGCCCCCGGTGTTCTGGACCCCCGTAATCCCGCCCTCGCCCTCGCCGGACTTCCGGACGGGGAGGGGACCCCGGCCCGTCGGCTGCTGGTCGTCGAGGAGGACGTGGACGTGCTGTACGGCGCCGCGCTGCGCGCCTACTGCGAGGCGGCGCGGCACGCGTCGTACACGGTCCACGTGCTGCCCGCGCACGAGCGGCTGAAGACGATGGACTCGGTGTACTCCGTGGTCGACGCGATGGACCGGTTCGGTCTGGACCGCCGGCGCGAGCCGGTCGTGGCGATCGGCGGCGGTGTGCTGCTGGACATCGTGGGCCTCGCGTGCAGCCTGTACCGGCGCAGCACCCCGTACGTCAGGGTGCCGACGACGCTGATCGGCCTGGTGGACGCCGGGGTCGGCGCGAAGACCGGCGTGAACTTCGGCGCCGGCAAGAACCGCCTCGGCACCTACCACCCGGCCACCGAGACGCTCCTCGACCCGGCGTTCCTCGCGACGCTGGACGAGCGGCACATCGCCAACGGCCTGGCCGAGATCCTGAAGATCGCGCTGATCAAGGACCGCGACCTGTTCGACCTCCTGGAGAGCAGCGGCGAGCGGCTGCTCGCCGGCCGCTTCCAGACGGACGGCCCGCTGCGGACCACGGCCCACCACGTCCTGGCCCGCGCGGTGCACGGCATGCTCGAAGAACTCCACGACAACCTGTGGGAGCACCGGCTCGAACGGGTCGTCGACTACGGCCACTCCTTCAGCCCGACGCTGGAGATGCGGGCCCTGCCGGCCCTGCTGCACGGCGAGGCGGTCAACCTCGACATGGCGTTGACCACCGTGATCGCGCGCGGGCGCGGCCTCATGACGGACCGTCAGTGCACGCGTGTCCTGGACACGATGCGCGCCCTGCGTCTGCCGGTCCACCACCCCCTGATGGAGCCGGAGTTGCTCCGCTCCGCCCTCGCGGACACCGTCCGTCACCGGGACGGCATGCAGCGGCTGCCGCTGCCGGTCGGCATCGGTGACGCGGTGTTCGTGAACGATCTGACGGATCGTGAGATCACCGGCGCGGCCGAGAAGTTGGCGCGCGCCGCGAAGGAGGTGCGTTCCCATGCGTGACGCACTGGTAGTGGCCGATGTGCACGCCCCCGCCGTGGTGCACGGCGTGCACGACTCGGACGGGATCTCCCGCTGGTCCTGCCTGGCCCGGCGGACCGCCCTGCACGGCGGCTGGGAGGCCGTCGAGTGGGCGTGGCTGCCGCCGGGCGGGGTCAGCGGGGAGCATCTGCACTCCCGTACCGAGGAGTTGTACTTCCTGCTCCGTGGCCGGGGTGAGATCCACCTCGACGGCACGGCGCATCCGGTGCGCGCCGGGGACGCGGTCCTCACCGGGCTCGGTTCCCGGCACGCGCTGCACAACACCGGGCAACGGCCGCTGTCCTGGCTGGTGGTGGAGTTGCCCGCCGTCTTCCCGCGGCCCCGCCGGCCGCACGACGAGAAGGAGGCTTCCGTGAACAGCGTCGTCGTCAGGGATCTGCGCTCCCACGGTCCGCTGGACGCCCAGAGCGTCCTGACCGGTCCGCTGCGCACGATCCGCGTCCAGGACCTGCCGCCGCACGCGGGCGTGGAGTTCGCGGCGCGCGGCACCGAGCACACGGTGTTCGTGCTGAGCGGCACGGGTGTCGCCCGCACCGCCGACCGCGAGGTCCGCCTCGCCTCGGGGACCGCGCTGACGCTGCCGCTGGGCGGGTCGGTGCGGCTGTGGGCCGGGGACGGCGGGCTGGAGTTCTTCCACGCCGTCCTGGACGTCCCGCTGCCGGCCGAGCGCCGGCTCGCGGCATAGCCGTATTCATCCTGACAGCAAGGGAGTTGGCCGTGATCGTCCACGACGGACCGTCGAGTGCCGTCCTGTTCGGGCCGGGCGAGGAGCGGGCGAGCGTCCGCTGCCTCGCCCGGCGGGGGATGCTGCACAGCGAGTGCGAGGCGTTCGACGAGGTCGAGCTGTCCCCCGGCACCCACTGGGAGCCGGCGGGCGCGGGCGGCGCCGAGACCGTCTGGTACGTGCTGACCGGGACGGTGCACGCCGACCGGCGGCCGGTCCCGCTCACCGCGGGCGGCCTCGTCCTCGCCCCGCACGGCGGCGGCGCCACCCTCACCGCGGGCCGGCACGGCGCCCGGCTGCTGTGCCTGACGCTCGGCCCGGCGGCCGTGACCCGCGCCCTGCCCGAACGCACCCCCAGCACCGCCCGCAAGTCCCCCGACTCCCGTGAGGACCAGCCATGATGACCGTCCCCGGCGTCGGCGCCGTCCACCACGTCGCCTTCACCGTCCCCGACCTCGACCAGGCCGTGGCCTTCTTCACCGACGCGCTCGGCGCCCAACTCGCCTATCTCACCGGGCCGGTGGCGGATTCGGCGGGCCTGTGGATGCTGCGCCAGCTCGGCGTCCACCGCGACGCGGTCGCGCACATCGCGATGCTGCGCCTCGGCCCGGTCACCAACGTCGAGCTGTTCGAGTACACCTCGCCGGACCAGCGCCGCGTCTACCCCCGCAACAGCGACTGGGGCGGCCACCATCTCGCCCTGGGCACGCAGGACCTGGACGCTTCGCTGGCCCATCTCACCGCGTACGACGGGGTGGTCGCCCTCGGCGTGCCGCAGACCGTCACCGACGGCCCCATCGCCGGCGTCCGGTTCGTCTATCTGCGCACCCCCTTCGGCCTCCACCTCGAACTCTCCGAGATCCCCGAGGAGTTGCCCTTCCACGCCCAGACGCCCGTGCGCCTCTACGACCCGCCGAGGGCCGCGTCATGACCGGTATCTGGGGTCCCGGCTCACCGCCGGTCGTCATGCGGGAGCGGGACGTGTACGAGGCGGACGTCCTCGTCGTCGGGTCCGGCGCCGGCGGTGCCACCACCGCCTGGGCGCTGGCCTCGACGGGGGCGCGGGTCCTCGTCGTCGAGCGGGGCGACTTCCTGCCCCGCGAGCCCGAGAACCGCTCCCCCGAGGCCGTGTTCGAGCAGGGCCGCTACCACAACACGGGCTCCTGGCACACGGCCGACGGCCGCGCCTTCACCTCCGGCGGCTTCTACGGCGTCGGCGGCACCACCAAGGTGTACGGCGCGGCCCTGCCCCGGCTGCGCGCGAGCGACTTCCGGGCGGTCGAACACCTCGACGGCACCTCGCCCGCCTGGCCGTTCACGTACGGCGACCTGGAGCCGTACTACGCGGAGGCCGAGCGCCTCTACCGCGTGCACGGCGCCGGGGACACCGACCCGACCGGGCCGCCGCGCAGCACCCCGTACCCGTGGCCGCCGGTGCCGCACGAGCCGGTGATCGCCGAACTCGCCGACCGGCTCACGGCGCAGGGCCTGCACCCCTACCCCGTCGAACTCGGCGTCGACCTGGCGCCGGGCGGGGCGTGCGAGCGGTGCGCCACCTGTGACGCGTTCCCGTGCAAGGTCGGCGCGAAGAGCGACGCGGAGACCCGGGCGCTGCGGCCCGCGCTGCGCACGCCGACGGTAAGGCTCCTGACCCGTACGCGAGTCGTCCGGCTGCGGACCGGCCCCGACGGGAAGCGGGTCACGTCCGTGGACGCGGTGCGCGACGGGCGTCCGGTCCAACTGCGGGCCGGTACGGTCGTGGTGGCGTGCGGGGCCGTCAACTCGGCCGTCCTGCTGCTGCGTTCGGGCGGCGCGGCGCACCCGGACGGGCTCGGCAACGGGAGCGGGCTGGTCGGGCGCAACCTCATGCTGCACAACAACTCCGTGCTGATGGCGGTCGATCCGCGCCGCCGCAACCCCGTGACGTTCCAGAAGACCCTGGCCGTCAACGACTTCTACCTCCCGGACGGCCCGCACGGCCGGCATCCGCTGGGCAACCTCCAGCTGATGGGCAAGGTGTACGAGGCGACGCTCGCCGCCGCCCATCCGCGCCTGCCCCGGCGGCTGTTGGGTGCCCTGGCCGCGCGCAGCGTCGACTGGTGGGTGATGTCGGAGGACCTGCCCGACCCGGACAACCGGGTCCTGCCAGGGCCCGGCGCCGACGGGGTGACCGTCCGCTGGCGCCCGACCAACACCCGTACGCACCGCAGGCTGGTGCGCGCCGCCGCCGCGATGATGCGCCGGGCCGGCTATCCCCTCGTGTTCTCCCGGCAGTTGGGCGTCGAGGCGACCGGCCACCAGTGCGGCACGACCGCCGCCGGGACCGATCCCGCGCGGTCCGTCCTCGACCCGTACTGCCGCAGCCACGAGGTGGCGAACCTCTTCGTCGTCGACGGCGGCTTCTTCCCGTCGTCGGCGGCCGTCAACCCGACCCTGACGATCGCGGCGCAGGCGCTGCGGGTGGCGCGGGAGGGAGGAGTGCTGCCGTGAACGCCCCGCGAGACCCGCCGTGAACGCCCCGCGAGACCCTGGGAGACCCGACATGTACACCGCCACCGCCGCCGTCGTCCGCCACCACGGCGCCCCCTTCGTCCTGGAGGAGATCCGCGTCGACGAGCCGCGCGCCGACGAGGTCCTGGTCCGGATCCGGGCGGCCGGCGTCTGCCACACCGACCTCAGCGTCCGTGCGGGTCACACGCCCTTCCCTGTCCCGGCGGTGCTGGGGCACGAGGGGATGGGGACCGTGGAGGCGGTCGGTGCGGGGGTCACGTCCGTGGCGCCCGGCGACAGCGTCGTCCTGAGCTTCGCGTCCTGCGGGCGCTGCCCGGCGTGCCTGACCGGGCGGCCGGTGCGGTGCGCGCACTGGCCCGCGCTGAACCTCTTCGGCGGCAGCAGGCTCGACGGCAGCGCGACGCTGTCGGGCACGGGCCGGCGTACGCGTGAGGCGCTGCACGGGCATTTCTTCGGGCAGTCGTCGTTCTCGACGCTCGCGCTGAGCACCGAGCGGGCCGTCGTGCCCGTCCCCGCGGGGCTGCCGCCGGAGGTGCTGGCGCCGCTGGGGTGCGGGGTGCAGACGGGGGCGGGGTCGGTGCTGAACGTGCTGCGGCCCGAGGCGGGGCACACGCTCGTCGTGTACGGGGTCGGGTCGGTGGGGCTCGCGGCGGTGACGGCGGCGCGGCTGACGGCGGCGACGCGGGTGATCGCCGTCGATCCGGACCCCCGTCGGCTGGCGCTCGCGCGGCGGCTCGGGGCGACCGACGCCGTGAACCCGGACGAGGACGACCCGCTGACCGCCGTACGGGATCTGACGTGCGGGCGGGGTGCCGAGCGGGCCCTGGAGACGAGCGGGGTGCCGAGGGTGCTGCGGCAGGCGGTGGACGGGCTCGCGGTGAGCGGGGTGTGCGGGGTGGTGGGGGCGCCGCCGGCCGGGACCGAGGCGGCGTTCGACGTGCCGGCGATGCTGGACCGGGGGCCTCGGGTGGTGGGCGTCAATCAGGGGGAGGCGGTGCCCCGGGTGTTCGTGCCGGCGCTGGTGGAGCTGTATCTCGCGGGACGGCTGCCGGTCGACGCGATCGTGTCGGTGTTCCCGTTCGAGGCGGTCGAGGAGGCGGGGGCGGCTGCGGTGCGGGGGGAGGCGGTGAAGCCGGTGCTGCTGATGCCGTGAGCGTCACATACGGGATCACATGAGCACAAAATATGACGATCCTACCCCTGAGGGATTACCTTTCGAGAGTGAACGAGGATCCCGCACCGCCCCTGGACCGGTCCGTGCTGCGGGCGCTCGTCGTCGAGGACCACCCACTGTTCCGCAGCGGTCTGAAGTCGGCTCTGGAGAGCCTCGGCGAGGTGGTCGTCGTCGCGGAGGCGGAGACCGTCGCGGAGGTGCCGGCCGCGGTGTCCGCGAGCACCCCCGACGTGATCATCATGGACCTCGGGCTGCCCGACGGCTCCGGCATCTCCGCGATCCGCGCCCTCGCCGAGGAACATCCCGGGCTGCCCGTCCTGACCCTCACCATGTCCGACGACGAGGGCGACCTCCTCGCCGCCCTCCAGGCCGGCGCGCGCGGCTACATCGTCAAGGGCGCCCCCGCCGAGGAGGTCCTGCACGCCGTACGGACCGTCGCGGCGGGCGGCGCCGTGTTCGGCGCCGGGATCGCGGCGCGGCTCAGCGATCTCGTCGCGGGCGGCCGGCGCCGGGACGCCGAGCAGCTCTTCCCCGCGCTGACGACCCGCGAGGTCGAGGTCCTCGGGCTCATCGCGCGCGGGCTCGACAACCGGCGGATCGCCCGTGAGCTCGTCCTGTCCGAGAAGACCGTCCGCAACCACGTCACCCACATCTTCGAGAAGCTCCACGTCGCCACCCGCGCGGAGGCCGTCGCCCGCGCGCGGGACGCGGGGCTCGGCGAGGAGCGGTAGCGGGTCGGGACCGGTGCCTCAGGCGTCCGGGACAGCGGGCGGGTGAGGCTGGGGGGATCCAGTCGGCGACGGCGAGGAGTGACCATGGGCGCGAGCGGCACCAAGGCTCCAGGCACCGGGAGGGACCTGCTTCCGGCGTACCTGGTGTGCGCGGTCGCCGCGCTGACGGGAGTGGCGTGGACGGTGGTGGCGCTCACCCACTTCGACCGCGTCACCGACTTCCCCGAGTTCCACTACGCGGCCCAGAACATGCTGCTCACCGTCGGTTTCGCGCTGTCCGGGATGGTGTTCGTCGCCCGTGGTCCGGGGGTCGTCTTCGGCTGGTTCCTGATGTCCACGGCGGTGACCGGACTCCTGTTCTACGTCCTCCAGCTCATGATCCTCCTGGGCTATGCCCCGAGGGCGCTGAGCGGGGTCGTGTTCGGCAGCGGGATGCTCTACTTCGTCCTGTTCCTGCTGCTCCTGTACACGCAGCCCCTGTGGCTGCCCAGCGGCCGGCTGGGCAGCCGGTGGGCGCGCGGGTACGTCGGGATCCTGCTGGTGGTGGCGATCGCCCAGCAGGGCTATCGGTGGAGCCAGGAGATCGACGCACGGATGACCGTCGTCAATCCGATGACGCGGGGCGGGTGGGCCGACTTCTGGCGCTGGACCTCGCCGGTCACCCGGTGGGTCGACGACAACGCCACCAACGTGCTCCTGGGTGCCGCGCTGCTGCTGATGGTCGTCCGCATGGCCCTGTCGCGGGAGTACCGGCGGGCGACGTACTGGGTGAACGTGCCGTACGCGGCGTGGTGTGCCCGCATCCTGCTCAGCGGGGCCATCCCCGAGCCACTGGAGAAGCTGCTCGCGTACGGGGCGGCGGCGCTGTGGCCGATCGCGCTGTGCTTCGTCCACGTGCGCGCGCGGACGTGGGTGCTCGACCGGGCGGCCCGGCGGCTGCTGACGGCGCTGCTGCTGACGCTGCTGATCTTCGCCGAATGCATGGTGGCGGTGATCCTGCTGCTGGACCTCGGCCCTCATGACGAGAACATGGCGAGGATTCTTCCCGCGCTCGCCCTGGGTCTGCTGCTCGGCCTGCTGCTGCGGCCCGCGGCGCGGTGGACGGCGCGGCTGACGGACCGCTGGTTCTACGGCTCGCGCGCGCAGCCCTACCAGGTGGTGCGGGGTCTCGCGAAGGCGCTGAGCCGGGCGGTCGACCCCGGGGAGACACCGCGGCTGCTGGCGGGGACGGTCGTCCACACGCTGGGCCTGCCGTGCGCGTCGGTCGTCGTGGACAGCCGGGAGGGGCCGCGCGAGCTGGTGCGGGTGGGGGAACCGGGACCCCGGTCGGAGCGGTTCCCGATCCTCTACCAGGGCGAGGAGACGGGCAGGCTCGACGTGTCGCCGAGGCCCGGGGAACTGGCGCTGGACCCGCAGGACCGGGAGGCGGTGCAGGTGCTGGCGCAGCAGGCCGGACCAGCGCTGGCCTCGCTGCGGCTGTACGAGGACCTCAAGAGCAGCCGGGAGCGGATCGTCCACACGCGCGAGGAGGAGCGGCGGCGGCTGCGGCACGAGCTGCACGACGGGCTGGGCCCGGCCCTGTCGGGGCTGCGGCTCCAGGTGGACGCCGTACGGCGGGGTGCCGAGCCGCAGGTCTCCGAGCCGCTGTCCGGGGTGTCGGACGGGATCGGGTACGCGATCAAGGAGCTGCGGCACATCACCGACGGGCTGGCGCCGGCCGCGCTGGACGGGGCGGATCTCGCGCGGGCGCTGCGCCAGCTCGCCGAGCAGCTCAGCAGCCGGAGTCTGCGGATCTCGGTGGGGGTGGAGCCGGATCCGCTGCCCGCGCTGCCCGCCGCGCTGGAGGTCGCGGTGTATCGGATCGCGTCCGAGGCGCTCAACAACGTGGTGCGGCACTCGCACGCGGACCGCGCGCGGGCGCTGGTCACGGTCACGGACGGGAAGGTCGGTCTGCGGATCACGGACAACGGGGACGGCTTCCCCACCCACGAGCACTGCGCGGGGGTGGGGCTGCGCTCCATGGCGGAGCGTTCGGAGGAACTGGGCGGCGCGTTCGCGCTGACCAGCGACGGGGCCGGGACGGTCGTCCGCGCGGCCTTCCCGGCGGAGCCCGGGACCACGTCGGGACATCGGCCCCATGCGGCCGGGACGGCGGGTGTCGAAGACTCGTGAGCGATCACGAACCCGCGTGAGCGGGTCGAAGGGAGAAGGACATGACCGAGAACCGGTACCGCGACGGAGACCAGCCGTCCGGCCCCGCGCTCCTCCTGATGCGTGTCGCCGCCGGACTTCATCTGCCCGGCGCGAAGGCTCGGCTTGCCCGTAAGTGCAAGGCACCGTGCGGGGTCAAGAACAAGAAGTAGCGATCGCTCCAGGGCCGTCCCGTGACCTTCACGGGGCGGCCCTTCCACGTGCGCTCACGCCGCCGTGTACCCCAACTGCCGCCGCATGTACGGCGTCATCAGCGTCTTCGCCTTGGCGACGGTCGACGTCCGGCTGCCGAGGACCGCGCTCTCGCCGCCCGGGACGGGGAGGAGGGTGAGGCCGTCGGCGCCGCCGAAGGGGACGATCAGGGGGCTGCGGTGGGGGGCGCGGTAGAGGCGGGGTTCCTTGCGGTGGCGGCCGTGCGTGGTGAGGTGGAGGCGGATGTTGTGGGCGGCGAGGTCGGCCTGGGCGATGGCGGCCTGGGTGATCTTCTGCTCGGCCGCGTCGTTGACGTCGCCGACGGCGAAGACGTCCCGCAGGCCCGCGACGCGCAGCGTCCGGTCGACCCGGATGTGTCCGGCAGCGTTGAGCCAGTCGCCGTGTCCGGCGAGGCGCAGCCAGAGCGTGTTGGGGGTGATGCCGGTGGCCCAGAAGGAGACGTCGGCCTCCAGGGAGGTGCCCCGGGTGTCCTTGTAGACGCCGAAGTCGGTGCCGGGGGCCATGAAGGAGTCGAGGCGTACGTCGACGTCGTGGGCCTCCAGCCAGGTTCGGGCCCGGCGGCCGGCCCAGGCGCTGCCGGTGTTGTTGAGGAGGGCCTCGCCGGCGTGGGCGAGCGTCACGCGTGCGTGCGGGCGCGCGAGGCGTATCTCGGCGGCGAGTTCGACGCCGGAGGGGCCGCCGCCGACGACCAGGACATGGCCCGCGGCGGCGATCTTCTGCTGGTGGGCGGTGAACGCCTTCGACGCCTCGTCGACGGTCGTGCCGGTGAACCGCGCGGGCTCCGGGTAGTCCGCGCCGGTCGCCACGACCAGTACGTCGTACGGGATGCGCTCGCCCGTCGCGAGGACGACCGTGCGCGCGTCCGTGTCGATGCGCAGCGCCTTGCCGACGACGACCCGGCCGTGCTCCAGCAGCCTGTCGTACGGGATGAACGGTGTCGACGTCCAGTCGGGGTGCACGCCCGCGCGCAGGGAGGCGATCCGGTGGAAGAAGACCTCCTTGCGGTCCACGAGCGTGACCCGCGCGGTCGCATCGAGCCGCTTGGCCAGCCGCACTCCGGCGTACCCGCCGCCGATCACCACTACGTCGCCGTCGCGCACGGCCTGTCTCCTGTACCTGTGGGGGTGCAACACGCGAGCGCCGCGGCGTGGGGGCCGTCTTCGGCCGCTCGGCTTGACCGTGAGCGTAGCTTTTGAAATCTAAAGAACTGGTGAGGACGAGTGCGCATACGGTGAAACCACGGGGCGGGGTCCGGAGTTGACAGGTCAGGGCGCTTCGGGGGTGCGGGGATCGTCGAGTCTCGCCAGCCAGGCGCCCAGGAGTTGTTCGAGGAGGGCCGCCTCGGTGGGGGTCATCACGTCCAGGAGGCGGCGTTCGTTGCGCATGTGGTCGGCGAAGGCCCGGTCGATCAGATCGCGGCCGGGGGGCGTGAGGGCGACGATCCGGCCGCGCTGGTCGTCCCCGGCGCGGCGGCGCGTGACGAGGCCCGCGCGCTCCAGCCGGTCGATGCGCTTGGTCATCGCGCCGGTGGTGACCATGGTGTGCGCGGCGAGTTCGCCGGGGGCCCGTTCGTACGGCGCTCCCGCGCGCCGCAGCGCGCACAGGACGTCGAACTCGCCCTCCCCCAGGCCGTACCGCCCGTAGACCAGGGTGAGTTCACCGGTCAGCCGCCCGGCGAGGGAGTGCAGCCGGCCGATCACGCCCTGCGGGGAGACGTCGAGGTCGGGGCGCTCGCGGCGCCACTCGGCCTGGATGCGGGCGACACGGTCCTGGGACCGCGGGTCTTCGGTTCGCCACTCTTCCGAGCGAATGTCCTCGTTCACGCCTTCCATAATACCTTCCCGGGAAGTTACATTCGCTTCCATGGAAGCTAACGTGCGCTGGACCCTCCTCACGGCGCTCGCGCCGGTGGCGTGGGGCGCCAACTACTTCGTGACGCACGAGTACTTGCCGCCCGACAGCCCCCTGTACGGCGCGGCCCTGCGCGCGCTGCCCGCCGGGCTGGCCCTGCTCACCCTGTCCCGGCGGCTGCCGCGCGGCGTGTGGTGGGGGCGCTCCGCCGTCCTGGGCCTGCTGAACGCGAGCGTGTTCTTCGTCCTCGTGTACCTCGCCTCCCAACTGCTGCCGACGAGCGTGGCGTCGACGGTGATGGCGGTGTCGCCGCTGACGATGATGCTGATCGCCTGGGGCCTGGTCGCCGAGCGTCCGCGCGCGGCACACCTCGCGGGGGCCGCCGTCGGGCTCGCCGGGGTGTGCCTGATGCTGTTCACGGGCGCGGACGGGACGAGCCTCGCGGGCGTCCTCGCCTCGGCCGCGGCGATGCTGGTGTCGTCGTTCGGGCACGTCCTGACCAAGCACTGGGGTTCCGGGGTCGACGTCCTCGCGGCGACGGCGTGGCAGCTCACCGCGGGCGGCCTGTTCCTGCTCCCGGTCGCCGCAGCGGTGGAGGGCTCCCCGCCCGCGCTGTCCGGTACGGCGCTCCTGGCGGTCGGTTACACCTCGCTCATAGCCACGGCCCTGGCGTTCGCCGTGTGGTTCGCGGGGCTGCGGCACCTCCCCGCGGGGACGGTGGGGCTGACGGGGCTGCTCAATCCGGTGACGGGGGTGGTGCTGGGCACGACGGTCGCGGGGGACAGTCTGAGCGGGCGTCAACTGGGCGGTCTGGTGCTGGTGTTGGCGGGAGTGGTGCTGGGTCGGCCGGGGCGGGGCGGGAACCGGGCGGCGCCGGGCCGAGCAGCGGGAGCGCCGTCACCGACCAGGGAACAGCACAAGGAGACACCCCGGTGACCCCCGCCTCAGGGCCGCCCGCCCCGCTCCCTCAGCCGCGCGGGCAGTGGCCCGTCGGGATGGATCGTGATGTCGAACGCGGGCGCCGGACGCTCCCCGTCGAGCGTGAAGTCGAAGGCCGGCAGCAGGGTCTCCGCGAGGAGGGTCATCTCCTGGAGGGTGAACTGCGCGCCCAGACACGTACGGGGGCCGAGCCCGAGCGGGTAGTACGTGCCGAGGGCGGGCCGGGGAGCGGGTTCGTGGAACCGCCGGGGCCAGAACCGCTCGGGATCCGGCCAGAGTCCGGGGATCCGGTGGGTGAGGTAGGCGCAGAGGGCGACGGTCGCGCCGGCCTCGATGCGGCGCCCGGCGAGGACGTCGTCCTCGGTGGCGTCCCGGAACAGCAGCAGCGCCGCCGGGTAGAGGCGGAGCGTCTCGCTGATCAGCGCCCGGATCGCGGCCGTGCGCCCGGACGAGCCGGCCGGCCCCTGCGCGAGGGCCCACTCGCGGTGCTCGGGATGGTCGTGCAGGAGCAGCAGGAGCCAGCTGAGCGTGGCGGCCGTGGTCTCGTACCCGGCGACGAGGAAGGTGACGAAGTTGTCGCGCACCAACCGGCCGTCGGGGTCGGGGAGTTCGACGGCGTCGAGGAGCGCGTCGAGGATGCCGGGACCCTCGCCCGCGCGGGCGGCGGCGACGGCACGCCCGGCCGCCGCGTCGACCTCGGCGAGGTCGCCGTCGAAGTCCGGGGCACCGGAGGGGCCGAGTGCCGCGACAGCGGCGACGATGCGCGCGGCGGCGAGGAGTTGCCGGTGGGTGGTGTCGTCGAGGGGCAGCCCGGTGGTGGCCCGCCAGATCACGTCGATGGCGAAGCGCCGCATGTCCGCGACGAGGTCCCGGGGCTGCCCGGTGCGCGCGGACTCGGCCCAGGTGTGCGCGGTGACCCCGACGGCGTCCCGCATGGCCCGCTCGTACCGCCGCACTCCCTGCACGGTGAACTGCGGCTGGAACAACCGGCGTTGCCCCCGCCACGCCTCGCCGTCGACGGTGAGCACCCCGTCGCCGAGCAGCCGCCGCATCCGGTGCGAGCGCTTCACGTACCGCCCCGGATGCCGGGCGAGCACATGCCGTACGGCGTCCGGGTCGGTCACCAGCACGACGGGCCGCTCCCCCAGCCGGATCCCGCTCACCGGACCCAGCCGCTGGGCGCGGGCCAGCAGTTCGACGACCGGGGTTCCCTCCGCCCGCCACGCGGCCACCTCGGCCTCGGACAGCTCCGGCACGGCACCGGCCAACTCGACCTCCCGCTGGGCGTGTTGCGGACGGGCCACATGATAGCGGCGGGTGACCGGGGCGACACGAAGAGAGACCGGGGAGCCTGGGCTGCGGGGCCGCCTGTCCAGGGAAGGCGTCCAGTACTGTTACCCCTAGGGGTATCTGGAAGGAGTGACCGTGGAGCTCGAACTCGCGGGTGCCGAGCTGCGCTCGGTGCTGAACCGGCTGCGCCGGGCGCAGGGGCAGATCTCCGGGGTGATCCGGATGATCGAAGAGGGCCGCGACTGCGAGGACGTCGTCACCCAGCTCGCCGCCGCTTCCCGCGCGCTGGACCGGGCCGGTTTCGCCATCATCGCGACCGGCCTCCAGCAGTGCCTCACCGACGCCGAGAAGGGCGCCGGCGGCGAGGGCCAGGAGCAGATGCGGGCCCGCCTGGAGAAGCTCTTCCTCTCGCTGGCCTGACGACAGCGCCGGCCTGACGACACCCCCGGCTCCACGACATCGCCGACCTGACGCTTCCCGCGGCCTGCGGGAAGCAGAGCAGGCAGACCAGGGCGCCCCCAGCACTCATACCGCCGACGGCTGCGTACGCACCGTCCGCCAGGTGACCACGTTCACGCATCGCAGCCCATCGCCCCCTTGCGGCCTCAAAAATACCCCCCCGGGTATATGCTCACCACGAATCAGATACCCCTGGGGGTATTTCCCCACGAGAGGGCCACGCCATGACGACCGCCCCACCCGCGCCGAACACGACAAACCCCTCCCCCGAACCACCCACACCCCCCGGCCTCCTGGGACGCCTGGGCGTCCGCGCCGCCACGCATCTGCGCCTGGTCTCGGCGCTGTGGCTGATCCTGGTCGTGGCCCTCGGCGCCTTCGCCCCTCAGGTGACCTCGGCGCTGGCCGGAGCCGGCTGGCAAGCGAACGGCTCCGAGTCCGTCCGCGTCCGCGACCTCGCGCAGAAACACTTCGCGGGCAACGCCTCCTCCGCGCTCCAGGTGGTCGTCACCGCGGACAAGCCGGTGTCCGACCCCTCCGTGCGGAAGGTGATGGCCGAGGCGACGGCCCTCCTGGAGGGCGACGCGCGCATCTCGGCGGTCGTCCAGCCGCAGCCCGGCGCGACCGTCAGCCGCGACGGCAGGACGGCGATCCTCCTGGCGGGCGCGGGCGCCGACACCAACACCATGGTCAAGGCGGCGGACGACCTGAAGAAGCCGCTCGCCGAGCTGTCCGGGAACGGCGTCCGGGTCGACGCGACCGGCTCGTCGGTGATGTGGAGCGACTTCAACACCGCCAACCACGACGCGATGATGCGTTCCGAGCTGGTGTCCTGGCCGGTGACGCTGGCCATCCTCGTGCTGGCCTTCGGCTCCCTGGTCGCCGCGGGGCTGCCGCTGCTGCTGACCATCGCCGGCCTCGCCGCCTCGGCGGGCGCGCTCGTCCTGCTGAACCACCTCACGCCGACGTCGATCTGGGCGATGAACTTCGCGATGATGTTCGCCCTCGCGCTCGGCATCGACTACGCGCTCTTCCTCGTCGTCCGCTTCCGCGCCGCGCTGGCCCGGCACGGCGCCCCGCTGCGCGCCGTCGCGGAGACGATGGACACGGCGGGCAAGGCCGTCGCCCTGTCCGGGCTCACCGTCCTGGTCAGCCTGTCGGCCGTGCTGCTGGTGCCCGCGCCGGCGTTCCGCTCGATGGCGCTCGGCATCATGCTCGCCGTCGTCTTCGTGCTGGCGGCGACGCTGACCCTGCTGCCCGCGGTGATCGGCCGCCTGGGCACCCGCGTCGACGCCGCCGCCCTGCCTTTCGCCAAGCCCGCCACCGCGGGCGACGGCTCCTCGCCCCGCTTCACCGCCTGGGGCGAGCGGCTGTGGCGTCACCCCTTCCGGTACGGCGTCCCCGCGCTGCTCGTCCTGGCGGCGCTGGCCGCCCCGGTCGTCGGGCTGCGCACCGCGATGCCGTCCATCACGGTCGTCCCCCGAGGCGACGCGTCACGGGTCGGGTACGAGGCCGTGCAGAAGGCGTTCGGCGACGGCGCTCCCGGCACCCTTCAGATCGTCGCCCCGACCGCCGACGCCGCCACGGCGGCCCGGATACTCGGCGGGGACAAGGGCATCGCGGGAGTCATGCCGACCGTGGCCGGCGGCGACTGGTCGCTGATCCAGGCCGTGCCCACCGTCGACCCGTCCGACCCCGCGCTGGGGCAGACCGTCGACCGGCTGCGTGACGCCCTCCCCGGTGACGTCCTCGTGGGCGGCGCCGCCGTGGAGAACCTCGATCTGCACAGCACCCTCGACGACAGAACGCCCCTCGTCATCGGCATCGTCCTGGCCCTCGGCTTCCTCCTGCTGCTCGTCGCCCTCCAGGCGCCCCTGGTGGCGCTGACCGGCACGGTGACGAATCTGCTCGCGACCGCCGCGGCCTTCGGGGCCGCCCGGCTGATCTTCCAGGACGGCCACGGCGCCGGTCTGCTCGGCTTCACGCCCCAGGGCTTCCTGGACGGCTGGGCGCCCGTGTTCTTCTTCGCCATGATCTTCGCGATCGCCATGGACTACACCGTCTTCCTGCTGTCCACGGCCAAGGAGCACTACGAGCGGACCGGGGACCCCCGCACGGCCGCGGTCGCCGCGCTCGGCCACTCGGGCCGTGTCATCTTCGCCGCCGCGGCCGTCATGGTCGCCGTCTTCTTCACGTTCGCGCTGTCCGGCCCCCTGCCGCCGAAGGAGATGGGCATCGTCCTCGGCATCGCCGTCCTGCTCGACGCGGCGCTCGTCCGCCTGGTCCTGCTGCCCGTACTGCTGCGCTTGACAGGCCGGGCCGCCTGGCACACACCCGCCTGGCTCGGCAGGGTCCTGCCCGCCATCCGCTTCAGCCACAACTGACCGAAGGAGAACGACCATGTGCCAGCGAGCCGTCTGCCGCACCTGCCAGGGCATCACCTACCAAGGCTGCGGCATGCACGTCGACCAGGTGCTCGCCGGGGTCCCCACGTCCCAGCGCTGCACCTGCGCCCGGCGCGAGACACCCACCGCGAGCCTCTGGAAGCACCTCTTCCGCCGGGGCTGAGACCGTCGGAGCGCCGGACGAACGGGCGCTGGTGCACGCGGACATCGCGGACCCGGCGGAGGAACAGCGCTGGAGGACCGCGGGCGAGGCTGAAGGTCCACTGGCCGTGCCGGGACCGGTCCCCCGGTGACGCCGTGCGGTGCGGGGTGTCCTGTCGGCCGAGCGGCCGGCCCGACGGCGTTGCATCAGCCGTTGATACCGCGTCGCGGGGGCTACGGACTGCGCCGTCCGTCCTCGACCGGGTGACCCACACGATCACCGAAACCTGAACCCCCGCGAGCCGGACGGCACACGCGCGGAGATATTTGAGGCAGTTCAAGCCTTTCAGGCAATCCTCGGCGAAATATGAACTAATTCCTCGACGCCAGACGGAAGACCTGCGCGGTTGGCACCTCACCGGAAGAACTTGATATTTTCACCACCCGCCGATTTGAACATGGCGGCCGTTTTTCAGAAAGGCGAGAATTCGAGTGACCGAAAGCACCTTAAAGTCCAGATCCTGGGTCCGCGGGGCGACAGCGGTGGCCACCGCGCTCCTGACCGCCGCCTCGGCCGTCGCGCTGGCGCAGCCCGCCCAGGCGGGCCCCGGCGGCGCCGTGAACATCCGGGGCCAGGAGTCCTGGGACACCGACGCGATGATGTCCCGGGTCTGCGGCACCGGCGGTGACACCGGCTACCAGGACTGGTACGTCAACACCGGCACGGGTGAACTCCGCGACTCCTCCTCGTGGCGCGAGGAGCCCGTGTGGCACAAGGACGACGGCAAGTGGACCCTTCAGCCCGGCTGGGAGCGCTTCGAGGGACACTGCGAGTACCCCGTGGCGTCCAGCTGGACCTACCGGGACTCCTGGCGCCCCATCAGCGAGACCCGCACCAACTGCACCGACAGCGGGTACAGCCTGGAGCTGGCCCGCGACTACTCGACCACCACGTCGTACTCGCACACGGTCGGCGGCTCCACCAGCGCCGAGGCGTCCATCGGGTCGTGGTTCGGCGCGTCGGTCGAAGCCTCGTACAGCTATTCCTGGGCCGTCGAGCGTTCGGTGGGTGTGTCCGACAACGACGTGATCGAGATCGGCCCGCAGAAAACCGCCTGGATCGAGGCGAGTCCCACGAAACGCGTGGTACGGGTGAATCCGGTCTTCAAGGTCGAATCGTACACCTGGAATTCGACCGGAAAACGGGAGGACGTGGTGGTCGTCGACTCGTGGCGCGGCCGCGGATACGACCGTGTCTACTCGTACGGGAACTACATCGACGGAATCGCCGATGAGCTGAAGAAGGACGGAACGCCGCAGATGACGTTCCGCAAGAAGGACCGGCCCTCCCGGACCGAGTGCGACTGAGCCGCCCGGCCGGTCCTGGCTACCGGTAGCCGTAGGCGTCCAGCACCGCGCCGTACCGTTCCTCGAAGAGCTCCTCGTGCTCCGGCGTGAAGTACTCACGCCAGGCGCCGATCCGCCCCCGGTGGAACGAGTACGCGCGATCGTTGAAGAGCTGGTCCGCGACGGCCGCGCGCTGGCGTTCCCGGGAGCCGCCCCCGCGAGGACCCACGAGGTCCTCGAAGGAGACCTTGCAGACGGCGGGATGCCGCAGCAGCCACAGTCCGCGTTCGAAGGCGTCCGCGCCGGGAAAGCAGGGGTCGGTGAGCGCGATGGTCAGCCTTTCGCCGACGTTCCGCGCGGTCCGCAGGATGTCGCGGTAGAGGCGGTGGTCGGTGAAGTGGCCCACCCCTCGGCCGCTCTCGCCGGACAGGAAGTTGACCATGGACACCAGTACGTCGCGCGGGTCGCGGTAGTTGAACAGAATCCGCGGACTGCCGGTGTCCAGCCAGTCGCGCAGGAACCTCTCGTCGACCTGGTGCGGCTCGAGGTGGTGGAGGAACCAGCACACACCGCCGGGGGTGTCCGCGAACCGGCCCGCGGCGCCGCGCGCCAGGGTCCTGGCGACGAGTTCCGCGGGCGGCGCCTCGCCGGCGGGCCCCCGCCAGGGAATGCCGAGCCGGACCCGCCAGGCCCCGTAGAACGCGTCGACCGCTTCGGCGACGGCCGACTCGACGGCGGTCCGGTCCTCGCTCCCGGTGAGCCGGCGCAGTTCTTCCTCGCCGTAGACCATGGTCAGCACCCGCCACAGCGTGTCGCCCGCGGGCTCGGGCAGCTCCCCGGGGCCGGCGGAGACCTCCCCGTACAAGGAGTAGCCGGACCGGGTCATCAGTTCCTTCAACAGGTGTGTCCCCGACTTGCGCAGGGACACCACGAGGGCGTGCGAGGCGGTCATACCGCGACGTCACCGTCCTTTCCGCTCCACGGCAGGGCGCCCGCGGGGCGTCGGTCGGGCAGGGTCAGTGACAGCGGCCCGGGGTGTTGGGTCCCGTCTCGCAGTAGTCCTGCGTGTGGACGACGGTCCCCGCGGCCAGCACCTCCTGGAACACGCGTCCGCCGGTCACGGAGGAGGGGGCGGTGGCCGCCGACGCGGCGGCGGGGGCGCCGAGCAGCGCGACGGCGCGGCGCCGCCCGCGACGACGACGGACAGGGGCTTGTTCATGACGGTTCCCTTCATCGGTGGGGGGACGTGCGGCGGCTCCGGCAGGTCCCGGCGTCGACGCACTTTGGTGATCTTTCGATGACCGGAAGGAGACCGAGGCAAGAAACTGGTCAAGTCCCGTGAAAATCCTCGTACATGGGCGCGGCGACGAGCACGGCGGCAGCCTCGGGGGGCGTCGCACGTCTTCACGAGAATCTAATTCTCATATAGAAAGAACTCAGATACCTGACCGCTCAGAAGTCCGGCTTTCCCCACGGCGACACCCCTGACCGAAGGGAGACCCATGCGTACGAGATCCAAGGGCCTCGCCGCCCTCGTGGCTCTGGTGGGCGTCACAGCCTTCCTGTCCCCCGCCGAGGCCGCCCCGAACTCCCACGGCACGCCACGCCCTCCCGCCCCCGAGCGGATCCGGACCGACAGGCTGCCGCTGCCGCCGACCGCCCCCTCGGAGACACAAGGATCGTGCACGCCCGCCGTCAACCCGCGCGGCACGGGCTGCATGGCGGCCGACTGGGGCTTCGCCATGCGCGCCGGCGGCTTCCTGCCGGACAGCAGGACCGTCACCGTCAGCGTGCGCTTCACGGGTGCCCCGGCCGCTCCCGACCCGGCGAGCGTGTACAGCGGAACCCACCTGCTCCTGGTGCGAGCCGACGGCGAAACCTTCCCGAACGGGGACGCCTGGAAGTGTCTGACCTGCGGCACTCCTCCCGACAACCGGCAGGGCATGACCGGCGACACCAGTTATCCCCAGCCGTTCGCCGACGGCAGGCGGGTGCTCTACGGGACGAACGTGATCGACTGCGGCCCCTACCGGCTGGACACGCCGGCCTGCACTCCGGAGCGCCTGCGCATCTACCCGATCCGCTGGAACGACACCGCCGACGGCTCCGGACCCGGTGGCTCCATCCGCGAGTTGCGCCTGCACCCCGACCAGGTGCACCTCGGCTTCAACGCCGTCACCGTCAGCGGCGGGCGCCTCGACCAGTACGGCTACTTCGGGAGGCTGCGCTTCGACCCCGCCCCGACGACCGGTACCCCGCTCGTGCCCCGCTACGAGGTGGAGAAGGTCTCCCGTCTCTTCGACGCCTCCCCCACCGCCCAGCCGGTGCACGTCGACCCCCGGGACAGCTCGAAGCTCGTGTTCGACCCCGCTCTGCCCGGCTTCGGTGAGCTGCGCGGCTTCTCCAAGGACGGCAGCGAGGTCTTCTACGTCGGATATCCGGTCGAGTCGTCCAACATCGACCTGATGGCCATCGACCTGCGCACGGGCAAGGTCCGCCGGATGACCGCCGACCCCGGGTACACCGACCCTGGGGACGCCTCACCGGACGACCGGTGGATCGTGGCCCTGGACACCCGCGGCTACGACCGCATGACGTTCGCCTCCGGCATGACCGGGATTCCGGCGGTCACCGACCTGCTCACCACGTCCGTGGTCTCCTCGTTCCGCAACAACGGCCAGCGGCGCTTCTTCCAGCCCTATCTGATCGACCGTTACGGCGACCGCGGCTCCTACTCCGGGCAACGGCTCAACTACTCCAACACCTCCCCGGACTGGAACGCCTCCGCCGATCCGCGCTGGTCCCCGGACGGCACGGCGGTCGTCTTCAACGAACGGCTGCTGTCGGCACCGGCCTGCGGCGGAGCGAACCCGCTGCCGTGTCCGGTGTCCACGGAGCCGGGCGGTCGGCGCACCCGGCTGATGATCTCCCGGCTCGTGGACCGGGAGCCGGTGCGTCCCCGGCCGGTGAAGCCCCGTCCCGACACCGTCCCGTGGGCGACGCCCTACGCGCCGGGCAGCGCCACACCGCAGCGGCCCTACCCGCCGCAGGGCACGTACACGTTGCGCGGGAAGGCGACCGGCGGTGCGACGGTCGACATCGTGTGGGACGACGCGAGGACCGCCGTCCGGACGGTGTCCGTGCGCTATCACCGTTACTCGGACGACGGCAGGACCTTCCTCGACGGTTCCGAGAGTGTCACGCGGATCAGCAACAGCCCGACGCTGACCAGCCTCGACTGGTACTCGGACCTGGTGAGGACCGACCGGCACGGCAAGGCGCTGGCGACGAAGAAGACCGGCGCCGACGGCTTCCACGTCACGATCGACCTCTGGCAGACCGTCTTCCGGGCGACCGGCACCCTGACCACCACGATCGGCTCGCGGACCTACACCCAGCCCGCCGACGGAACCTGATCGCCCGCCGCACGTCCGCGCGTGGTCCGGCCCCCGCGACAGGGGCCGGACCGCCCGACTCACCGTCCCTGATCGTCCCCACCAGACAGGAACAGGCATGCCCACCGGAGCAACCAGACGTCCGATCATCGGACGCCACCCCCTCGCGACCTCCCTGCTGGCGGTCCTGGCCCTGTGGCTGGGTTCGACACCGGGGGCTTCGGCGGACTCGCGAACGCCGGTTCCCGGGCCCCCGGCCGTGTCGTCCGCGCCCCGGTCCGAGCCGGTCTCCCTGCGCGAGATCCCCGTCCCGCCCACCGCCCCCTCCTCGGCCCCCGGATCCTGCACCAGCCCCACCGGCTGCGTCAGCGCCGTGGCCGCCGGCGGGTTCCTGCCCGACAGCCGGACCGTCACGGCCACGTTCACGTACGCCGGAGCGCCGGCCGGGAGTCCCTACGCCGGCAGTCAGCTCGTCCTCGTGCGGACCGACGGCCGGCTCTTCCCGGACGGCACGCCCTGGAAGTGCGTGACCTGCGGGGTCCCGGCGGCGAACCGGGAGGGGGTCACCGGGCTCTACCGGTACGCGCAGCCGTTCCGCGACGGCAGGCGGGTGCTGGCGGAGGCGGGGGTCGTCGACTGCTCGCCGTACCCGCTGACCGATCCGCGCTGCACCCCGGCCGTCACGCACGTCTATCCGGTCCGCTGGAACGTCACGCCCGACGGGTCGGGGCCGGGCGGGTCCGTCGTGGGTCTCAAGCTGCATCCCGACAACGTCCACGTCGGCTGGAACAAGATCATCCGGCCGTCGGCGCCCGGTGACTCCTTCGACGAGATCGCCTACTTCGGCCGCCTCCGCTTCGACGCGCACCCCACCACCGGTACGCCCCTCGCGCCCCGCTACGACCTGGTGAAGGTCACCGGGCTGTACAGCGCGGACCCGGCGCTGAACGGCCACTTCTTCGGGGTGGACCCGCGCCGCCCCACCAAGCTGCGGTACGAACAGCGGGCCGCGGTGGGCGAGTTCAAGAACTTCACCGGCGACGGCGGCTCCCTGCTCGGGATCGGCAACACCCGCTCCGTGAACCTGGACCACTTCGCCACGAGCCTCACGACCGGCGCATCCCGCAGGCTCAACGACGACCCCGGGTACAGCGACCCCGCCACCAGCTCGCCGGACGGCAGGTGGACCGTCTCGATGGACGTCCGCTACCGGGACCGCTTCCTCTTCATGGCGGGCCTGCCGGGCGTACCGCCGCTCGTCGACATGCTGCCCACCGGGGCCGCCGCGTCCGCCGGCTACAACATCCGTACGCGCCGGCTCTTCCAGCCGTACCTGATCGGCCCGCACCGCGACCAGCAGCTCAACTCCTGCACCACAGGCCCGTGTTCGACGCTGGCGACCGGTCCCGGCAGCGAGGCCGACTCCCCGTTCTGGGCCGCGCGCGCCGACTCCTCCTGGTCCCCGGACGGCACCCGGATCGTCTACGGCCAGACCTACTCCGGCCCGGCCGACTGCGGGCCCCCCTTCGACCTGGCCCCCTGCCCGCCGTCGAGCGAGCCCGGCGGCCGGACCTCCCGCCTGATGCTGGCCCACCTCACCAGCCGCGGGCCGCTGCACCTCCCGCCCGTCCGCCCGGTCTCCGACGCGGTGCCGTGGGGGACGCCGTACCGCCCCGGTGACCCGGACCCGAAGCGGCCCCACCTGCCCGCCGGGCACTACACGCTCGACGGCCGCCGGGGCGGGCACGCCTCGGTGGACCTCGTCGAGAACGCGGCCGGCACCGCCCTGACCCGGATCTCCGTGACGTACACGCGCTACAGCGACGACGGGAGGACCTTCCTCGACGGCACCGAGAGCGCGGAGAACGCCGGCACCGCGTCCAGCCCGGTGACCTTCCACACCCGGCTGCGGGTCTCGGGCGAGCACACCGGGACGCGGACCACGAGCGAGCCGGGCGGCTACACCGTCTCGCCCCTCTCCTCGCTCCAGGGGTCCTACCAGCCGGTGGGCACCATGACGACGGTCCTGGACGGACGCGTGTACGCCCAGCCCGTCTCCTACTCCTGAAGGCGGACCGTGAAGACATCGAACTCCCCGGAGCTGTCGTGCGGTCTGCCGCCCGGTCCGGACTTCGCCGACCTGGCCGTCCTCGCCGAGGAACTCGGCTACACCCGGGTGTGGATCTTCGACTCGGCGCCCCTGTGGGAGGACCCGTTCGTGCACCTGGCACTCGCGGCGGCCCGGACGGCCCGGATCGGGCTGGCCACGGCGGTCCTCGTCCCCGACGAGCGCTCCGCCATGGCGATGGCCTCGTCCGTCGCGACGGTCGCGCGGCTGGCCCCGGGCCGTCTCCGCGCCTGCTTCGGCACCGGTTTCACCGCGCGCCGGGCCCTGGGCCGGGCTCCGATGCGGCTGGACGCGTTCACCGCGTACGTCACGGCCGTGCGCCGGCTCCTGGCGGGCGAGACCGCCGTACTGGACGGCAGGCCGGCACGCATGCTGCACGCCGACGGGCTCACGGCAGCCCGTCCCGTGGACGTCCCGGTCTGGGTCAGCCTCTTCGGCCCCCGGGGCGCCGCGCTCGCCGCCGACCTGGCCGTGGGGATCATCGGACGCCCCCATCCGACGCTCCCCACGGCGACGCTCCTGTCCGGAACCGTCCTCGACGAGGGCGAGGATCCGGGCGGCGAGCGGGTGCGGGAGGCGATCGGGCCCTGGCGGGTCGTCGACTGGCACGACGCCTACGCCCGGGGCGGGGCCGACGCCGTGGACGTCAGACCCGGGGGGCGTGCGTGGCGCGCGGCGGTGGAGGCCCTCGCCGGGGACGACGAGCGCCATCTGCTGACGTTCGAAGGGCACGTCACGCACCTCACCGACCGCGACCGGCCGCTCCTGGAGCACATCGACACCCGGACCATGGTCGGTGACACCGCCTCCGTCGGCCGCAAGCTGGCCCGGCTCGGCGGACTCGGCTTCCAGGAGGTGATCTACACGCCGACCGGTCCGGACGTCCCCCGGGAACTGCGCGCCTTCGCACGGGCCCGGCCGGTCGGCTGACGCTCAGGGGGTGACGGCGAAGGACGGGGTGCGCCTTTCCCGGAAGGCCAGGGTGCCCTCCATGGCATCCGGGCCGCCGAGCGTGTCGTCGGCGAGGGCGGCGAGCGCGTCGTGGACGGCGGCCATGCCGTCGGTGCGCAGCCGCGCGGTGGTGAACCGTTTCGTGTGGCGCACGGCGTCGCGGCTGCCCTCCGCGATCGTCTCCCCGAGACGCTGGGCCGCCTCCTCGACGTCCTCGTCGTGGACGGTCTCGTGCACCAGGCCGCAGCGCAGCGCGGTCGCCGTGTCGAGTTCCCGGGTGGTCAGGGCCAGCAGTCCGGCGGGTTTGTGGGCGAGGGTGTACGGCGCGAGGGCGGCGAACACCGTGGGCCACACGCCGATCCTGGCCTCGGGCAGCCGGAAGGTCGCGTCCGTGCCGGCCACGGCGAGGTCGCTGACCTGGACGATCTCGACTCCCCCGCCGACGGCCCGGCCGCGTACGGCGGAGATGACCGGCACCTCGCACTCGGCGATGGCCCGTATGGCGGGCAGGACCAGGCCGAGGAAGTAGTCGCGGGCCAGCTGCGGGGTCGTGAGCCGGAAGAACTCCCCGATGTCGTTGCCGGCGCAGAACGCGCGCGGTGAGCCGTGCAGGACGACGGCCCGTACGCCGGGGTCGGCGCCGGCCTCCGCGAGCCGCTCGGTCAGACCGGTCCAGCCCGCCGCGTCCATGGCGTGCAGTTTCTCGGGCCGGCCGAAGGTGATGTGGGCGACGGGTCCCTGCCTGCGCAGGTCCATGGCTGTCTCCTGACGGGTGCTCAGCGGGTGCTGGTGGTGAACAGGGCCGGGTCCATGACCTTGGGGTCCCGGACGATCGGGGTGAAGCCCATGTGCGGCAGGATGTCGCGCTCCACGGAGATCCCGGGTGCGACCTCGGTCAGCTCGACGCCGCCCGGGACGAGCCGGAAGACGGCGCGCTCGGTGACGTAGAGGACTTCCTGGCCGCGGGCGAGGGCCTGCGGTCCTGAGAAGGTCACCTCGTCGACGGCGGCGACGAACTTGCCCACCTCCCCCTCGCGTTCGACGCGCAGGGAGCCGTCGGCGACCGTCAGCCGGGTGCCCTTGGCGGTGAACTGGCCGCAGAAGACGACGCGTCGGGCCGACTGGGAGATGTCGATGAAGCCGCCGGGGCCGATGATGCCGCCGCCGATCCGGCTGACGTTGACGGAGCCGGCCGCGTCGACCTCGGCCATGCCCAGGTAGGTCGCGTCGAGGACGCCGCCGGTGAAGAAGTCGAACTGGGTGGTCGACGGGACGGTGATCTCCGGGCCGCCGCACACGCCGAACATGTCGCCGGACAGCGGGGTGCCGCCGGTGTGCCCCTGTTCGATGCAGATGGTGACCTCGGCCAGCCGACCGCGCTCGGCCAGGACGTCGACGACCTCGCTGGAGATGCCGAAGCCGAGGTTCATCACGTCCCCGGTGCGCACCTCCTCGGCGGCGCGGCGGGCGATCAGCCGGCGGACGGGGGACGCGGCGGCGGGCTCGTACGCGGGAGCGGGCGCGTCTCCGCACAGGGCGGGATCGTGCGCCCCGAGGTACGTCTGCTCCTGTCCGGGTACGACGGCGACGGCGTCGACGAGGAAGCGCGGCAGATGCACGTCCTGGGGATGAAGCGGCGTCTCCCGGCTGCGCTGGACCTGGGCGAGGACGATTCCGCCGGACGCCTTCGCCGCCTGGGCGACCGCGAGGGCGTCGAGTTGGGCGGCCTCCCCGGCGAGGGTGATGTTGCCGTTCGGATCGACGGCTGTGCCCCGGACGATGCCGACGTCCACCGGGAACGGGCGGTAGCGCAGGTACTCCCGGCCGTCGAAGGCGACCAGTTCGACGAGGGTGTCGATGGCGGAGGCGTTGGCCCGGCCGCCGGACTGCCGGGGGTCGACGAAGGTGCCGAGGCCGGTCGTGGTGACCAGGCCGGGGCGGCGGGCGCCGATCTCCCGCAGCAGCAGGCTGATCACGCCGCCGGGCAGGACGTACGCCTCGATCTCCTCGTCGGCGGCGAGCCGCGTCATCTCCGGCGACCACGTCCAGTGGCCGCCGATGACCTTGCGGACCAGCTTCGGGTGGGCGAAGGCGTTGGTGCCGCGTGAGCGCCGGTCTCCGACGCCGAGGGCGTGCACCAGGGTGAGGCCGGCGGGGCTCGCCTCGGTGAGGAAGCGCTGTTCGAGGGCGGCGAAGACGGCGTCCGCCTCGATGACGCCGCCGCCGGCGCCGGTGATGGCGACGGTCGCCCCGTCAGGCACCAGGGCCGCGAGTTCGGCCGGGGTGC
The DNA here is from genome assembly GCF_048159485.1 of Streptomyces sp. 4F14. Lineage (NCBI taxonomy): Bacteria > Bacillati > Actinomycetota > Actinomycetes > Kitasatosporales > Streptomycetaceae > Streptomyces > Streptomyces sp. 4F14. Next base: position 171,303 of record NZ_JBLRVY010000012.1, read on the forward strand.
ACAGGCGGGGTGCCGCTGTCCGGGTCCGGGTCCGGTTCGGGTTCGGGTTGTTCACCAGACGCTCATTCCGCCGTCGACGGTCAGGACGGAGCCGGTCGCGAACGAGGATTCCTCGCAGGCCAGGAACAGGGTCGCGGCGGCGATCTCCTCGGGCCGGCCGAGCCGCCCGAGCGGCTGGCGTGCGGCGAGGTCGGCCCGGTAGGCGTCGGGGTCCGGCAGGTGGGCGGAGATCTTCGCGAAGTAGGGGGTGTCGGTCGTGCCGGGCGCGACGCAGTTGACCCGGATGTTCTCCCCGGCGTGGTCCACGGCCATCGCCTTGGACAGGCCGACGACCGCGGCCTTGGTGGCGCAGTAGGCGGCCCGTTCGGACATGCCGATGTGGCCCGCGACGGAGGCCATGTTGACGACGCTGCCCCCGCCGGCCTCGCGCATGAGGGGGATCGCGGTACGGCAGCCGAGGAAGACGCTGCTCACGTTGGCGGTGACGATGGCCTGCCAGTCCGCCCAGGAGGTGTCGGTCACCGAGGCGCGGATCCCGTACCCGGCGTTGTTGACCAGGACGTCCAGCCGTCCCCAGCGCTCCACGACCTGGTCGTGGACCCGCTGCCAGGTCCGCGGCGCTCCCGCGTCGCCGACGACGGTGAACTCCGGGCCGTCGGCCAGGGCCGCCCGTTCGTCGAGGTCGACGACACCGACGCGTGCCCCCTCCCGGAGGAAGGCGTCCACCACGGCCCGCCCGATACCCGAAGCGCCGCCGGTCACCACGGCGGTCTTCCCGGTCAGTCTCATGCCAGCTCCATCACTGAAAGCGGTTTCAGTTCGCGGCACAGTGGAGCACGCACCTGCCGTCCATGACAAGGGTCGAGAGCATGGAAGCCGCAACCATTCACCGCGATGAACTGGCCTTTTAATCACGAGAGAGAAAACTTCAAGGGCACTTGAAGACCCTTCCCCGGAGATCTCACGCAGAGGGATACCGGTTTCAGTCAGGAAGGCGTACTGTCCCCGGCATCCCCCCAGCCGCACCCACCCCGGAGGCACCGTGCCGACCGCGTCATCAGCCATGTCCACACAGCACTCCACCCGCGAGGTGCCCCCGAAAGAGCTGCGCCGGGTGGTCGCCGCGAGCGCCGCCGGCAGCGCTCTGGAGTGGTACGACTTCTCCATCTACGGCACCGCGTCGGCGCTCGTGTTCAGCCAGCTCTTCTTCCCCGGCCTCGACAGCAAGACCGCGCTGCTCGCCACCCTCGGCACCTACGCCGTCGGGTTCTGCGCCCGCCCGCTCGGCGGCCTGTTCTTCGGCTACATCGGCGACCGCTACGGCAGGAAGCTGGTCCTGCTCTCCACCGTGCTGCTGATGGGCGCCGCGACCCTCCTGATCGGCCTGCTGCCCACCTACAGCCAGATCGGGGTCTGGGCGCCGGCCCTGCTGCTCCTGCTGCGTGTGCTCCAGGGCTTCGGCAGCGGCGCCGAACAGGCGGGGGCCTCCCTGATCTGCACGGAGTTCGCGCCCCGCGACCGGCGCGGTTTCGTCGGCTCCCTCGCCTTCGCCGGGATCATCCTCGGCACCCTGTTCGCCGCCGGAGTCTTCGCCCTGATCACGCGCCTGCCGGACGAGGCACTGCTGTCCTGGGGCTGGCGGGTGCCGTTCCTGCTGAGCATCGTCGTCGTCGCGGCGGGCGTCTTCATCCGCTTCGGCATCGGGGAGAGCCCCGTCTTCGAGGAGGTCAAGAAGTCCGGCGAGGTCGCCCGCAACCCGCTCAAGGAGGCGGTGCGCGGCGAGGGCGGCCGGATCCTGGCCGTGCTCGGTCTGCGGGTCGGCGAGAACGGGACGTCCTACCTGGTCAGCGTGCTGGCGCTGAGCTATGTCTCCAAGGATCTCGGCCTCGGCAAGACGGTCAGTACCCAGGCCCTGGTGATCGCCTCCTTCGTGGGCCTCGCGGCGGTCCCGTTCTGGGGCTGGCTGTCCGACCGGGTGGGCCGGCGGATCGTCTACCGCTGCTGCGCCCTCTTCCTGACCGTCTTCGCGTTCCCGTTCTTCTGGCTCCTCGACACCCGCGAGCCCGCGCTCGTCTACGTCGCCTTCGCGCTGGCCATGTCCGTCGGGGTGTGGGGCATGTACAGCGTGCAGGCCGCCTACTTCCCGGAGTTGTTCCGCGCCCGCCACCGCTACTCGGCGCTGACCCTCTCCAAGGAGATCGGCGCGGTCCTCGGCGGCGGTCTCGCGCCGATCCTCGGGGCGTCCCTGCTCCTGTGGGCCGGCGGCGGGTGGGCGCTGGCCGCGTACATCGCCGTGCTGGGCACCATCTCCTTCACCTCGACGTTCCTGGTCCCCGAGACCAAGGGCTGTGACCTGACCGTCGGTTAGGGTGACCTCGTCCGCGGGGCCGCCCTCAGGACATCGGGCGGCCACGCGCAGGCGGGGGCCGGCGCGGGAAGGGAAGCTGACACGTGGCGAGGCCCAAGGGGACCGGGACCGTGACGATCCGGGCCGTGGCCACCGCCGCCGGGGTGTCACCGGCGACCGTCTCCCGCGTGCTGGCGGGCAAGACGGTGCGCCCGGGGTCCGCCGAACGCGTCCGGGCCGTCGTCGAGGAGCTGGGCTACCGGCCCAACTCCAGCGCCCGCGACCTAGCCCAGGGGCGGACGCGCACGATCGGGGTGAGCGTCCCGGATCTCGACAACCCCTACTTCACCGGCATCCTGAAGGGCATCGGACGCGAGGCGCAGGCGTCCGGGTTCCAACTGCTGGTCGGCGACAGCGGCATCTCCTCGGAGGACGAGGTGTGGCGTGCCGTCCGCCAACGCTGCGACGGCATCGTCCTGTGCTCCCCGTACGCGTCCGAGGCCGCGCTGGCGAAGGCGGTCACCGCGCTCAGTCCGGTGGTGATCGTCAACCGCTGCGCCCCTTCCGTGCCCGCGCCCCAGATCGCCGTCGACTCGCACAGCGCGATCCTCGAACTCACCGGCCGGCTGATGCGGTTGGGGCATCGCCGGCTCGCCTACCTCGCGGGCCCCGAGCGCTCCTGGTCGGACCGGGAACGCCGGCGCGCCATGGAGTCGACGCGCCACTTCGGCGCCGAGGTGACGACGGTGGCGGCCGGGACGGGCGTCGAGGAGGTCGCCCGAGCCGTGGACACGGCGCTGGAGGCCGGCGCCACGGCGCTGATCGCCTTCAACGACCTGATCGCCTTCGCCGCGCTGTCCCGGCTGCGCGAACGCGGTGTCCGCGTGCCCGAGGACGTCTCGGTGACCGGCTTCGACGACATTCCCTACGCGCGCCTCGCCGTGCCTCCGCTGACCTCCGTGCACAGCCCGCAGGTGGAGCTGGGTGCGCGGGCCTGGCACATCCTGCGGGCGCTCCTCGACGGGGAACAGGCCGAGGGGTTCCAGACGATCGACGCCGAGGTACGGCTCCGCGACTCCGTCGGTGCGCCCGGCGGCCTCTAAGAGAATGACGTTTCCCCCTAGGGAGAACGAGGGTATCGGTCCTGGGCAGACAGAGTCGGCCGACGGAGGAGACGCGATGCCGAAGGGCTACCTCATCATGACCGAGACCATCAGGGACCGGGCGGGCATGGACGCCTACGGCCGCGCGTCCGCGCCGTCGCTGCTCGCGGCCGGGGCGCGCGTCCGGGTCGTCGATCCCGACCCCGAGGTCCTGGAGGGGGCGTGGCACGGGGACCGGACGATCGTGGTCGAGTTCCCGTCGGTCGAGGCCGCTCGCGCGTGGTACGAGTCGGCCGAGTACCAGCGGGTCAAGCCGTTGCGGGAGGCCGCCGCCGAGACCAACGCGGTCATCGTCACCGGCTTCGAACCGCCTTCCTGACGGTCCGCCCGGGACGCCGACGCGGTCTGGCCTTCCGCTCACGAGAGAACTAGATTCTCCTTCGCGAGAAGGATGCTCACGCCAGTACCGTGCGACACCACGAAGGAACCTGCCCGTGGCTCACGACGAACTGCCCGAGACCATCGCCGCCGTCGACTTCTTCCGGGACGACGCCGCGGTGGCGGACCCGTACCCCTACTTCGACGCCCTGCGCGCCCAGTGCCCCGTGACCCGTGAACCTCACCACGGGGTGGTGATGGTGACCGGGTACGACGAGGCGGTCCAGGTGGCCCAGGACGCCGGGACGTTCTCCTCCTGCCTGTCGGTGACCGGGCCCTTCCCCGGGTTTCCGGTGCCGCTGGAGGGGGACGACGTCGGCGAGCTGATCGACCGGCACCGGCACGAACTCCCCATGAGCGACCAGTTGCCGACCCTCGATCCCCCGGTGCACACCGCCCACCGGGGTCTGCTGATGCGGCTGATCACGCCCAAGCGGCTCAAGGAGAACGAGGCGGCCATCAGGGAGATCGCCGACCGGATGCTGGACACCTTCCTGGCGTCCCCGGACAGCGAGTTCATCAGCGGGTTCGCCGGCCCCTTCACTCTCCTTGTCATCGCCGACCTGCTCGGGGTGCCCGAGGCGGACCGGGAGATGTTCCGCGACCAGCTCCAGCGCCGGCCCCGGGCCGGTGGGATCGGCAGCACCGGCGAGGACACCCTGGCGCACTCACCGCTGGAGTTCCTGTACGCCCGGTTCGGTGACTACATCGAGGAACGCCGCCGGGAACCGCGGGGCGACGTCCTGACCCAGCTCGCCACGGCCACCTTCCCCGACGGCACCCTGCCCGAGGTCGGCGACACCGTCCGGGTCGCCGCGAACCTCTTCTCGGCCGGCCAGGAGACCACCGTCCGGCTGCTCGGCTCCGCGCTCTGGATCATCGCCGAACACCCCGAGATCCAGGGGCTGTTGCGCGAGGAACCGCACCGCGTCCCCAACTTCGTCGAGGAGGTGCTGCGGATGGAGAGCCCGGTCAAGGGCGACTTCCGGCTCGCCCGGGTCCCGGCCTGCGTGGGCGGCGTCGACATCCCGGCCGGCAGCACGGTCATGGTGGTCAACGGGGCGGCCAACCGTGATCCGCGCCGCTTCGAGGATCCGACGTCCTTCGACCCCGCGCGCCCGAACGCCCGCCAGCACATCGCCTTCGGGCGCGGCATCCACACCTGCCCCGGCGCACCGCTGGCCCGGGCCGAGGCACGGGTGGGCATCGAACGCCTGCTGGAGCGCACCGGGGACATCAGGATCTCGGAGCGGGTGCACGGGCCGGCGGACGCCCGCCGCTTCCGGTACCTGCCCACGTACATCCTGCGGGGCATGACCCACCTCCAGCTGGAGTTCACGCCTGCCGGAAAGGGCCCGCGATGAGAGTCGCCGTCGACGAGGACCGCTGCCGCGGCCACGGAATCTGTCACACCCTGTGCCCCACGGTGTTCGACCTCACCGAGGACGGCTACGCCACGGCCGAACAGGGCGACGTACCCCAGGAGTTGGAGCAGACCGCGCGTTCCGCCGCCGCGAGCTGCCCCGAGTCGGCCATCTCCTGGCACTGACCTCCTCACACCGCCGTGATGCCCTCCATCCCCGACGCGGCGAAGGAGGGCAGCCCGGTGACCGTGGTGACCTTCGTCAACGCGCCGTTGTGGCCGATGCGGAAGCCGTCGACCGTGCCGGAGGTGGCGTTCTGGACGTACAGGAAGCGGGCGTCCCGGGTCACCGCGAGGTCGATGACGCCCTGCGAGCGCGGCGAGGGGGGTGTGGCGACGCCGGTCCTGTCGGTGAGGGCCAGCTTGCCGGTGCGGTCGGTGCGGTAGCCGGTGACCGTGGAGTTGCCGGTGTTGCCGCCGTAGAAGAAGTCGCCCGCGCGCTCCAGCCAGCACAGGGTGTTCTGGCCGTTGGGCAGGGGCTTCTGGACGACCTTGAGGGTGCCGTCGCGGCGGACCCGGTAGGTGCTGACGGTCGACTTCTCCGCCTCGGCGACCAGCATGTGCCCGGCCTTGTCGAAGGTGATCGCGAACGGGACGCCGCCGGCCGAGGGGTTGACCTTCGGCCGGTGCGCGGGGCGGCCGTCCCCCCGCATCGGGAACACCTCGATCGTGTTGGCCGACTTGGTCGTCACCACCAGCTCGCGCCCGCCCGGGGTGAACGCGACCTGGCCCGGGGAGCTGGTGAACAGCGGGACCTTCTTGTTCTTCAGCCCCAGGGAGCGGTGCGAGCCGCTCAGCGGGGTGAGTCCTTCGGCCGTGAGGCGGAAGCCCTGGACGCTGCCCGCGCCGCCCGCGTTCATCACGTACGCGAGGCCGCCGGAGACGGTGATCGACGACGGGAAGTCGCCGCCGGAGCGTACGACCTGACGGTCGCTGAGCTTCTGTCCGGTGACCCGGAACGAGGTGACCGTGCCGCTGCCCGCGTTGACCGCGAGGAGCCGCCCCGACCTCGCGTCGTAGACCAGGGAGCCCTGGGAGGCGAGGGAGTCGGTGGGGGCGTCGACCTGGTCGCCGCCCTTGCCGCCGGTCGCGTAGGTGCCCGCGCCGGTCAGGGTGCCGTCGTCGCCCCGCCGGAAGACGCGGACGGTGTTGCCGGCCAGCTCGTTGCCCTGGACGAACACGGCGTGGTCGGCGCCGGCCCGCAGCGGGGTCGCCGCCTTGCCGTGGGCGGGCTCTCCCGCGGAGGCGAGGTTCATCGTCGCGGCCGCCGCGCCGGTCGCGAGGACGGCGGCTCCGGCGATGCCCAGCCGGGTCTTGAGGGGTGAACGACGCCTGGTGTGCCTGCTCATGGGGTGCTCCTCCGGTTCTGGCCGGCCACCGATGGCGAGTGGCCGGCGGAGCCAGAGTGGCCTGTGGGACAGGGGGAGTTCGAGGATTCCGGCGCCACGTCACGCTCTCGTAAGAAGTGGCGCCACCGCCCCGGCCGCTGTGACGGACGTCACGCGTCAGGGTTCGAACTTTCGCGCCCGCGTCGCATCCAGTCCGCGTCTGTCCTGTTCATCTCGGATACCCAAGGAACAAGCTCCATGGTTTACATGCGCGGATTCATGCCCTGGATCGTCGCCGGCGTCGTGTCGGGTTTCGTGGACTGGCGGTGGGGCGCGGTCAGCGGTTTCGCCTCGGGGCTGCTGCTCCTGGTCCAGGACCGGCGGCGCGGGGTCGCCCTCGACGCGCTGGTCCTGGAGGCCAGCACCATCGTGTACTTCGCGGTCGTCGGTGCGGTCGCCGTCGCCCGGCCGCACGCGTCCCTGTCGCACCACACCGACGTCCTGTCCTTCGCCTGGCTGGCCGCCACGGCGTGGGGGACGCTGGCGGTCCGCCGCCCCTTCACGCTGGGCATCGCCAAGCTCCAGACGCCGCCCGAGGTCTGGGACATGCCGGAGTTCGTCCGTGTCAACAACCACATCGCCGCCGCGTGGGGGGCGGGCTTCACGTTCATCGGCGTGAGCCTGGCCGTCGCGGGCGCCGTGGACGCGCCCGCCTGGGTCGGCATCACCGCCCATGTCGTGGGCCTCACCGCGCCCGCCCTCTTCACCAAGATCCATCCCGCCCGGGCCGAGGCACGGATGGCGGCCGCATCGCAGCAGGCCGCGCGGGAGGTCGGGGCGGCGCACGAGCGCTGAGCCGGGTTCCGGACGCGGTGCGGCACAAGGGCCGGCGGGGCGTCCCGAAGTTCTTACCTCTTCGGGGTCGTCCTCCCCCTCGCCCGGCTGCCAGAATTCCCCCGCGCATGAGCCTGTACCGCGTCGCCCCGGAGGAGTCCGCCCCCATGACAGCCCCGCCCCCCGCGGACGACGAACTGACCCGCAGGGCCCAGGCCGGTGAGACCGGGGCGCTCGGGCTGCTGCTGGCCCGGCATCAGGCGCCGATGCGGGCGGTGGCGCTGAGCCTGCTCGGGCACGGACCCGACGCGGAGGACGCCGTGCAGGACGCGGCGCTCACCGCGCTGCGGCGCATCGGCGACGTACGGGATCCGGCGGCCGTGGGCGCCTGGCTGCGGGCGATCGTGCGCAACAACTCCCGGATGCGGCTGCGCGCGGGACAGGAGACGCCGGGTCTGGACGGCCCGCACCCGCCTTGCCGGTCCGTCGCCTCGCAGCCCGAGCGGGTCGTCGACCAGCACGCGATGCGGGACTGGATCCGGGACGCGGTGGAGCGGCTGCCCGAGCCGCTGCGGCTGGTGGTGATGCTGCGTCACTTCAGCGGCGTCACCTCCTACCGGGAGATCGCGCACGCCTGCGACATCCCGGTGGGGACGGTCCGCAGCCGCCTCAACCAGGCCCGCTCCAAGCTCTCCCAGCTCCTGCTGACGACGGCGACGCAGTCCCACGACGACGTCTCCCGGCTCACCGAGGACAGCCGGCGGGAGGCCGAGGCGACGCTGGAGGGGGCCCGGCGCGGCCGTCAGCCGAGGGAGATCCTGGAGCTGTGGCCCGCCGAGACCCGGCTGCTCGGCGTCCTGAGCACGCCGGGCGAGCGCTGCCATCCCTTCCCGGCGATGCGCAGGAACCGGGAGAAGGGGGTGACGCAGCGGCTGCGCCATGTGGTGGCGAGCCGGACGGTCACCATCTGGGAGATGGACGTCATCAGCCCCGCCGGCGCCCCCGACCCGTGCCCGCCGGCTCTCACCTGGCTCATGGTCCGCCGGGACCGGCGGGTCCAGACCCTCCGGGTGGTCTTCCCGGGGCCGCAGGGCTGAAAGCAGGGTCCACTTGTTCGCGAGTGGCCCTGGTACCGGCGTACAGGGCCCCGCTGGTATGGACGCCCGTCCCCCGCTGCCGAGAGGTGCCCGATGCCCCGTACCCGCGAGTTCGTCCAGGTCGACGTGTTCTGTACGACCCCCTACTCCGGCAACCCGGTCGCGGTCGTCCTGGACGGGACGGAGCTGACCGACGAGGAGATGCAGGACCTGGCGCGCTGGACGAACCTGTCCGAGACGACGTTCGTCCTGCCCCCGGCGGCCGAAGAGGCGGACTACCGGCTGCGGATCTTCACGCCCGGTGGCGAGCTGCCGTTCGCCGGGCACCCCACGCTCGGCTCCGCGCGCGCCTGGCTGGACGGCGGCGGCGTACCCCGGCGGGCGGGCCGGATCGTGCAGGAGTGCGACGTCGGCCTTGTCACCGTGCGCCGGAGCGACGGGGACCTGTCCTTCGCCGCCCCGCCACGCATCCGCGAGGGGGCGCTCGACGAAGCTCGACTGGCCCGGATCATCACCGCGTTCGGCATCACGCGGGACCGTGTCCTGGACCACCAGTGGGTCGACAACGGCCCCGGCTGGGCCGTGGTCCGGCTGGCGACCGCCGAGGAGGTCCTCGCCCTCGAACCCGACCTGTCCCTGATCCCGGACGGCATGGCCGGCGCGATCGGCGCCTGCCCGCCCGGCTCCGCGCACGACTTCGAGATGCGTACGTTCGCCCCCGCCGCCGGTGTCCCCGAGGACCCGGCGTGCGGCAGCATGAACGCCGGCGTCGGCCAGTGGCTGACCTCCACGGGCGCCGCGCCCTCCTCGTACCGCGTCTCGCAGGGCGCGCGGCTGGGCCGGGCGGCGAGCATCGGGGTCACCGCCGACGCGGACGGCACGGTCTGGGTGAGCGGGGCCGCGACCGTCCGGATCCGGGGCACGGTCAGTCTGTGACCGGGGTGAGCGTCTTCATGGTGACGTAGCTGGTCACGGTGGCCACGCCGGGCAGAGCGGCCAGGCGGTTGGCGTGGAAGTCCTCGTAGGCGGGCAGGTCGGCGACCTCGACCTGGAGGAGGTAGTCGAAGTTGCCGGTGAGGTGGTGGCAGGCGACCACCTCGGACAGTCCGACGATCCCGCGCTCGAAGGCGACGACGTCCGCGCGGGTGTGCCGCATCAGCCGTACGCCCGCGAAGACGCGCAGGCCGCGGCCGACGGCGGCGGGGTCGATCAGCGCGCGGTAGCCGCGGATCACGCCGGTCTCCTCCAGGTGCCGGACGCGGCGCAGGCAGGGGGACGGGGAGAGTCCGACCCGGGCGGCGAGTTCGTTGTTGCTGATGCGGCCGTGCTGTTCGAGCACGGCGAGAATCGACCGGTCCACTTCGTCCATGGGGGCAGATTATTGCGCCGGGAACCCCTCTAGCACCATCGTGTGCCGGTTAGGTGCGCAATTTGCTGCCAAAGTTGCCGGGAATCGGTGATGCCCGCATGCCGGTCGGCCACCCTTCAGGGGAGTCACCGAGGGAAGGGCAGCCATGCCGGGCAAGAGCACTGTCACCGTTCACGCCGATCGTCACGTCCACCCGAGCCGGGCCGTCGCGCCGCCCATCCACCAGACGGCCGCGTTCTCGGCCGAGGACGGCGAGACGTTCGCCCGCGCCGCCACCGAAGCGCGCGGCCAGGACTTCTACACCCGCTTCGGCAACCCCAACCACGCCCAAGTCGCGGCCGTCGTCGCGGAGTTGGAGGGAACCGAGGCGGCCATGGTCACCGCGTCCGGGATGGCCGCGCTGACGACCGCCGTCCTGGCCCTGGTCTCGGCCGGGGACCACGTCATCGGGCAGCGGTCCACGTACGGCGGGACGGCGTCGGTGCTGCTGAACCTGCTGCCGCGGCTGGGCGTGACGACGACCCTGGTCGACCAGACGGACCCGGAGGCGTTCGAGCGGGCGCTCACCTCGCGCACCCGGCTGATCCTGGTGGAGACCCCGAGCAACCCGCTGCTCCAGATCACGGATCTGCGGGCCGTCGTGGAACTGGCCCACGCGCACGAGGTGGTGACCATGGCGGACAACACCTTCGCGACGCCGCTGAACCAGCGTCCGGCCGAGTTCGGCGTCGACCTGGTGTGGCACAGCGCGACCAAGTACCTCAACGGCCACTCGGACGTCTCCGCCGGAGTGATCGCCGGGCCCGCCGCGCTCCTGGACCCGATCTGGGACACCAGCCTCCTCACCGGCGCGACGCTCGGCCCGATCGACGCGTGGCTGCTGCTGCGCGGGATGCGCACCCTGCCGCTGCGGATACCCCGGCACAACGCCAACGGGCAGGCCCTCGCCGAGGCGCTGCACGAGCATCCGGCCGTGTCTCGGGTGCACTATCCCGGCCTTGCCTCCCACCCGCAGCACAAGCTGGCCGCCGACCAGATGAGCGGCTACGGCGGGGTCCTCGGCGTCGAGTTCACCGGCGGGTTCGCGATGGCCGACGCGTTCCTCGGCGCGCTGCGCTACCCGCGCCGCTCGGCCAGTCTCGGCGGCGTGGAGTCGCTGGCCGTGCACCCGGCGTCCATGTGGCGCGGGATGCTCAGCGAGGACCAGCTCGCCGAGGCCGTCCCGCCGGGCCTGGTGCGGCTGGCGGCGGGCACCGAGGACACGGCCGACCTGGTCGCCGACGCGCTGGCGGCCGCCGACGCGGTACGCGGCGCGGCCTGAGCGGAAGCCGACCCGGCCCGACCGCGGGGCGGCCCGCGAGCGCAGCCGCCGTCACCGCCCCACCCTGACTGTGAAGGACGCGATGGCGTCCCTGAAGGAGCCCCCCATGAAAACCCTGCTCACCGGCGGCACCGTCGTCAGCATGGACCCGGCCGTCGGCGACCTCTCCCCCGGCGACGTCCTGATCGAGGACGGTGTGATCGTCGAGGTCGCCGCGCTCCAGGACTCCCCGGGGCGCTCGGTCTTCTGCCTCGGCGCCGGCTGGGGCACCTCCGACCCGGTCGACTCCGCCGTACGCCGGGTCCGTGACGCGCTGCCCGGTGACGGTCCGGTCACCATGGCGCTCGGGCTGCGCGGCCCCGAGGCGACCGGCATGGACACGGTCGCCCGGGAGCTGAAACTGGCGGACGGACTCGGCCTGCGCACCAGCCTGCACGTCGACCTCACCGCCGGGGCGGTCGCCGGCCTGCGCGCGCACGGCCTGCTGCGGGACACCACGACCTTCGTCCACGGCAACGGCCTCGGCGACGAGGAACTGCGGATGCTCGCCGACGCGGGCAGCTCCCTGTCCATCAGCCCGGACGTCGAGCTGAAGATGGGCTTCGGACAGCCCATGACCGGCCGCGCGCTGGCCGCCGGACTGCGCCCGACCCTCTCCGTGGACGACGTGCCGTCCGCCGCCGGGGACCTGTTCTCCACGATGCGTACGGCCTTCGCCGTGCAGCGCGGTCTGGACGGCGGCCTGTGCTCCCGTCACCTGCTCTCCTTCGTCACCGTCGACGCCGCCGCCTCCTGCGGGCTGGCCGCGCGGGCGGGGAGCATCACCCCCGGCAAGGACGCCGACCTGGTCCTGCTGCGCGCCGACGACCTGACCGTCTTCCCCGTCACCGACCCGGTCGCGAGCGTCGTGAGCGCCGGGCACCCGGGCCTGGTCGACACCGTGCTCGTCGCGGGCCGGGTCGTGAAGCGCGACGGCGCGCTGGTGGGCGTCGACCTGCCGGCGCTGCGGGCCCGGCTGCTCGCCTCGCGGGACCGGATCGCGGCGGCGGCCGGCGTCCCGCTCGACGGGACCTGGCGGCCGGAGGTACTGCGAGCGCAGTAGGCGGAAGTGTCTGCGGACGGCCAACGACGAGAGACGCCGTGGCTGCGAGCGTGGAATCGGGCCGGTATCACCGGCCCGATCGCCTGTGCACGTCTCGAAAGGCTCGTCATGTCTTCTCTCGCCCGCTGGTGCCATCGGCACCGGCTCGCCGTCGTCCTGGTCTGGGTGGGCCTGCTGGTCGCCCTGGGCGGCGGGGTCGGCGCGGCCGGCAGCGCCTTCGGCAACAGCCCGACCGCGCAGGACACCGACTCCGCCCGGGCGACGGCCCTGCTCCAGCGGGCGTCCAACAGCGCGGCGGGCAAGAGCGGCCGGGTCGTCTGGCAGGTGAAGGACGGCAAGGTCACCGAGCCGGCCGCCGAGCGGGCGATGACCGGCGCGCTGGAGCGGATCGCCGACGCCCCGGGTGTCGCCGCCGTCAGCAGCCCCTACGCGCCCGAAGGCAAGGCACAGGTCAGCGAGGACGGCCGGACGGCGTACGCGACCGTCTCGTTCGCGCGGGACGTCGCGGACGCCCAGGTCGACCACGTGAAGGACCTCGCGACCGCCCCGGAGGCGGGCGGCCTGCACATCGCGCTCAACGGGCAGGCGTTCACCGTCAACCCGGAGCCGAACGCGGTCGCCGACGCGATGGGCATCATCCTCGCGTTCCTGGTGCTGCTGTTCGTGTTCCGTGCCGTGTGGGTGGCCGCGCTGCCGATCATCACGGCGGTCATCGGCGTCGGCACCTCCGCGGTCACGGTCATGCTGCTCAGCCACGTCATCACGCTCTCCAGCACGACCCTCACCCTCGGCTCGCTGATCGGCCTGGGCGTCGGCATCGACTACGCCCTGTTCATCGTCAACCGCCACCGCGCCAACCTGATGGCGGGCATGGGCACGGCCGAGTCGGTCGCGAAGTCCCTCAACACGTCCGGGCGGGCCGTGGTGTTCGCCGGGCTGACCGTCGTCGTCGCGCTGCTCGGCATGCTCACCCTGAACGTCGGCATCATCAACGGGATGGCGATCGGCGCGGCCGTCACCGTCGTCCTGACCGTGCTGGCCGCCATCACCCTGCTGCCCGCGCTGCTCGGCATGATCGGGCCGCGGGTCCTCAGCAAGAAGGAGCGCCGGGAGCTGACCGGCGGGCGGACGTCCACGGGACGGCCCGGTCCGTGGACCCGGTGGGCCCGGCTCGTCCAGTCCCGCCCCAAGGCCCTGGGCCTGATCGCCCTCGCCGTTCTGGCGGCGCTCGCGTTCCCGACGCTGTCGCTGCGTCTGGGCGCCTCCGACGACGGCAACCTGCCGACGAGCTCGACGAACCGGCAGGCGTACGACATGATCGCCGACGGTTTCGGGCCCGGCTTCAACGGCCCCCTCGTCCTCGCCGTCCAGGCCCCGACCGCCGCCGACAAGGCGGCCGAGGCGAAGCTCGTCACCGCGCTGAAGCAGGTCGACGGCGTCGCGAGCGCCTCCGCCGCGCCGCTGAAGGAGGGGCAGACGGTCGGCGTGATCTCCGTCGTCCCGACCACGTCCCCCCAGTCGGCGGCCACCTCCGACCTGATCCACCACCTGCGCGACACGGTGATCCCGCCGGCCGAGCGGGGTACGTCGATGAAGGTGTACGTCGGTGGTGTCACCGCCAGCAACGACGACTTCGCGTCGACGCTGATGGCGAAGCTGCCGGTGTTCGTGCTGGTCATCGCCGCGCTCGGCTTCCTCCTCCTGACCGTCGCCTTCCGCAGCCTGCTGATCCCCGCCGTGGGCGCCGTCCTGAACATCCTCAGCATCGGGGTGGCCTTCGGCGCGATCGTCGTCGTGTTCCAGTACGGGTTCGGGTCGCCGCTGCTCGGGCTCGGGGCCGGCGGGCCGATCGAGTCGTTCGTGCCGATCCTGGTCGTCGGCATCATGTTCGGGCTCTCCATGGACTACCAGGTGTTCCTGGTCAGCCGGATGCGCGAGGAGTGGGCCCACACCGGGGACAACCGGCGTGCGGTGCGGGTCGGGCAGGCCGAGACGGGCAAGGTCATCGCCGTCGCCGCGACCATCATGTTCTGCGTCTTCGGGTCCTTCGTGTTCGGCGGGATGCGGGTGATCGCCGAGTTCGGGGTGAGCCTCGCGGTGGCCGTCGCCGTGGACGCGCTGCTGATCCGCATGTGCCTCGTGCCGGCGCTCATGCACCTGTGCGGGAACGCGAACTGGTGGCTGCCCCGGAGCCTGGACAAGGCGCTGCCGCGCGTCTCGGTGGAGGGTCCGGCGGACGAGCCGGCAGTGGCCCCGCCCTCGGTGCGCGAACCGTATCCGGCCGGGCTGGCCGACTGACCCGGCGCGGGCCCGGCAGGCCGCCGGGTCCGCGCTCCTTACAGTGAGGGAATGGACGTGAGAGTGGTGTGGCGGCGGTGGCTGGCCCGTCATGACCGGGTCGGGGACGCGCTTCCCGCGGTGCCGGTGGTCCTGATCTCCGTGGCGGGCACGGCGGTCGGGAAGTCCGCCTGGCACGAGCCGGAGTGGCTCGACGGGGTGTGGACGGCGCTGTCCTGTCTGCCGCTGGTGGTGCGCAGCCGGTGGCCGCTGGCCGTCGCGCTCGTCACCCTGGCGGGCGGCCTCACCCTGATGGCCGCCGCCCCGCACATGGTGGCCGCCCCGGCGGCGAGCCTGATCGGCCTGTACACGCTGGCCTCGCTCGGGGAGCGGCGTACGGCGTGGCTCGTCGGGGTGGCCGCCGCCGTGGCGATCGGGGGTGTCTTCGCCGCCACCCACGACGAGTCGGTGATCGGCGGGGGCAGCCTGGTGAAGTTCGACTTCGCGATCGCCGCGACCGCGCTGGGCCGGGCCGTGCGCAGCCGCCGCGAGCACCTCGCGCAGGCACAGGCCCGGGTGGACCTCGCCGAGCGGATGAAGGAGGAGGAGGCCGGGCGCCGGGTCACCGAGGAGCGGGTCCGGATCGCGCGCGACCTGCACGACGTCGTCGCCCACCACATCACCCTGGTCAACGCCCAGGCGGGGGTGGCCCATCACCTGATGCGCGACCATCCGGACCAGGCGTACGAGGCACTCGCGCACATCAAGGACAACAGCCGCGCGGCGCTCGACGAACTGCGGGCCACCGTCGGCCTGTTGCGCCGGCCCGACGACGCGCCGGAATCACGGGCGCCCGTCCCCCGGCTCGCGGATCTCGACGCCCTCGTCGACGGGATGCGCGCGGGCGGGCTGCCCGTGCGGGTGGCCCGTACCGGCAGCCCCGTGCCGCTGGCGCCGGCCACCGAGCTGACGGCGTACCGCATCGTCCAGGAGGCCCTGACCAACAGTCACAAGCACGCGTCCGCGACCCGGGTCGCCGTCGTCCTGGACTACGGCCCGCACACGCTGCGGGTGACCGTGACGGACGACGGACGCCCCGGCGCGCCCAAGGGCGAGGGCACCGGCCACGGGCTGATCGGCATGCGGGAGCGGGCCGTGGTCGTCGGCGGGACCGTCAGCGCCGGGCCCCGGCCGGGGGGCGGCTTCCAGGTCGTCGCCGAACTGCCGGTCTCTTTCTCCCCCGCCCCCGCACCTTCACCTTCACCTTCTCCTTCACCGAACGCCGTCTGAGGACCCCATGACCATCCGTGTCCTGCTCGCCGACGACCAGGCGCTGTTGCGCGCCACCTTCAAGCTGCTCATCGACACCCAGCCGGACATGGAGGTGGTCGCGGAGGCGTCCGACGGCCGCGAGGCGGTGCGGCTCGCCCGGTCCGAGCGCGCCGACATCGTGGTGATGGACATCCGGATGCCCGAGGTCGACGGCATCGAGGCGACCCGCCTCATCGGCGACGACGAGGACCTCGCCGGCGTCAAGGTCCTCGTCCTCACCACCTTCGAGCAGGACGAGTACGTCATCGAGGCGCTCAGGGCCGGGGCGAGCGGGTTCCTCGGCAAGGGCGTCGAGCCGGCGCAGCTCCTCGACGCGATCCGCCTCGTCACGGCCGGTGAGGCGCTGCTCTCCCCGGCCGCCACCAAGGGCCTCATCGCCCGTGTCCTGGCGCTGCCCGCGCCGGGCGGCCTCGTCGACCAGGCCCGCCTGGAGACGCTGACGCCCCGCGAACGCGAGGTGCTGACCCTGGTGGCGGCCGGCCTGACCAACGACGAGATCGCCGAGCGCCTCTTCGTCACCCCCGTCACCATCAAGACCCACGCCAACCGGGCCATGGCCAAGCTCGGCGCCCGCGACCGGGCGCAGCTCGTCGTCATCGCCTACGAGACGGGGCTCGTCCGCCCCGGGGAGGGCACGGTTCCCCGGCAGTGAACGACGTCCTGATATGGCATCAAATACCTATATAGGGTGCTGTATCGATACGACTCATCGGGTCATTCCTGTACTCTCACCGGGTGAAACAAGACACGCCAGCCGAATCAGCACCCCGGCTCGATCCGCGTGCGGAGCTGAAGGAATTCCTGCGTTCCCGCAGGGCCCGGCTCAAGCCTGAGGACCTCGGCCTGCCCTCGTACGGCAGGCGCCGGGTCCCCGGGCTGCGGCGCGAGGAGCTGGCGCAGCTGGCGGGGGTGTCGTTCGCGTACTACGCGCGGCTGGAACAGGGGTACGGCGACTCCATGTCGGCAGAGGTGCTGGAGGCCGTCGCCCAAGCCCTGCGGCTGACCAAGGACGAGCGCTCCCATCTGCTCCGGCTGGCCCAGCCCGAGCGGCGGGACGCACCCCGGCCGCGACCCCTGATGAGCGCCACCCATCAGCACATGCTCGACGCGCTCGGTGTCCCCGCCTACATCACCGGCTGGCACATGGACATCCTGGGCTGGAACCGGCTCGCCACCGCCGTGTTCGGGGACTGGGAGCCGCTGCCCGCCGAGGAGCGCAACCTGGCCCGGCTGATCTTCCTCTCCCCGCAGACCCGCGAGCGGTTCGCCGACCCGGACCGCACCGGGCGGGTCGTCGCCGCCATCCTGCGTACGCACGTGGGCAAGAATCCCGAGGACCGGCGGCTGGCCGCCCTGATCACCGACCTGTCACAGCGGAGCGAGGAGTTCCGGCGGCTGTGGGCCCGGTACGACGTGGGATGCGAGGCGCTCGGCGACGTCGTACCGCTGCGGCATCCGCTGGTCGGCGAGTACAGCCTCGTCCACGCGCCCATGATCCTCCCCTGCGACCCCCCGCTGTGGCTGCTCGCCTACCACGCCGAGCCGGGCACCCCCGCCGAGGAGGCCCTCCGGCTGCTGGCGGGCCAGGAGCCGGCGCCGCGGCACTGACCCGGCCCGGTCACAGCAGGGCCTCCGTACTGATCGGCAGGTCGCGGAGTCGGCGGCCGGTCGCGTGGAAGACCGCGTTGGCGATGGCGGGGGCGACCCCCGTCCGCACGATCTCGCCGACGCTCCGCAGCGCGACGGGGTCGGCCCGACGGCTCTGTCCGTCCAGGGGGATCGCCCGCAGGTCGGGGACGTCGGCGGGGACAGGGTGGCCGGTGAGGTCCGCGTGCACGATCCGGCCGTCGCGGTGATCGGTGACCGTCTGTCCCAGCAGCGCCTGGCCGATGCCGCTCACCAGACCGCCCAGGGCCTGCCGGGCAGCGAGCGCGGGAAGGGCGGTCCGGCCGGCGGCGTACACGCCGAGCATCCGCCGTACCCGCACCGAGCCCAGCCGCCGGTCGACGGCCACCTCCGTGAACACCGCGCTGAAGGCGTACGGGTCGTCCGGGGTGAAGGCGCCGCGGGTCTCCAGGTGCGGGCGGGCGTTGCGGGTGAGGAGCTGCCGGTAGGTCTCGCCGCGTGCGCGGTCGTACGTCAGGTGGAGCCGGCCGGCGCGGACGCGGATGTCGGCGGGGTCGGCGCCGTACAGCGGGGAGTGTTCGTCCGTGACGGCGAGTTCGACGGCCTGGCGGCGCAGCCGGTCGCAGGCGTCCTGGACGGCGGAGCGGGCGGCGTTCATGGTCTGGGAACCGGCGTGGGGCGGGGCCGGGGCGTCGGCGGGGGCGTCGGGTTCGAGGCGGACGGTCTCCGGGGTCAGGCCGAGGGTGTCGGCGGCGAGGCGGGTCAGGGAGACGTGCCGGGCGGGGCCGGGGTCGGTGGTGGAGAAGCGGACCAGGGCGGTGCCGTCGGCGTCGAGCCGGACGTGGGCCCGCGCCCGGGTGCGCAGGGTGTCGTGGACGCCGCCGGCGACGCCGGTGCCGATCAGCAGGTCGCCGTCCCGCCGGGAGCGTGGCGCGGGAGCGCGCCGGTCCCAGCCGAACTCGCGCGCGCCGGTGCGCAGGCAGGCGCGCAGCGGCCCGTCCTCCGGCAGGTTGCGCAGCCGCAGTTCGAGGGGGTCGATGCCGAGTTCGTGGGCGAGTTCGTCCATGGCCGACTCGACGGCGAACGTGCCGGCGCAGGAGCCGGGTCCCCAGAGGTACGTCGGGGGGCTCACGTCCAGCGGCACGGTCCGGTGGGTCTGGCGCAGGTGCGGGGTGAAGTAGAGCGCCCGGCCGGGGGTCAGCGCGTTCTCGATGTGCTGTCCGTCCCCGGAGGTCTCCGCCCGGATGCGGTGGTCGGCCGCGCTCAGCCGTCCGCCGCGGGTGGCGCCCAGGCACAGGGTGTAGGTGTGGGCGGGCCGGTACCCCGCAGCGTGGTGCTGTTGCTCGCGGGTCGGGACGAGCTTGACCGGTCGGCCGAACGCGCGCGCGGCGAGGGCGGCGAGGACCGGGTACGGCCCGAGCGGCGGCGCGCTGCCGGACGTACCGATGGACGGCGGGACGATGCACACGTCCTGCGGCGGGATGCCGAACACGGAGGCCAGTTCGTCCTGGGCACCCGGGGTCCACGGGGCGCGGTCCCAGACGGTGAGGCGGTCGTCGTCCCAGCGGGCGACGGTGGTGTGCGGCTCCAGCGTGTCCGGGTGGACGCGCGCGATCCGGAAGGTGCCCTCCACGGTCACCTCGGCTTCGGCCAGGGCCTCGTCGGGGGTGCCGCGTACGTGGTCCTGCCAGGGCCGCGGGTCGTTCTCGCGGACGCCGGGTGCCGACAGGTCCGTCTCGGGCCGCTCGGCGCGGCAGGTCACCTGTACGGACCCGGCGGCGTGCCGCGCGGCTTCGGGCGTGCGGGCCACGACCACGGCGACCGGCTGCCCGAAGTACCGGACCCGGTCGTCCTGGAGGACCGGCGGCTCTTCCCCGGCGAAAAGGTCCGGCCGGGGTACGTCGAGGTGGCTGAGGATCCCGAGGACGCCGGGCAGGCCGTCGGCGGCGCGGGTGTCGATGCCGGTGATCCGGCCGCGGGCGATGCGGCTGCCGACGACCACGGCGTGTACGGCCCCCTCGACGGTGTGGTCGGCGGTGAAGGTGGCCCTGCCGGTCACCTTCAGGCGTCCTTCGGCCCGGGAGAGGACGGAGCCGACGGCCGACTCGGGCCCGGCGTTCACTCCGTGCCTCCCAGCGCACGCAGCTGACGTTCGACGGAACGTTTCAGCAACTCGGCCTTGAACGCGTTGTGCCGCAGCGGTCGCGCCCCCTCCGCGGCCACCTCGGCCGCGCGGGCCCACAGTCCGGGCGAGGGCCGTTCGCCCACGAGGCGCCGCTCCACCTCCGGCAGCCGCCAGGGCACGGTCCCCACTCCCCCGGCGACCACCTTCGCCGTCCGGATCACACCGCCCTGGATGTGCAGCGCGACAGCGGCCGAGACGAGCGCGAACGCGGCGGACTGCCGGTCGCGCACCTTCAGGTACCCCGACCGCAGCGGGCCCGGATGCGCCGGGATCTCCACGGCGGTGATCAACTCCCCCGGCCTCAGGGCGTGTTCGCGGTCCGGGGTGCTGCCGGGCCGGAGCAGGAAGCCGTCGATCGGTACGGTGCGCGCGCCGTCCGGGCCGTCCAGGTGCACGCTCGCGTCCAGCGCCGTGAGCGCCACGGCGAGGTCGGAGGGGTGGGTGGCCACGCAGGACGCGGACGTGCCGAGGATCGCGTGGCCCCGGTTGCGGCCGTGCACGGCGGCGCAGCCCGAGCCGGGTGCGCGCTTGTTGCACTCGCCCACCGTCACGTCACGGAAGTACGCGCAGCGGGTGCGCTGCATGAGGTTGCCGCCGACGGTCGCCACGTTCCGGATCTGCGGGGGCCCGCCCGACTCCAGCGCCTGGGCGATCACCGGGTAGCCGTCGCGTATCCCGGGGTGGGCGGCGGCCTCGGCCATCGTCACCAGCGCGCCGATCCGCAGCCCGCCGTGCCCGGTGATCCCGCGCAGAGGGAGTCCGGCGATGTCCACGACGGTGTCCGGGTGTTCGACGCCCGCCCGCATCAGGGTGACCAGATCGGTGCCGCCGGCGAGGTAGCGGCCGCCGGCGCCGAGGGCCTCGCGCGTGTCGCGGGTCCGGGTGTAGGCGAAGGGGTGCATCAGGTTCTCGCCCCCGCCTCGGCGGCCTGCTCGATCGCGCGGACGATCCCGCCGTAGCAGCCGCAGCGGCAGAGGTTGCCGGTCATCCACTCCCGGATCTCGCGCGGGGAGCCGGCGTGGCCCTCCTGGACGCAGGCCACGCCGGACATGAGCTGCCCCGGGGTGCAGAAGCCACAGCCGAACGCCTCCTGGTCGATGAACGCCTGCTGGAGCGGGTGCAGCCGCTCCCCGTCGGCGAGCCCCTCGACCGTGGTGACCTCGGCGCCGGTCAGCCGGACCGCCAGCACCAGGCAGGAGTTGACGCGGCGTCCGTCCACCAGCACCGTGCAGGTTCCGCAGGCGCCGGCGTCGCAGCCCTTCTTCGAGCCGGTCAGGCCGAGGTGTTCGCGCAGCAGGTCCAGGAGCGAGGTCCGGTTGTCGACGGTGACGGTGTGGGGGGCACCGTTGACGGCCAGGGACACGCGGGTGCCGGGTGGGGCGGGTGGCACGGCGGGTTGGGGGGACATACCCACTCTCTCGGTGGTCGGAGGATGCGTGGCGGCAGTCCACTGTGCGCCGTCCCTCGCCCGCCGACGAGAAGCCGGTCTTCGTACGTCCCGGGTGCGTACTTCCGCCGAACGTACGTCTGGTAGTAGTCGCTTGCGGTGTGCGGCATCGGGCGGATCGGTAATCTGGTCCGGCGATTGGTCCAGCCACATGACCAATACCGCGCGATGTGCACCCGATGAGGCGTGCGGGACGGGAGGATTGGCCCAGTGGTTCAACCTGACAGCGCGTTCCAGGCCGTCGAGCGGCCGAAGCTGTACACCTCCGTCGTGGAGCAGATCCTCGCCAAGATCCGGGCCGGGCATTTCCCGCCCGGCAGCGCCCTGCCCGCGGAACGGACCCTGGCCGGGCAGCTCCAGGTCAGCCGGGGGTCGTTGCGGGAGGCGCTGCGGGTACTGGAGCATGCCGGGGTGCTGGACATCCGGACGGGCAGCGGGGCGTACGTCGCGTCGGAGGGCGGCTCCAGCGCTACGGTCCTGCGGGCGCGGGCCGCCGCGATCGGTGAGCACAGCCCCCTGGACCTGATCGTGGCGCGGGCCGCGATCGAGCCGGTCTGCGCGGAGCACGCCGCGCTCTCCCATCACCCGACCGACCTGGCGGCGCTGGAGGCGTCCGTCGAGGAGCAGGCGAGGGCGACGGCGGCCGGGGAGGACGTGTCGGAGTCCGACCTCGCCTTCCATCTGGCCGTGGCCGCCGCCTCCCGCAACAGCGTGCTGCTGGCGCAGCAGCGGACGCTGGTCGAGCTGATGCACGAGCAGACGTGGAGCGAGCTGAAGCACCGCTCCCGCAGCCGCGAGCACGCGGCGGAGGAGTACCTGTCGCACCACCGGCTGGTGCTGGACGCCATCCGGGCGCGCGACGCCCGGCGGGCCCGCCAGTTGATGGCGATGCACATGAGCGCCGTCGAGACCGCGTTGCTCGCGGAGCTGGAGCACCGGGGCTCGTTTCCCGGGAACGAACGCTAGAAGGGGCGAAGCCGCACGGCAGCGGCTTCGCCCCTCTGTTTCCCGGCCCGAGCCGCGTCGTGCTAGGCGCGTTCCAGGAGAATCAGGTAGATCGCGTTGGGCGGGAGGTCGACCGTCTCGGTGTAGGTCCTGCCGGGGCGGACGGTCTTCTGGGCGACCAGTTGGAGGGCGGCCCTGGCCGGGTCGCCGAAGTAGTTGCTGGTGGTCTGGTCGATGCGGTAGACGCGCTCACGGACGGGGCCGTGCCGGAGGTGGGCCGGCAGCCGGGTCATGTCGACGGTGGCCCGGTAACCGCGGTCGCCGGTGTGCTGCCAGTTCCACACCATCAGCGAGGCGCCCGTGCGGTCCTCGGCCGCCATGGCGTACACGCCGTTGTCGCCTTCGAGGCCGGTCGTGGTGGCGGAGACGCGGGTGTCCTTCATCCGCGACTGCATCAGCAGCATGTTGCCGTACGGGGTGAAGGTGTCGGCGAGGGGGCCGCCGGGGGTGCGGGTGACCAGCTGGTCCTTGCGTTCCTCGACCCGGTGGCGGACGCACCAGTTGAACAGGTGGGTGTCGGGCTGGCCGGCGTAGTAGTAGCCGTAGGTGGCCATGCCGGCCGCCTGCCGGATGTAGTCCTTCCCGGGGTCGGGGTCGTCGTAGGCGGGGCCGGGGTAGATGCCGGTCTCGGTGACGAGGGCCGGGAGGTGCTGGTCGAGGCGGCGTTCGCGCAGCCAGCCGCGCAGGGTGTCGCGCTGGGAGGCGACGACCCTGAGGTCACCGCTGTAGAGGGTGGGGATCTTGTAGTCGTCGTCCCACGACAGGTAGGCGTGGTAGGAGAGGAAGTCGAGGCGTTTGCGGGGGTTCCTGTCGGCGGCGTAGGAGTCCAGGAAGGGCTTGAGCCACTTCGGGTCCATGAAGGACAGGGCAGGGCCGCCGAGTTGGATCCGGTCGGCGCGCTTGAGGTGCTTGTTGACCTGGGTGACGGCTTCGTAGAAGGGAACGTAGTAGCGGTAGAGGCCGTCCGGCTGGATCACGGTCTGGTCGGCGGGGAGTCCGGCGTGGCGCTGCTGGCCGTAGAACTGCCAGTCGGGCTCGTTGAACGCCTCGACGTACTTGACGTGCGGGTATTTCTCCTTGACGCTCCGCAGGATCAGTTCGAGCAGCGGCTTCAGGTCCTTGGCGGGCCGGTTGCCCTCGACGAAGTCCGTCGGGTTGAGGTTGATGAGCACGGAGTCGGAGACCTGGCTCGCCTCGGTGAGGTAGGCGTCAAGGGGGGTCAGGTCGCAGCGGCCGGCCGCGAGGTCGCACAGGTTGAAGATGTCGTGGCTGTCGGGCGCGTTGGGGCTGCTGAGCCAGATGCGGTAGACGTCTCCGTGCAGGCCCTGCCGGTTGAGGTAACGGACGTCCTGGGCGCGCTGCTGGGGCCAGGCCGTGACGTTGCCGAAGTTGTTGAACCGCTCGGGGCGCGGCAGTTCGCCCTTCGACGCGCCGAAGTCGACGGACACCGTGGCGGAAGAGGGCGGCGCGGAGGCCGCCTGTGCCGTGCCGGTGGGGACAAGGAGCAGTCCGGCGGCGGCTCCCGCCACCAGAGCGCGTTTCGTGCTGGTCAGCATCCGAGAACGACCTCGCTTCCGTGAGCCGTACAGAGGGGACCTCATGCGTTTTCGACGACGTCACCGCGGCCCGGCGACGCCTCCAGCAGGGCCTGGGTGTAGGGGTGCGCGGGGCGCGCGTACAGCTCCTCGGTCGTACCGGTCTCGACGAGCCGTCCCCGGTACATGACGGCGACGCGGTCGGCCACGAGGCGGACCAGGTTCAGGTCGTGCGAGATGAAGAGGTAGGCCAGGCCGAGTTCGGCGCGCAGGGTCATCAGGACGTTGACGACCTGGGCCTGGATCGACACGTCGAGGGCGGACACCGGTTCGTCCAGGACGAGCAGCCGGGGTCGCAGGGCGAGCGCGCGGGCGATGGCGACGCGCTGGCGTTCACCGCCGGAGAGCCGGCCGGGGTGGAGCGGCGCGTACGCCTCGGGCAGGCCGACCTGGTGCAGCAACTCCCGTACGCGGGCGTGCTGTTGGTCTCTCGGTACGACGTCTTTGTGGACCCGCCACGGTTCCCTGACGATGTTCTCGACGGTGCGCCGGGGGTGCAGGGAGGCGTAGGGGTCCTGGAAGACCATCTGGATGTCGCGTCGCTGCCGGCGCATCTCGCGGCCGGAGAGCGCGAGGAGGTCGCGGCCCTGGTAGTGGACCGTGCCGCCGGTCGGTTCCACGAGGCGCATGAGGGTGCGGGCGAGGGTGGACTTGCCGGAGCCGGACTCGCCGACGACGGCCAGGCACTCGCCCTCGTGGAGGTCGAAGGTGACGCCGTCCACGGCACGCAGGACCGTACGGCGCCGGGGCGGTCCGGAGACGAAGTGCCGCTGGAGGCCCGCGACCCGCAGCAGTGCCGGGCCGGGTTCAGTGGGCGGCATGGAGGGCCTCCTCCGTGTGGTGGCAGCGGCTCGACCGGTCGGCCTCGGCCAGCGGCAGGAGTTCCGGTGCCTCGGTGGTGCAGCGTGCGGTGGCCAGGGGGCAGCGCGGGTGGAAGGCGCAGCCCGGGACGGCGTGGGCCTTGTCGGGCGGGCTGCCCGGGATCGGGCGCAGGTCGCTCCAGGTGCGGGCGGACTCGGGCTGGGAGGCGAGCAGGGCGCGGGTGTAGGGGTGTGCCGGGCGCCGGTAGATGGCGTCGATGGCGCCCCGTTCGACGATCTTCCCGGCGTACATGACCGCGACGTCGGTGGCGACCAGCCGGGCCACGGCGAGGTCGTGGGTGACGAAGACCAGGGCCATGCCCGTCTCCTGGCGCAGGTTCCGGATCAGGCGGAGGATCTCGGCCTGGACGGTGACGTCGAGGGCCGTCGTGGGTTCGTCGGCGATCAGGAGGCGGGGGCGCAGGGCGATGGCGAGGGCGATGCAGACGCGTTGCCGCATGCCGCCGGAGAACTGGTGCGGGTAGTCCCCGAGACGTTCCCCGGCGGCCGGGATGCCGACCTGCCGCAGCAGTGACACGGCGCGTTCGCGGGCGGCCCGCCGGTCCATGCCCTGCCGTACCCGCAGGAGTTCGGTGAGCTGGGAGCCGATGGAGAAGACCGGGTTGAGGCTGTCCAGGGAGTCCTGGAACACCATGGAGATGCCGGGCCCGCGGACGGTGTTGAGCCGGTTCTCGTCCCAGCCGACGAGGTCGTTCCCCTCGAACTCGATCGTGCCGCGCACCCGTCCGGGCGGGTCGATCAGGCCGAGCAGGGCGCGTCCGGTGACGCTCTTGCCGGAGCCGGACTCGCCGAGGATCGCGAGGCTCTGCCCGGCCTTGAGGGTGAAGCTGACGCCTCTGACCGCCGCGACCCGGCCGCGGTCGGTCGCGAAGTCGACGGCGAGGTCACGGACGGCGAGCAGCGGGGCGTTCCCCTCGTCCCCCTTGTGTCCCTCGTGCCCCTGGGCCTCGGCGTCGGGTCGTAGGCGGCGGTCCTTCAGCGGTTTCACCGGGACGCCTCCTCGTCACGCGGGGCCTCGGGGGAGACGAAGGCGGCGCTCTGCGCCGGGTCGTCGACCGCCCGCAGCCAGTTCGACAGGATGTTGGCGGCCAGGGCGATGGTCACGACCAGCAGGCCGGGGAAGAGGGTGACCCACCATGCCTGGCCGAGGTACTCGCGTCCGGAGGCGACCATGATGCCGAGGTCGACGTCCGGGCGCTGGAGGCCGACGCCGAGGAAGCTGAGCCCGGCGGCCTGGAGGATGACGTGGGCGACTTCGAGCATGGCGACGGTCATGACGGTCGGCGCGACCATCGGCCGGATGTCGGTCGCCATGATCCGCCAGGGCCGCGCGCCGAGTGCTCTGGACGCCTCGACGAAGACCCGTTCGCGGATCTCCAGCGCCTGGGCCCGGGCGACCCGCAGGTAGATGGGCAGCCGGGTGAGCGCCAGGACGACGATCAGGTTGGTGATGCTCGGCGACAGCACGTACAGGATCACCAGGGCGAGCAGCAGTGAGGGCAGGGTGTGGATGATGTCGCTCAGCCGCATGAGCGCCGCGTCGACCCAGCCGCCCGCGTAGCCGCTGACCAGCCCGATCGCCGAGCCGACGAGGGCGGACAGGCCCACGGACAGGGCGGCGACGATCAGCGAGGTGCGGGTGGCGACGATCATCTGGAGCAGCATCGGGCGGCCCAGGGTGTCCCCGCCGAGGAGGAGGGCGAGGCCGCCGTCCCCGTGGAAGGGGGGCTGGAGCCGGTGGGAGAGGTCCTGGCGCTGGGCGGCCTCGGCGAAGAACAGCGGTCCGACGAGGGACGCCAGGACGATGAGGGTGAGGACGACGGCTGCGGTGAGGGCCAGTGGGGAGCGCCGCAGCAGCCGGGCTCGGTGCCACCTCCCGGCGGCGGGTGCGGCCAGGTCGTGAGCCATGTCGATCAGCCCCTGTTCCTACGAGACGCGGACGCGGGGGTCGGCCACCGCGTAGGTGAGGTCGACCAGGACGTTGAGCAGGATGATCCCCAGGCCGATGACGAAGACGCCGGCCTGGATGACGGCGAAGTCCCGGTTGAGGACGGCGTCGACCATGACGGTGCCGATGCCGGGCCAGGCGAAGACGGTGCCGACGATGACGGCTCCGTTGACGAGGCCGGCCGCGCGGTCGCCGGCGACGCTGATGATCGGCAGGGCGGCGTTGCGCAGGGCGTGCCGGTAGACGAGGCGCCGGTGAGCCAGTCCACGGGCGCGGGCGCTCTGGACGTAGCCGGAGCCGAGGGCCTCGATCATCGCGCCGCGCACGACCTGGGTGAGGACCCCGACCGGGCCGAGCATGAGGGTCGCGACGGGCAGGACCCACGAGGACAGGTCGGACTGTCCCGAGGTGGGGACGGCGCCGAGGTGGACGGCGAGCAGGAGGACGCCGACCAGCGCGAACCAGAAGTCGGGGACGCTGGCGCTGGTCAGCGAGCCGAAGGTGATGAGTTTGTCGAGGAACCGGAAGCGCCGGGCGGCGGCGAGGCAGCCGAGGACTCCGGCCACCGCGATCGACAGGCTCATGGCGACGACCGCGAGCAGCAGGGTCTGGGGGAACACGGAGGTGACGGCGGTGAGCGCCGGGCGCTGCTGCCAGATGGACTGGCCGAAGTCGAGGTGGGCGACGTCGCCCACGAAGCGGACGAACTGCTGCCAGAGCGGGTCGTCGAAGCCGTGGGTCCTGTTGAAGTCGTCGACCATCTCCTGGCCGGCGCCCTGCGGCAGGTACAGGTGCGCCGGGCTGCCGGTGAGCCGGCCCAGGAAGAACACCACCACGACGACGCCGGCCAGGGCGATGACGCTGGACACCAGGCGTCGCGACAGGAAGGTCAGCATGGGGCGCCTCTCTCCGGGCTCGTGCGTGACCCGGGTCGGGTATTCAGCGGGTGAGTTCGACCTGGGCGGCCTGGAGTTCGATGCCGGTGAGGCCGTTCGGCTGGTACTCGACGCCCTTGTTCAGCAGGAGGAGGCTGAACTGTTCGGCGACGGGGACGATCGCCGCGTCACGCTCGTACGCCCAGCGGGCGGCCTCCTGGTAGAGGTCGGCGCGTTTCCCGCCCGCCGCGACGGCCGCCCCGCGCAGCAGTGCGTCCAGGTGGGGGTCGCGGATCGTGGAGACCGTGCCGGTGCTGGCGAGGTATTTGGGGAACGAGAAGCTCGCGTCGGCGAACGCGTTGTCGTGCGAGACGGCTGTCATGGACACCGGCTGGCCGCTGCTGTTGGTCGCGTGGATCTTGTCCTTGTACGCGTTGTCGTCGAGTTCGACGAGTCTGATGTCGAGTCCGGCGTCCTGGAGGTTCTGGATGACGGCCTGGAGGACGTCACCCGAGCCGGGGAACAGGGTGGTGCGGCTGATGAGTTCGATGCGCTTGCCGGTGTCGACTCCGGCGGCCCGGGCCTGGCGGATCAGGTCGGCGGCCTTGTCGGGATCGTGGGCGGGCCCCTTGTAGTCGGGGATGTAGCCGTTGACCGAGGACGTGACCATCTGGCCCGTCGGTTTGCCCGTCTTTCCCATGAGGGCGGTGACGATCTTGTCCTTGTCGATGGCGTAGCCGATGGCCTGCCGTACGCGCAGGTCGTTCAGCGGGGCCTTGTCGGTGTCCAGGCGCAGGAAGAACACGCGGGACTGGGTGTAGGAGCGGGTGCGGTCGCCCTCGACGGCGTCCTGGAGGGCGACGGGGACCGCGATGTCGGCCTCGCCGGCCTTGGCGGTGGCGGCCCGGACGGATGCCTCGCTCCGGAAGACGTACCGCACGGTGGCCGCCTGCGGTTTGGTCCCCCAGTACCCGTCGAACCGCTTGAACTCCAGGTCGGTGCCGGGGGTGCGGCGGACGAAGGTGTAGGGGCCGGTGCCGACGGGGTGGGAGGTCTTGGCGTTCATCGGTGTCCTGGTGGACACCATGTCGATCCAGCCGATGCGCAGGGGGAGGATCGGGTCGACGCCTTTGGTGACCACCTTGAGGGTGGTGGCGTCGACGGCGGTGGCCGTGAAGGGGTCGGGGATGTTCCCGAGGTTGAGGCAGCCGAGGTCGGGTTGCATGGTGCGCTTCACGTTGAACGCCGCCGCTGCCGCGTCGAAGGGGGTGCCGTCCTGGAACCTGACGTTCGGGCGCAGCTTGAACGTCCAGGTCGTGGGGGTGTCCTGGCGCCAGGAGAGGGCGAGCAGGGGGACGACGCCACCGCCGGCCGGGTCGACGTCGGTGAGGGACTCGGTGACGTTGCGGCGCAGGGTGCCGACACCGTCGGCTGCCTGGCTGTCGCAGGGGTCGAGGGAGGTGGGGTCGGTGGGGATCGCGATGGTGAGGGCGTTCGCCGCCCGGCCGGCGGAGCCGCCCCCGGCGGTCGGGCCGGCCGAGCAGGCCGAGGCCGTCAGGGCCGACACCAGCAGGCCGATCCCGACGACGGCCGGTCGTCGCTTTGTGGAGAGCATCTCGTTCACTCCTCGTCCGGGAGGGATGACGCACAGCGGAAACAGGACGGAATTGGTCCGACCGCAGGGCCGCTGCCGGAGCCTATGAGAAGCTGATTTCCGCGTCAAGAGAATGCACAGCGGCGATCGTAAAATCCCGCTTCACCTGCACATTCAAGGCGATCCACCCCGTGATTCCGCCATCGGCGCCCATCGGACGCCCCATTGACAACCCCGATCCGGCATCCCTACGGTCACCCTCAATTGGATTGGTGGTCGAACCAGTTGGCCAGGGTCCACCCCGGACAGAGAGGTCGTGAACCCGCGATGGAGACGGTCGGTGTCATCGGGCTGGGGGTCATGGGGGCGCCCATGGCGAGGAACCTTGTCGAGGCCGGTTTCGACGTGGTCGGGTACAGCCGCTCCCCCGGACCCGTGGAGCGCCTGGTCGCGGCCGGCGGACGGGCGGGCACCTCGGTCGCGGACGTGACCGCCCAGGCCGACGCCCTGTTCACCGTGCTGCCGGACTCCCCCGACGTCGAGGACGTCGTCCTGGGCCCGGACGGCGTCCTCGCCCACGCCCGTGAAGGACTGCTGCTCATCGACTCCAGCACCGTGCGGCCCGAGACCTCACGGACCGTCGCCGAGGCCGCGCGCACCCTCGGCGTCCACCCGCTGGACGCCCCGGTCAGCGGAGGCGAGAAGGGCGCCGTCGACGGCACGCTGTCGATCATGGTCGGGGGCCGGGAGACCGACTTCGCGGCGGCCCGGCCCCTGTTCGACGCGGTCGGCGCGACCGTCGTGCACGTCGGGGGCGACGGCGCCGGGCAGACCGTCAAGGCGGCCAACCAGATGATCGTCGCCGGGGTCATCGCCCTCGTCTCCGAGGCGCTGGTCCTGCTGGAGGCCAGCTCCGTCCCGGCGGGCGCGGCGCTCGACGTCCTGCGCGGCGGCCTGGCCGGCAACCAGGTCATGAACGTCAAGGGCGCCGGCATGCTCGCCCGCGCCTTCGAACCGGGCTTCCGCATCGACCTGCACCACAAGGACCTCGGCATCGCCCTGGCCGTCGCCCGCGCGGCCGGGGTCGCCGTCCCCACGACCGGCGTCGTCGCCCAGCTGATGGCGGCGGCCAGCGCCCGGGGCCTGGGCGCCCTCGACCACAGCGCGCTCCTCCTGCTCGTCGAGCAGCTCGCGGGCCGCGCCCCCGTACAGGACCCGGTCAAGTAGCCGTACGACAGGAGGCCGGACCATGGACATCCAGCGGGTGCTGGTGACCGTCCCCTACACCGACACCGAACTCGACCAGCTGCGCGCGGCGTTCGCCCCGGCGCGGTTCGTCACCGCCGACGCGCACGACGACGCGGCGGTCACCGAGGCACTCCGGCAGGTCGACGTCGCCGTCATCAAGGGCGACCTGGACCGGCGTTACCCGGCCGCGCCCCGCCTGCGCTGGGTGCACTGCGACCACTCCGGGCTGACGCGTTCGGCGCTGCCGGAGGTCTTCGAGCGGGGCCTGATCGTCACCGGCTCGGCCGGGCGTTCGGCGGCGGCGCTCGCCCAGCACGTGTTCTTCTTCGCCCTGTCCCTCGCCTTCGACTCCTACGGCCTGCACGAGCAGCACCGCCGCCACACCTGGCGCGGGCTGGAGGGGTACGACGCCCGGCTGGGCCTGTCCGGCAGGACGATGGGCATCGTGGGTCTCGGGCACACCGGCACTGAAGTCGCCAAGCTCGCCCGGGCGTTCGGCATGCGGGTCCTCGCCCACCGCCGACGGGACACACCCGCCCCGGCGTACGTGGACCGGCTGTACTGCGCGGAGCGCGGCGACACGGTCGTCCCCCTGCTGCGGGAGAGCGACGTGGTGGTGCTCGCGACGCAGCTCAGCGACGAGACGTACCACCTGGTCGGGGCACGGGAGCTGAAGCTGATGAAGCCGACCGCCCACCTGGTCAACATCGCTCGCGGCGCGGTCGTCGACGAGGCGGCGCTCGTGGCGGCCCTGCGCGGCGGCGTCATCGCGGGCGCGGCCTCCGACGTGTTCGAGACGGAGCCCCTGCCGCCGGACGCGCCGGTCTGGGACGCGCCGAACATGATCATCACGCCGCACATGACGCCCCGGCAGCCCGACCGGACCCAGCGCTCGATCGACGTGATCGTCGAGAACGTCCGCCGCTACCGCGCGGGTGAGCCGCTGCTCAACGCGCTCGAACCCCATCACGTGTTCAGCATCGACCGATTGGGATGAGGGTCATGACCCACTGGTGGCAGGAACGTCCGATGCGGCTCGTGCAGACCAACCTGCGCGAGACCGATGTGACCGTCGACCCGGAGCGGTTCGTGGAGTCGCTGCGGGAGTTCTCCGCGAACGTGGTGCTGTTCAACGCGGGCGGCATCGTCGCCAACTACCCCACCGACCTGCCCTTCCAGCACCGCAACCCCCTGCTGCGGGGCGACTTCCTCGGCGAGGTGCTGGAGCACGCGCACGCCGCCGGTATCCGGCTCATCGCCCGGTTCGACTTCAGCAAGGTGAACGAGGCCATCGCGGCGGACCGTCCCGACTGGCACTACCGCAGCCTCGCGGGCACGCCGGTCACCTACAACGGGCAGACCCACGTCTGCCTCAACAGCCAGTACCAGCAGGAACATTCACTGGAGATCATGGCGGAGGTCGCGTCGCGCTACCCCGTCGACGGGGTCTTCATCAACATGCACGGCTACCAGGTCCGCGACTACAGCGGCACCTACCACGGCATCTGCCAGTGCCCGAACTGCGCCCGGCGTTTCACCGACGGCCCGCTGCCCCGCTCCGAGGACGACTCCCTGTATCCCGCCTACGAGGAGTTCAAGGCCCGTACGATCGCCGAGCTGTTCGAGCGCCGCGCCGCGACCGTGAAGGCGATCCGCCCGTCCATCGCGACCTGCAACTACACCGCGTCGGGAACGGACATCTACCGCCTGGAGTCCGGGACGCACCTGGTGGACGGGCGGCCGGACTTCACCTACTCCGCCGGCCACCACGTCCGGCTCGTCAGCGACACCTGGCCCGGCAAGGCGGTCAGCAACGCCGCCGTGCACTTCGTCGACTACCCGATGCGCAACGCCGCCGTCTCCCCGCACCTCACCGCGCTCCGCCTGGCCCAGGACGCGGTGCACGGCGGCTGGCTCGACTTCTACGTCCTGGGCACCCTCGACGGACAGGACGACCGACGCTGCTTCGGCCAGGTCCGCGACCTGTACGCGTTCCACGCCGCGCACGAGCGCCACTACACCGGCACCACGTCCCTCGCGGACGTCTGCCTGATCCACCCCGTGCCCCGGGAGCCCGGCCCGGAGTTCCTCGGCCTGTACCGGATGCTCGCCGAGCACCACATCCCGTTCGACGTGATCCGCGAGGACGCCGCGGACCGGGAACGCCTCAGCCGGTACGCCGCGGTCGTCGTCCCCGGCCCCCACCTCGCCGTCGACACGGACCGCCCGCTCCTCACCACCGGCACCCGCGGCGGGGACCGCGTGGAGGGCGCGTACTTCGCGATCCGGCCCGACGACAGGAAGACCCTGTCCGGCCTGGACGACCTCGATCTCGTGTACCTCTACGGCACGTTCGAGCCCTACGAGGGCGAGGGCGAGCCCTTCCTCGCGTACATCCCGCCGCACATGTTCGGCCCCCCGGAGAAGTGCTACTACACGGAGGTCACCGACACCCCCGGGCTGGTCCGCACGCCCTCCGGCGACGTGGTGATCCCCTGGGACATCGGCACCCACTACGAGCGGTACGCGAACGACGGCCACGCCCGCCTGGTCCTGGCCGCCCTGCGCGACCTCCTCGGCCTCGAACCCCGGCTCACCACCGACGCGCCCCCGGTCGTCGAGGTCACCGCGCGGGACAACCCCGGCGCCGGGGAACTCCTCGTCAGCTTCGTCAACCTCACCGGCCAGCTGGGGACCGCGTTCCACGCCCCCGTCCCGGTCCGCGACATCACGGTCAGCCTGGCCACCGACCGCACACCCCTGCACGCGCACGCCCTGCGCGCCGACACCGAGGTACCTCTCACCCTCACCGACGGGGCCGTCTCCTTCACGCTCCCGGAGCTGTCCCTGTTCGAGACCGTCGTCATCCGGTACGGGGCACAGGAATGACCCGTGGGCTCAAGGGGTATCGGCCTCGCGGTCCGGGACCCGCAGCGCCCAGGTGCCCATCTCGTCCAGGACATCGCGCAGCCCCTCGCCGAGGGGCGTGAGCCGGTACTCCACCCGCGGGGGGATCTCCGCGTACGCGGTCCGGGTGACGATGCCGTGCCGCTCGAACTGGCGCAGCCGGCTGGTCAGGGTGTGCGGGCTGATGCCGGGCAGGGCCTCGCGGAGCTTCGTGAAGCGATGGGGGCCGTGCAGCAGCTCGCGCACGATCAGGGTGGCCCAGGGTCCGTCGAGGAGGACGAGGAACCGGGCGACACCGCATTCGGGCAGACGGGGATCGGTCACATTCTTCACCGTACGCTATTAGTGCAGTTGATGTAACCGGTGCTCCTCATGCACTAATAGCTCCATGACCTACGTGATTCACGGCGCCACCGGCGCCCAAGGCTCCCCCGTCGCCGCAGCCCTCGTCGCCGCGGGCAAGTCCGTCATCGCCCTCACCCGCAATGCGGACACCGTCGTCGACGGTGCGCGCACCGTGGCGGTCGACGCTTCCTCCCTCGACGCCCTGACGGCCGTCTACCGGGAGGCCGAAGGCGTCTTCGTCCATCTGCCGATGGCCTCCGAGGAGAACCGCCAGACCTACGCCCGCACCATCGTCGCCGCCGTCCGCGCGGCCCGTCCGGCCCGCGTGGTGTTCTCCACCAGCGGCGCCCCGCTGATCCCCGGCAGCACCGACGCCGTCGCGACGCTGGCCGGCGGTCTGGCCGACAGCGGCGTCGCCCACGCGGTGATCACGCCCACCCTGTTCCTGGAGAACCTGCTCATGCCGTACGTCATCGACACGGTCCGCGAGCAGGGCGTGCTGCCCTATCCGATCCGGGCCGACTTCCCCGTCTCCTGGGCGTCGCACCTGGACATCGCCGACGCCGCCGTCGCCCTGCTCGACCACCCGGACCTCACCGGCACCGTCTCCGTCGGCCAGTACCCCGCCGTCACCGGGCCGGACCTCGCCGAGGCGTTCGGCGCCCACTTCGGCAAGACCGTGGCCTTCAAGCCGATCAGCCCGGAAGAGATGGGTGCCTCCGTGGCGCCTGTCATCGGCGACGGCCCCGCGGCCGACGTCACCAACCTCTACAAGGCCATGAGCGCCCTCCCGCACCGTTCGATCACCCCCGAGAACTCCGCTCAGAAACTCCTCGGCATCACCCCGCGCACCACGAAGCAGTGGCTGACCGACATCGGCCTCTGACCGCCACCGCCGACAGGGCGTGGCACGGTGTCGGTTTTTGACCATGCCCTGTCGTACCGGCACCCAGGAAGGGACCCGTTCCGACCATAGCTTTGAGCGTGTCGACCCGGACGAGACCGAGAGCCGGGTGACGGAATCCGGAAAGGACGGAATCCGTGGAACGCGTTCACCTGACCTACGCCTTCGACGCCTACTGCGGCTGGTGCTACGGCTTCGGCCCGGCCCTGCACGAGTTCGCCGCCGCCAACGCCGACCGCATCGAGCTGCGGGTCCTGTCCGGCGGCCTGTTCACCGGCTCGCGTGCGCTGCCGGTGTCGGCGTACCCGCACATCCCGGGCGCCAACGACCGCATCGCCGAGCTGACCGGCGTCACGTTCGGCGCCGGTTACCGCGCCGCGCTCAAGGACGGCACGGCCGTGATGGACTCCGCCGACGCCGCCACGGGGCTGGTCGCACTGCGCGGCCAGCCCGGCGCGAACGCCCTGGACGCCGCGGCCGCGATGCAGCGTGCCTGGTACCTGGACGGCCGCAGCCTCTCCGACCCGGCCCTCTACCGGGACCTCGCCGGAGAACTGGGCCTGGACGCCGACGCGGTGGCCACCGCGTACGCCTCCCCCGCCACCCGCGCCGAGGCGGCGGCCGACTTCCGCGCGGTACGCCGCCTGGGCGTCGACGGCTACCCCACGCTCCTGCTGCACACCGACCACGGCACCGACCGCCTCGGCGGCCCGGTCGCCTCGGCCGAGGCGCTCACCCGGGCCCTGGACCAGCACCTCTCCCCCTCGCTCTGAGATCCGAAAGGCGGCACCACCATGTCGAGCACCCTGACCTACACCGTCCACACCGCCGGCGGCACCGGCCTGCACAAGTCGTCCGTCCTGGTCACCGGCGAGCGCGAAGCCCTCCTGGTCGACGGCCAGTTCACCCTGGCCGAGCAGCACCGGGTCCTCGCGGACATCCTCGACAGCGGCAGGGAGCTGACCACCGTCGTGGTCACCACCTCCGACCCCGACTACTACTTCGGCCTGGAGGTGATCCGCGCGGCGTTCCCCGACGTCCGGATCGTCGCCACCGCCACCACGGTCGAGCGGATCAGGGCCAGTTGGGAGAAGAAGCTCAAGACCTGGGCGCACCTGGGCAGGAACCTGCCCGCCGAGGTGATCGTCCCCGAGGTCCTGGACGGCGACCGCGTCACCCTGGAGGGCCACGACTTCGAACTCCGCGGCGGCCACCCGGACCTTCTCTGGCGCACCCAGTACCTCTGGCAGCCCGAGGACCGGGCGGTCGTCGGCGGTGTCCTGCTCTTCGCGGGGCTGCACGTGTGGACGGCCGACACCCCCACCCCGCGCGAACGCGCCGCCTGGGACGAGACCCTCGCCCAGCTGGAACAGCTCGAACCGCGCTTCGTGGTGGCGGGCCACCGCACCGCCGACTCCCCCACCGACGCCTCGGTGATCGCCGGCACCCGCGCCTACCTCGCCGAGTTCGAGAAAGCCTTGGCCGTCCACGGCGACTCCGAGTCCCTCAAGGCCGCGCTCCTGGAGCGCCACCCCGACCTGGGCCTGCTCGTGGCCCTGGACCTGGGCACCAAGGTCGCCACCGGCGAGCTGACCTGGGGCTGACCCCGATGCTCACCTGCGCCCGCAAGGCCGCCCGGCGGGCCACCGGGACCACCGGAACCGCCGGGGGATCCGCGGCCCGCGTGGAGTTCGCGCTCACCGCCGCTGTCCTGTTCGTCCTGGTCGGCGCCGTCCGCTGGGTGATGGCCTCGCCGCTCGGCGGCGCCCTGCCGGGACCGCGCCCGCGGCTCGCGGTCGTGGCCGTGATCGTCTGCGCGGCGCTGGCCCTGGCCCTGTCCTCCGCGTGGGGCCGCCGGTCCGGCGGTCACCTCAATCCGGCGGTCACGCTCGCCCTGTGGGTGGCGGGGGCGTTCCCGGGCCGCCGTGTCCTGCCGTACGTCGCCGCCCAGCTCGCGGGGTCCGTGGCCGGTACGGGGCTGGCCCGCCTGGTGTGGGGGCCGGTCGTCGGAGGCCGGATGGACTACGGCGCGGTCCGGGCCGCGCCCGGCTGGCCGGCCGGCGCGGTGTTCGGCGCCGAGGCCGGTGCCACCGCCGCGATCCTCGCCGTCGCCCTGCTGCTGATGTCCCGTCCGGCGTGGGCGCACCTGCTCCCGTTCGCGACCGCCCTGGTCATCGTGGGCCTCGGCACGCTCACCGATGGGTCCGCGAACCCCGCGCGCCAGTTCGGCCCCGCCCTGTGGGCCGACGGATCCGCCTACTGGTCCCAGTTGTGGATCTACCTGCTGGCGCCGCTCGCGGGGGCGGCTCTCCCGGCGCTGGTCACCCGGTTCGGCCGCGTACGGTCTCGCGGAAGGCGATCGGTGCCTGGCCGGTGCGCTGCTGAAAGTACTTGCTGAAGTTGGTGGCGCTGGTGAAGCCGAGCTGGGCCGCGATCCTGGACGCCGACTGGTCGCCGTGCGCGAGGAGGCGTTTGGCCTCCAGGAACACCCGGCGGTCGATGAACTCCTTCGCGTTGACGCCCGCCCCGGCCAGCGTGGCCCGGGAGAGGGTGCGGGGCGGGTAGCCGAGGGCGTGGGCGTAGTCGTCCAGGCGGCGTGTGCGCGTGAAGTCGCGTTCGACGGCGTCACGGAAGTGGACGAAGGTCTCCCCCGGCTCCGGAGCCGGGCTGCCGACGGGTGCGGCGGGCTGGGCCAGGCGCAGGACGAGGACCGCCAGGAGGTGCCGCAGTACCGCCACGTGGGCCTCCAGCGCGATGCCGCGCGTCGACCGGAACTCGTGCGTCAAGTGCCGTACGGCCAGGTCCAACGCCTGTCCGCCCTCGGGGTCGGGGACGTGGAGCACGGGCGCGTACGGATCGTCGACCCGTGCCGCCGCCGCGGTCCCCGGGTCGACGAAGTCGCGCTCGAACAGGACGAGCGTGCCCTCGGCGCCGTCCAGGTCGCCCCACTGCTGCACCTGTCCGGGCCGCACCCACAGCCAGGACCCCGGCTTGAGCGCGTACCCGGTGAAGTCCACCGTGTGCCACAGCGCGCCGCCGGACAGGGTGATCAGGTGGTGGAACGCCGGCCGCTGCGGCGGCCCCAGCCCCGCCCTGCCCATCCGTACGGCGGCCCGCTCCCGCAGCTCCGCCAGCGACATCACCTCGACGCCGGCCGGGATACCGACCGGCCGTACGAAGCCGACGTCCGCGATCTGTTCTCTCACCGTCACCACTGGTCACCCTTGCGGGGAGCCGTCCTGTCCCGCTCGCGGTCCCAGGATAGGAGGTTCCCGGCGGGTCAGGCCGTGCGCAGGAATGCGTCGACGCCGTGGAAGAGGGCCGCGAAGTACAGGTCGGCGGGGAGCGGCCCGCGGATCGTGGTGGAGGAGCGCTCCGGTCCTGGCACCGTCGAACGCGGTGGTGAGGCCCTCCCGTTCATGCCGCTCCAACTCGATGCCGGAGCCGAGCAGTTGGGCCGGTTCGGTGTCGAACGCCGCCCGGCGGCCGGGCAGGACGCGGCGGTCGACCTCTTGTGGCCGGCGCTGACGACCGTGACGTCGGCGGTGTCGCGGATCTCCCCGTGGCCCGGGCCACGGGGGATTCCGTCAGCTCTTCAGCCGGCCCCGGACCCCAGTCCGTGCAGGAACTGGTCGAGGAACCGGTCCCGCACTCCCGGTGCGCTGACGCCCCGCGCGCGGGCGATGTGCGTGCTGAAGTTGGCGATCGACGCCGCGAAGGTCTCGGCGGCCACGGACCGGTCGACGCCGGGGCGCAGTTCGCCGCGTTTCTGCGCGTCGAAGAGGGCGTCCTCGATGACGGCCAGCGGCTGGTCGACGCAGTCGCGCTGGAACGGCGCGTACAGCTCGGGGTGGTCGGGGAGCTCGAAGGTGCAGCGGGCCGCGATCAGCCAGCGCGGGCTGTCGAGGGTCTCCGCGATGGCGTCGTAGAGCAGTCGCATGTCCTCGTCGAGGCTGCCCGTGCGCGGCGGGTGCAGTTGCCCGGAGAGAGTGGACAGGCCGGCGAGGATCAGGTCGTCGCGCTCGGGCCAGCGGGAGTAGAGGGTCCGCTTGGCCACCTTGGCGCGCGCGGCGACCGAGTTGATCCGGAAGCCGGCGATCCCGGTCTCGGCCAGCTCGTCCACGACGGCCCGCAGGATGCGCTCGTCGGCGCCGGGATCCCGCGGACGTCCCGGCTTCGCCGTCACCGGTGACGTACTGGCCATCTCTGCCCCTTTTCGACTCGGCTGCCCCTCCAGTTTCGCAGGGGTCCCGACGGTGGCCTATTTCACTACCGAAACGGTTTCGTATTTACCGACGCCCGGGATAGTCTCCATGCGTACGAAACAGTTCCGTTCGGACAGGAGCCGGGCCATGGCATCAGTGGCCGCGCCACACGGTGACGCCCCCCGCATCCGCCGCAGCCGCATCTCACCGGAGCGGGAGGCGGAGTTGTACGCCGCCGCCCTCGACCTGTTGCAGGAGGTGGGCTACGAGTCACTGACCATGGACGCCATCGCCGCCCGCTGCCGGTGCAGCAAGGCCACCCTCTACCGCCAGTGGACGGGCAAGCCCCAACTGCTCGCCCAGGCGCTGCACCACGGGAAACCCGCCACCGTGGCCGGCGTCGACACCGGCTCGCTGCGCGGTGACCTCGAAGCGCTGGTGGCCCAGATCGACGACCGGCAGGTGGAGAGGGACACCGCGTTGATGCGGGCTCTCTTCCACGCCGTCCACGAGCACCCCGAACTCCTCCAGGCGCTGCGGGACATGCTCATCGACCCCGAACTGTCCGGCTTCAACGCCCTGCTCGCCCGCGCGGTCGAGCGGGGCGAGATCGCCGCCGACCTGCCCGCCAGGGGCTACGTCGCGCACATGCTGATCGGCGCCCTCGCCGCCCGGCCACTGCTCAGCGGCAAGTCCGCCGATTCCGCGTTCCTGCGCCACTACATCGACGCCGTGGTCGTCCCCGCCCTCGGCCTCTGAAAACCCGTCCCTTTCCGCCTTCCTGACGTGCGCCGCTCTCGTCGTCGGGCTGGTTCCCCATGCCCTCCCGCAAGTCAACGACCTGATCCGGAGCAGCCTCTCGTGGCCACATTCCTCTACAGACTCGGCCGACTGTCCTTCCGTCGCCGCAGGCTCGTCGCCCTCCTCTGGGTGGCCCTGCTGGCCGCCGTCGGCATCGGCGCGGCCTCCGCGAACACCACCGGAAGCAACGACGTCTCCATCCCCGGCACCGAAGCGCAGAAGGCGTTCGACCTGCTGCACGAGCGCTTCCCCGGCCTCAACGCCGACGGCGCCCAGGCGAACGTCGTCTTCCGCGCCCCCACCGGCGAGAAGATCACCGCCACCCGCAACAAGGCCGCCGTCGAGGCGGCCGTGGCCGAACTCGGCGACGGCAACAAGCAGGTCGCCGGGGTCGTCGACCCGTTCAAGGCGGGCGCCGTCAGCCGCGACGGGACGACGGCCTACATCACCGTCGGCTACGACGTGCAGTTCAACCAGATGTCCGACGCCTCCAAGGACACCCTCCACGAGGTCCTGGACGACGGCAGGCACGCCGGACTCACCGCCGAGGCGGGCGGCACCGCCATGGCCGAACTGCCGGAGACCGGGTCCGCCGAGATCATCGGCATCGCCCTCGCCGCACTGGTCCTGGTCATCACCTTCGGCTCGCTGGTGGCCGCCGGGCTGCCGCTGCTGACCGCCGTCGTCGGCGTCGGTGTCGGCGTCGCCTCGATCATGTCGCTCACCGAGGTCCTCGACCTCTCCAGCACCACTCCGACGCTCGCCTCGATGATCGGGATCGCGGTCGGCATCGACTACGCGCTGTTCGTCGTCTCCCGTTACCGTGCCGAGCTCGCCGAAGGGCGTGAGCGGGAGGAGGCGGCGGGACACGCGGTCGGCACGGCCGGCTCCGCGGTGGTCTTCGCTGGTCTGACCGTCGTCATCGCGCTGGCGGGGCTGGCGGTCGTCAACATCCCGAGCCTCACCAAGATGGGTCTCGCCGCCGCCGGCACCGTCGCCATAGCCGTGATCGTCGCCCTCACCCTCGTCCCGGCCCTGCTCGGCTTCGCCGGCAAGCGCGTCCACGGCCGCAAG
This sequence comes from Streptomyces sp. 4F14, assembly GCF_048159485.1. NCBI lineage: Bacteria > Bacillati > Actinomycetota > Actinomycetes > Kitasatosporales > Streptomycetaceae > Streptomyces > Streptomyces sp. 4F14. The sequence goes on from NZ_JBLRVY010000012.1 coordinate 211,914, forward strand.
GCACGCGAGAACGTGCGGCACCAGGACGACGGCAAGCCGAACATGGGCACCCGCTGGGCACGCTTCGTCCTGCGCCGGCCGGTCGCCGTCCTGGTGAGCGCCGTGGTCGCCCTCGCGGTGGTCGCGATCCCGGCCGCGAGCCTGAAGATGGGCCTGCCCGGCGACGGCGACCAGCCCACCAGCACCACGCAGCGCAAGGCGTACGACATGCTCGCCGAGAGCTTCGGCCCCGGCGTCAACGGTCCCCTGCTGGTCACCGTCGACGCCACGGCCGACGGCGGGGACGTCAGGACCGAGGCCGGTGAGGTGAGCCGGACCATCGGCGGCCTCAAGGACGTCGCGGCCGTCACCCCCGCCACCTTCGACAAGGCGGGCAGGACCGCCATCCTCACCGTCATCCCGAAGACCTCGCCCGACAGCACCAGGACCGAGGATCTCCTGTCCTCCATCCGCGACCGCACCGGCGACAACGTCATGGTCACCGGCTTCACCGCGATGAAGGTCGACGTGTCGGAGAAACTCACCGGCGCACTCGCCCCCTACCTCGCCCTCGTCGTGGGCCTCGCCTTCCTGCTGCTGATCCTGGTCTTCCGCTCCGTCCTGGTCCCCCTCAAGGCCGCCCTCGGCTTCCTGCTGTCGGTACTGGCCTCTCTCGGCGCCGTCGTCGCGGTCTTCCAGTGGGGCTGGGCGGCCGACCTGATCGGCGTCGAGCAGACCAGCCCGATCATGAGCATGATGCCGATCTTCATGGTGGGCGTCGTCTTCGGCCTCGCCATGGACTACGAGGTCTTCCTCGTCACCCGCATGCGCGAGGCACACGTCCACGGCGAGAGCCCACGCGAGGCCGTCGTCACCGGTTTCCGGCACGGTGCCCGCGTCGTCACCGCCGCCGCCGTCATCATGATCAGCGTCTTCGCGGGCTTCATCGGCTCCAACGAGGCCATGGTCAAGATGATCGGCTTCGGTCTCGCCTTCGCGGTCTTCGTCGACGCCTTCGTCGTCCGCATGACCATCGTCCCCGCGGTGCTCGCCCTGCTGGGCGACCGTGCCTGGTGGCTGCCGAAGTGGCTCGACAGGTCACTGCCCGACGTGGACGTGGAAGGCGCGGCACTGGCCGAGCACGCCGACCCGCGACAAGAACTGACCCGTGTCTGACTCCCCAGGACACGCAAGCCCCGGGACGGCCGCCTGAGCGGACGGCTGCCGCCCCGGACACCACGCCGGACCGTGGGGACGGGCCTGCCGTGGTGAACGGGCCCGGCAGTGGTCGCTCCGAGCGGACGACCACTGCCGGGCCCGTCGTGTCATTCAGTGACGGCTGCCGGGAGCAGGCGGAGGCCGGCCGATTCCGGGCGTACGTTCGTGCCGCCGCCGACGGCGAGGGAAGCGGGCGTACGGATCGTCTTCTCGTCGAGCCGGATGCCGAGGCCGGGTGTGTCGCCGAGGATGAACGCGCCGTTCTCGATGCGCAGGTCGAGGTGGAGGCCGAGGGGTGGCCGGAGGTGCTGGAGTTCGGCGGCGAGGTGGTTCGGGGTGGTGGTCGCGGCGTGCAGGAGGCCGACCGGGGTGGAGCCGATACAGCTGACCGGCAGATCGTGGGCGTGGGCGAGGACGGCGACCCGCAGGAAGTGGGTGATGCCCCACACCGCGCTCGTCTGGACGACGTCGAGCGCGCCCGCGGCGAGCAGCGGGCGGAACTGTTCGAGACCGGAGAGGTTCTCGCCGCCGGCCACCGAGGCGCGGATCCCCCGGCCGACGGCGGCCAGCCCTTCGGCGTCCCAGCGCCGGACCGGCTCCTCGACCCAGGTGAGGTCGAGGGTGCGTTCCAGCGCGCACACGTGGCGCACGGCCTGTTTGCGGGACCAGGACTCGTTCGCGTCGAGCATCAGCGCGGGCGGCGTCCCCCGGGCGGCGTCGGTCAGGACGTCGCGGACCAGCGTCAGCCGCCGCCGGTCGCGTTCGAGGTCCAGCCCGCCCTTGAGCTTGGCCGCGCGCAGGCCGTGCGCGGCGTACTCCTCGTACACGGCGACGAGTTCGGTGTCGGTGAGGCCGATGTCCAGGCCGGAGGCGTACGCGGGCACCCGCCGGTCGCGGCCGCCCAGCAGCCGCCAGAGGGGTTCCCCGGCGGCCTGGGCCTTGATGTCCCACAGCGCCGTGTCGAACGCGCCGATGGTGCCGAACACCGCGCCCGTGTGACCGGCCTTGAAGGTCTGGCGCAGCATGCGGTCGTAGAGGGCGGTGACGGCGCGCGGGTCCTCGCCGTCGAGGGCGGCGAAGACCGTCTCGGCGTCGGTGCCGGGGCCGAGGCCGACGCCCGTGAGCCCCGCGTCGGTGGTCACCAGGATCATCGGCACGGGGACGGTCCCGTCGGCGAAGACGCCGTTGGCGTCGCCGACCGGGCGCCCCCACTCCTGGACCGTGCTGAGGGTTCGGTATCCGGTGATCCGCATGTCAGCCCTTCGTGGAACCGGCGGTGACGCCTTCGGCGATGTGACGCTGGAACAGGAGGTAGAGCAGCAGCATCGGTACGGCGGCGATCAGGACGCCGGCGGCGAACGTGGGGATGTCGTCCGCGTACTGGCCGCGCAGCGAGGTGACGCCGACCATCAGGGTGCGGTGCTCGGCCGACGGCATGATCAGCAGGGCGATGAGGACGTCGTTCCAGCAGAACAGCGCGTTCAGGACGCCCGCGGAGACCAGGGCGGGGGCGCCGAGCGGCAGCATGATCCGCCGGTGGACGCCGAAGAGGGTGTTGCCGTCGACCCGGGCCGCGTCGACGATCTCGGCCGGGACGTGCGCGTAGTAGCTCGCCATCAGGAAGACGGTGAAAGGAAGGAACTGCGCGACGTAGGCGAGGACCAGCCCGGCGTGGGTGTCGACGAGCCGCAGGTCGGCCATGGTCCGGGCGAGCGGCACCATGATGACCTGGAACGGCACGAACAGGGCCGCGAGGCAGCCGAGGAACAGCACCCGCGACCCCCGGAAGCTCAGCCTGCCCAGGGCGAACCCGGCCGCCGACCCGATCAGCAGGAGCAGGGCGACCGCGCACGTCACGACGGTGAGCGAGGTGACGAAGTAGCGGGCCATTCCCGCGCTGTCCCACGCGGTGGCGAGGTTGTCGGGCCGCGGGGAGCCGGTGAGGGCGAAGCGATCGAGGACGTACGCGTGGCGGGTCTTCAGCGCCACGTTCGTGGTGAACACCAGCGGATAGACGGTGGCCAGCGCGAGCGCCGCCATCGCGCCCGCGACCAGCCATCTGCCCGCCCTCGGAGCGGGCATCACTCGGCCCCGCCGGACCGGCGGAGCACGCCGATCTGGAGCAGGCCCACGACCACCATGACGAGGAAGAGGACGGTGGAGGCGGCCGAGGCGAGCGCGGGGCGGTTCATCTGGCCCTGCTGGATCCAGATGTAGTACTCCGGCAGGTAGGTGGAGCCCCCGGGGCCGCCGCCGGTCATCACGTAGAGCAGTCCGAACATCGACGTGAGCATTCCGATCATCGTGGTCACGAAGACGAACTGGATGGTCCGGGACAGGCCGGGGACGATGACGTGCCAGATGATCCGGGGCAGCGAGGCGCCGTCGATCCGCGCGGCGTCGAGCAGCGAGGAGTCGAGGGTGGCGAACCCGGCGAGGAACACCACCAGCGCCATCCCGAAGGTCGCCCAGACATGGACGCCGACGACCGTGTAGATCGCGATGTCCGGATCGCCGAGCCAGTCGACCGGGCCGAGCCCGAGGGTGCCGAGCAGCCTGTTGACGGGGCCGTCGAAGGCCAGCAGGAGGTTGAAGACCGCGCCGACGATCACCGGCGACAGCACGGCGGGGAAGAAGTAGACGCCCCGGTAGAGCCGGTGCCCCGGGACGCGCAGGTGGATGAAGGTCGCGAGGAGCCCGGGGACGGCGACCGCCACCGGGAGCAGCAGCACCAGCAGGCCCGTGTTGCGCAGGGCGCGGCGGAAGAGGGGGTCGTCGAAGAGGGCGGTGTAGTTGTCCGGTCCGACGGAGGTTCCGTCGAGTTCGCCGTCCCCGGTGAAGGAGAAGTTGACGCCGAGGACGAGCGGGTAGAGCCGCAGGGCGACGACGACCAGCACGGCCGGGGCGACGAGGACGTACGGGGCGAGGCGGTCCGCGCTCGGACGGCGGGACGCGCCCCTTCGCGCCGCCGGCGTGCTGTCGAACGGCACCCGCTCAGCCCTCCCGGTCCGAGACGGCGAGCTGCCTCAGCGCCTCGTCGACGGTGACCGACCCGCTCAGCAGCTGCTGGGACAGCCGCCCCATCAGATCGAGGGTCCGGGAGGAGAGCGCCACGTGCAGGGCGGGTTCGCCGCTCTCGATCTCGGAGAGGATCGCGGAGACGGCCGGGCCGTCCTTCGGTACGTCGATGGAGGTGTCGGAGACGATGGCGCCCGCGTCGGCGTGGAAGGCCGCCAGCGCGTCCCGTGAGGTGAGCGAGCGGACCAGGTCGGCGGCGAGCACGGGATCGGGGGTCCACTTGGCGACCGCGTAGCCGATGCCGCCGTCGTAGGGGAGGCTCGGTGTCGCCCCGGCGGTGATGACCGGGGCCCGCATGACGCCGATGTCGTCGGGGGCGAGGAACTCGGCGAAGTCCTTCCAGTGCCCGACGTCCGACATCAGCCCGATGACGTGGGCGGCCTTGCCGGAGGAGAAGAGGGCGAAGGCGTCGTTGAACAGGGCGGTCGAGTTGGCGCCCTTGTTGTCGAGGCCGGCGGCGTCGGTCTCCTTCCACAGCTCGAAGATCCGTTTCACGTGCGGGGACGTCCAGTCGCGTCTCCCGGCGATCCAGTCGTCGTACTCCCGGTCGGTGAGGGCGCCGGAGCCGAGTCCGGACAGGAAGAACTGGATGCCGGCGCCTTCCTTGTTGCCGAGCGCGACGCAGGCGGTACCGGTCTTCTTCCTGAGGGTCGCGCAGGCGTCGAGGAACGCGCTCCAGGTCGCGGGCGGCCTGTCGGGGTCGAGGCCCGCTTGTTCGTACAGCTTCTTGTCGTAGTAGATCGGGTGGCCCTGGAGGGTGACCGGTGCGGCGTAGGTCCTGCCGCCCTCGCGGAACGCGTCCCAGCCCGTCAGGCGGTCCCGGTCCCCGGCGACGTAGGGGTCCAGGGGGACGAGCGCGTCGGTGCGGTCGCGGATCCGGCCGCCGCCGTTGAAGAGCATGACGTCCGGTCCCCGGCCCGCCTGGATGGCCGTGCCGAGGAGGGTGTAGTACTGGTCGAACGGCTGGGCCACGAACTCGACGGTGACGCCGGGGTGTCGCTTCGCGAAGCCGGCCTTCGCCCGGTCGAGGTAGGCGGCCGTGGCGTCGTCCCCCGACTTCCAGTCCCAGACCACCAGCTTCTTCGTGCCGCCGCCGGACGGCGAGGCGGGCCCCGAGGCGCTCCCGCAGCCGGCCAGCGCGGCGGCGGCCAGCAGGAGGGCCGCCCATCGGGTACGCCGCCTCATCGCGAACTCCCCTTGCGCGGACCGGCGTTCGCGATGACGGTCTGGGCGCCGGCGGGCCAGTTGCCGCCCGTGACCGTGACGTTGCCGCGGACGACGTTGCCCCGGTCACCATTCGTGATGTTGGTGCTGCCGTTGGTCGACCAGTTGTCGGTGACCGTCCAGGCGCCCATGTTCTCGCCGCCCCAGTAGTTGGCGGTGGCCCAGGTCCCGGTGGCGGACAGGACGTTGCGGGTGGCGGTGTAGTAGCGGGAGCCCTCGTCGAAGTAGAGGCCGAAGTAGCCGTTGGTGCGCTGGCAGTGGTTGTCGCTGATCACGGCGTTCGGGTTCCAGCCGAGGGTGTAGATGCAGCCGCCGTCGTTCATCTGCCGCATGACGTCGTGGATGTGGTTGCCGACGAGGCGGTTGCCGGACGCGGTGGTCGGGGTCGTGTACCGGGGCTGGTGGTCGTACAGGCCGCGGCCCGCGTAGTGGTCGCTGCCGCCGGCGTCGTTGCTGCCCCAGCCGTAGCCGATGGACATGCCGGAGTACGGCATGTTGTAGACCTCGTTGTGGGAGACGTCCGTGGTCGTGACGTAGGTGGTCAGGACCGACACGACGCCCCGGTACTCCAGGCCGAGGTCGTGGATGCGGTTGTCGCTGACGGTGATGTTCCGGTTGGTCATCCGCCGGTCGCCGGGGTGGTGCGCGTCGGCGCGGACTCCGCCTACGACGATGCCGCCCGCGGAGTTGCGGGCGATCTCGGAGCGGGTGACGGTGATGTCGCTCGCGCCGAGGCCGACGCCGCTGGTGTGGGCGTTCGCGTCGTTGCCGATGCCGATGGCGGTCTGGCCCAGGTTGACGAACGCGCTGTCGCCGAAGGTGATGCCGCGGGCGGCGGAGACCTGTACGGCGGCGGGCATCTGCCTCCAGTGCGGGCGGGCCGCCTCGAACTGACGGCAGCCGTTCTGGCAGGACGTCAGCCGGTCGGCGGGCCAGTTCCAGTCGCCCGCGAGGTAGGCGCCGGTCTGCTGGTCGGCGTATCCCTGGTCGCCGCTGGGGCCGAGCCAGCTGGTGCCGGTGAACGTGATCCCGCTGAAGGTGATGTCGTGCGCGGGCGCGTCGAGGGTGCCGCCGATGTTCACCAGCGACTGGAGCCCGGGCAGTTCCACGCGGGCGGTGCGCATGTCCTGTCCGGGGAGCGGGATGTAGGAGAGCGTGCCGGTGCCGGGGTCGACGTACCACTCGCCCGGGGAGTCGAGGAAGGCGTACGCGTTGGCCAGGTAGAAGGGGCCGGCGCGGTGCGGGGCGGTGAGGGTGTCGTAGCCGAAGGTGTTGTTGTTCCAGGCGGGTTGACGCATCGTGATGGTGTTCCCGCGGATGCCCTGCACGGGTGAGTAGCGGTCGGTGAAGGAGTTGACGCTCTCCACCTCGATGCGGTTCTGGCCCGGCAGGTTGTCGAGGTAGCCGAGGGCGGGGTCGGAGAAGGTCATGCCCGTGCTGGTGAAGGTGAACGAGGAGCGGTTGACCTGGGTCCGTGCGCGGGTGGCGATCGCGCCGTCGACGTACAGCTGGCGGGTGTCGCTGCCGGCCCCGACGTCCGCGCGCCAGATGTTCTTCCCGGCGTCGGCGAGCGTCCAGCCGGTGACCGGGCGGGCGCCGCTGAGCGCGGGGTGCGCGGAGGGGGCGGCCCGCCACACGACACGGTGGCCGTTGTTGCCGGAGTCGGCGGCGGTCATCCGCAGCGGTGCCGTCAACCGGTAGACCCCGTCGGCGAGTTCGACGACGATGTCGTCCTGCATCGTCGTACTGCGTGCGCGCACCGACGTCTGCGCGGTGGACAGCGAGCACGGCTGGGCGGTCGAGCAGGCGGTGCCCGTGCCGGACGGGGAGACGTACAGGGTGGTCGTGGCAGCGGGGGCCGGGGCGGTCAGCACCGCGGTCGCCGACAGGGCCAGCACCGCGAGGAGCGAGGGTGCGAACACGGGATCTCCTTGTCGTGGGATGGATCCGGCGAACGCCCCTGCCTAGGCAGACCTCAGTGCACCACATGAATCATGTACATGCAACAAGATGGATGCGACTCATCGGGACGCGATCCCTTGACTGTGCCGAGTGGGAGCGCTTCCATGGGGGTCGTTTGAGTATCCACTCGATCGAGATGAGTCGGACTCATCCGAGCTTCACGCGAAACCCCTGTGCATGGCGAACCCCCCACAACACCAGTGGAGTGCGTGATGGTGAGGTACAGATCCTTCTTACGGTCCGTCGTGGCCGCAACCCTTCTGGCCGTGGTGGCGAGCGGCACGGCGTACGGCGCCGCCCCGCCCCCGGCGTCCGCCGGCGCTCTCGCGCCGAGCCCCGGATGCGGTGCCGCCCCGACACTGGCCAGCGGCACCCACACGATCCGGAGCAGCGGCAAGAACCGCAGCTTCACCCTCAAGGTCCCGGACAACTACGACCGGAACCGCCCCTACCGGCTGGCGTTCGGCTTCCACTGGTGGGGCGGCACCGCGAACGACGTCGCCTCCGGCGGGAGCGACGGCTACCCCTGGGCCTACTACGGCATGCTGTCCCAGGCGAACAACTCCACGATCTTCGTCGCGCCCCAGGGCCTCGACAACGCCTGGGCGAACACCAACGGGGAGGACGTGACCTTCATCGACGACATGCTCAGGGCGCTCGGCCGGGGCCTGTGCGTCGACACCGCGCAGGTGTTCTCCGTGGGCTTCAGCTACGGCGGCGCGATGAGCTACTCGCTCGCCTGCTCCCGCCCGTCCGCGTTCCGCGCGGTCGCCGCCATCGCCGCCCCGGGGCCGATCAGCGGGTGCGGCGGCGGCACGCAGCCCGTGGCGTACCTGGGGATCCACGGCATCTCCGACAGCATCCAGAACGGCCGGGCGCTGCGGGACAGGTTCGTCCGCAACAACGGCTGCGCACCGCAGAACCCGCCCGAGCCGGCCCGGGGCAGCCTGACCCACACACTCACCGCCTACTCCGGGTGCCAGAGCGGCCGCCCGGTCGTCTGGGCCGCGTTCGACGGCGGCCACCAGCAGGGCCCCGTGGACGGGTGCGCCGGCTGCGAGAGCGGCGCCCGGAGCTGGGTCAAGGCAGAGTTGTGGCGGTTCTTCACGGCGCAGCGCTGATCCGTAGGCCACAGGAAGGCGGGAGGACCCCGATGTCCGATCTGACGCGACGGCAGGCGATGCGGCTGGGCGCGGCCGGTGCCGTGCTGGGCCAGGCCGGATGGACGGCGGTCCCCCGCGCGGACGCGGCCCCGCCGCGCGAAGTGCGCGCGGCGGGTGACCTGGCCCTGTGGTACGACGAGCCGGCCGGCGCGCAGTGGCTGCGCGCCCTGCCGGTCGGCAACGGCCGCCTCGGCGCGATGGTGTTCGGCAACACCGACACGGAACGCCTCCAGCTCAACGAGGACACGGTCTGGGCCGGCGGCCCCCACACCTACGACAACCCGCGCGGCGCCGCCGCCCTCGGCCGGATCCGGCAACTGGTCTTCGCCGACCAGTGGAAGCAGGCCCAGGACCTGATCGACCAGACGATGCTGGGCAGCCCGGCGGCCCAGTTGGCGTACCAGCCCGTCGGCGACCTGCGGCTGACCTTCCCCGGCGGGGGCGCGGTGTCCGGGTACGAGCGCCTGCTCGACCTCACCACCGCCACGGCGGCCGTCACCTGCACCGCGAACAACGTGCGGTACCGGCGCGAGGTGTTCGCCAGCGCGCCGGACCAGGTGATCGTCCTGCGGCTGACCGCCCAGACCCCCGGCGCGGTCACGTTCTCGGCCACCTTCACCAGCCCGCAGCGCACGTCGGTGTCCAGCCCGGACGGGACGACGGTCGCGCTGGACGGCGTCTCCGGCGACATGCGGGGCATCGCGGGCACGGTCAGGTTCCGCGCGCTGGCCAGGGCGGCGGCGCAGGGCGGTACCGTCACGAGTTCCGGTGGCACGCTGCGGGTCACCGGCGCGGACAGCGTGACGGTGCTGGTGTCGATCGGCACCGGCTACGTCGACTACCGGACCGTGGACGGCGACCACCAGCGCATCGCCCGTACCCACCTCGACGCCGCCCAGGGCGTCCCGTACGACACCCTCCGCGCCCGCCATGTGGCGGACCACCAGGCGTTGTTCGGCCGGGTCGCGCTGGACGTCGGCCGGACGGCGGCGGCCGACCAGCCGACGGACGTCCGCATCGCCCGGCACAACGCGGTAGACGACCCGCAGTTCTCGGCGCTGCTGTTCCAGTACGGCCGGTACCTGCTGATCGCGTCGTCGCGGCCCGGTACGCAGCCGGCGAACCTCCAGGGCATCTGGAACGACCAGCTGACCCCGTCCTGGGACTCGAAGTACACGATCAACGCGAATCTGCCGATGAACTACTGGCCCGCCGACACCACCAACCTCGCCGAGTGCCTCGCGCCCGTGTTCGCGATGATCGGCGACCTCACGGCCACCGGGGCCCGTACCGCGCAGGCGCAGTACGGCGCCCGGGGCTGGGTCACGCACCACAACACCGACGCGTGGCGGGGCACTTCGGTCGTCGACGGCGCGGTGTGGGGCATGTGGCAGACCGGCGGCGCCTGGCTGGCGTCGCTGATCTGGGACCACTACCGGTTCACCGGCGACGTCGAGTTCCTGCGGCGCAACTACCCGGCGCTGAAGGGCGCGGCGCAGTTCTTCCTCGACACGCTGGTGCCCCACCCCACCCTGGGCCACCTGGTCACCAACCCGTCGAACTCGCCGGAGCTGACCCATCATCCGGACGTCAGCGTGTGCGCGGGCCCGACGATGGACTCGCAGATCCTGCGCTCCCTGTTCGACGGGTGCGCGTCCGCGAGCGAGGTCCTCGGGACCGACGCCGCGTTCCGCGACCAGGTCCGCGCGGCCCGGCAGCGGCTGGCCCCGATGAAGGTCGGCTCGCGCGGCAACATCCAGGAGTGGCTGCACGACTGGGTGGAGACCGAGCGCAACCACCGGCACATCTCCCATCTGTACGGCCTGCACCCCGGCGACCAGATCACCAAGCGCGGGACGCCCCAGCTGTTCGAGGCGGCCCGCCGGACCCTGGAGCTGCGCGGCGACGCGGGGACCGGCTGGTCGCTCGCCTGGAAGATCAACTACTGGGCGCGGATGGAGGAGGGCGCGCGGGCCCACAAGCTCCTGCGGGACCTCGTGACCACGGACCGGCTCGCGCCCAACATGTTCGACCTGCACCCGCCGTTCCAGATCGACGGGAACTTCGGGGCGACCTCGGGGATCGCGGAGATGCTGCTCCAGAGCCACCACGGCGAACTGCACGTACTGCCCGCGCTGCCGCCCGCCTGGCAGGCCGGGAGCGTCACGGGGCTGCGCGGCCGGGGCGGCTGCACGGTCGGCGCGGTGTGGCGGGGCGGCCGTCCCGCCGAACTGTCCGTCACCCCCGACCGCACCGGCACCCTCCGGGTCCGCAGCCGTCTGTTCACCGGCGCCCACGACGTGCGCGACACGACGAGCGGCGAGCAGGTGCGGCCGGCGAGGCCCGAGGCGGACCTGATCGAGTTCACGGGCCAGGCCGGGCACACCTACCGCGCGACTGGGTAGGGGTCAGGGCAGCTCCCGGATCCGGATGTTACGGAAGGACACGTCGTCGCCGTCGCCGTGGTTCTGGACGCCGATGTGCCCGGAGGTCAGGGAGCGTGCCGGGTCGGTGTCGGTGAAGTCGTTGACCTTGGCGCCGTTCAGGAGCACCTGGACGCGTTCGCCGGTCACCAGCGCCTCGAAGGTGTTCCACTCGCCGGGCGGCAGGGTGCCGATCACGCCGGTGACCCCGTCGGCGGTGGTGCGGCGCAGGACGCCGCCCCGGGCGGTGTGCAGGACCGAGCGGTCCGGCAGCACGGCCAGGGACATGGGTTCGCCCACTTCGCCGACGCCTCTGACCGGTTCGACCTGCTGGAAGTCGGCGGGGTTCACCGGGTGCGCCGAGGCGGGGGCGGTGAACGCCGGGACGGCGAGGGTCGCCGCGGTCAGGGCGGCCACGGCCGTCAGGCGGCTTGCGATCGGTCTTCTCACGGCATCGGCTCCGTGGCATCGGCATGTATGCGACTCATCGATACGGCGGGATGCGCCAAATCCCCACTACAGAAGGGGTTGACCGGGGATGGTCAAAGGCGGGGAGAGATCGATGTATCTGACTCATCTTTCGATCTCGGCCGGTGCTGTAGCATTTTTCGCCATGGTGGAAGCGACAGCGAGCGGCGCCGCCGGGCCGGTGGGCTCGTACCGGCCGGGATACGAGGTGACCGCCGAGCGGATCCTCCAGCTCATCGCCGAGTCGGGGCTGCGGCCCGGCGACCGGATGCCCACCGAGAAGGAGTTGGCCGAGCGGCTGGACGCCAGTCGCAGCGTGGTCCGCGAGGCCGTCAAGATCCTCTCGGCGATCGGGCGGGTCCGGGCGCACAAGGGCCGGGGCCTCTACGTCGCCGACGACGACGGGATGCTGGGCTCCTCCCGCTGGGGCGGCTTCTTCCTCCCCACCGACCTCGACCATGTCTACATGCTGTTCGAGTTCCGCCACATCCAGGAGACCGCCGCGAGCCGCCTCGCGGCGACCCACGCGACACCGGCCGAACTACGGGCGATCGAAACCGCCGTCGACACCTGCCGCCAGGGCCACCTCACCGGTCAGGCCGCCCTCTTCGACCGCGGCGACGACGACTTCCACCTCGCCGTCGCCCTCGCCTCCCACAACCAGTTCCTGGTCGCCTCGGTCCGCGAATCCCGCCGCCTGCAACGCCAGTCCAGCACGATCGGCCTGCACGGCACAGTGGGCGGACACGCGGCGGAGGCCGTCGAGGAGCACGCCGCGATCTACCGCGCGATCCGCGACGGCCGCCCCGAGGAGGCGGCCCGGGCGGCGGCCGTGCACCTCGACAACACGCTGGAGGACTACCGGCGGGAGATCCAGCGCCGCGTGTTCGGGTGACTCACGGGCCGGGTGTCAGGCCGGCTGCCCGTACTGGATGCCCCGGCCGTTCGTGGCCAGGTACACCGCGCCCGGGACGCGGGGGTCGCCGGTGATGGATTCGCCGAGCCAACCCCACTGGTGCTGGTCGTCGTTGATGCGGCGCCAGGTTGTGCCGGTGTCGTCGGAGCGGTAGACGCCGGTGACGCCGTCGACCGTGGCGACGTGGTAGATCGAGGGGTAGGCGGACGCGTCGGGTGCCGCGCCGAAGCCGAGGGTGTAGGACGCCTCGCAGCTCGTGATCTTCGTGAAGGATCTACCGCCGTCGGTGGAGCGGTGGAGCCCGCCCGCCTTGGTGCTGAGCCACAGGTCGCCGGTGCGGCCGGGTGCCGCGGTCAGTTTGAAGCCGGCCTCGCCGGAGGGGAGGCCGGTGGCTCGTTCCGCGAAGGTCGCGCCCTTGTCGTCGCTGGCGAACAGTGTTCCCGTGCCGGTGTCGAAGGCGTAGAGGACGGCCGCGTTCTCCGGGTCCGCCACCGGAGTGGCGCCGCTGGGGAAGGTGGGGATCTCCGACCAGGTCGCACCGTTGTCCGTTGAGCGCTGCGTCGCCTGCTTCGCGCCGAAGGACCACAGCAGCACGCTGCCGTCGGCGGTGGTGGCGATCGGCCCCGACGCGTCCTTGGCGGCGGCCGGCTGGGAGCCGAAGGGGGTCCAGGTCTGTCCGCCGTCGTTCGAGTGGGCGCCGTTGCCGTCGTCGCCGACGCCCGTGCGCACCACGTACGACGGTTCGGCGGCGGCCTGTGCGAGGCCGGTCGCCGTGACGAAGACCGGGTTGGTGGCGAGGCCGCCGGACGGGGACGCCGTCAGCTGGTCGTGGTACAGGGTCCCGATGTCCCGTGAACCGCTGAGCAGGTGCGCCTGGCCGGTGGGGGGCGAGACCAGGAAGAGGACCGCCGTCTCCTCCAGGCCGCGGATCTGCGGGGCCCAGTTCTTCAGGTCTCGGGTCCCGTAGAGGGTGGCGCCGGTGCCGTAGACGATGTGCTGCGAGTCGTACGGGTCGATGGCGACCATCTGGATCCACCAGCCGAACGTCGGCTTGTCCTTGCCCCACTTGAGGAAGGGGGTCTCCGACACGTCGAAGCTCGCCTCTTCCTTGAGCGAGGTCCAGGTCCGGCCTCCGTCGGTGGTGCGGAACAGGGTCTCGCCCGCCGACCAGCGGTTGTTGGTGGAGACGACGACGGTGCCGACGCGCTGGGGGTCGACGGCGGCCCCACCGTACGCGAAGGTGTCGGAGCTTGAGGGCTTCACGGGGGTGACGTCGGTCCAGGTGCCGGTGCCGACGGCCAGTTTGTGCACGCTTCCGTCGGACTGGCCGTTGGGGCCGGGGGCGTTCGCGTACGTCACGTACAGCTCGCCGGCGCCGCTGTCGTACGCGGCCCGCATCGGCATCTTGGCCGCCTGTCCGGCCGGCTGGCCGGGGACGGGCGTCCAGGTGGTGCCGTCGCTGGTGCGGTACAGGGTGACCGCGGTCGAGGTGCCGTCTCCGTCGCCCCAGCCGGCGTACAGGTCGCGGCCGGCGGCGGCGAGGAGGGTGACGCCCTGGCCGGTGGCGCTCGGCGTGGGCGGGAACCCCGGCGCGGCGGACCAGGTCGCGCCCCGGTCCTTCGACGTGAGGAGGCCGTCGTGCCGGGTGCCCAGCCACAGGGTGTCACTGTTGCGCGGGTCCACGAGGAGGCGCTCCCCCGTGCCCCGGCCGTCCTCGTTGGAACCGAGTTTCACGGCGAGGTCGGTGCGGGTCCAGGTCGCCCCGCGGTCCTCGGAGCGCAGGATCGCGCCGTTGCCCGCCCAGGGCTGGGAGTACGTGCCGACGGCCAGGTAGAGGCGGTCCGGCGCGGCGGGGTCGATGGCCAGCGACTCGACGCCCAGGAGGTTCTGGTCGTCCTGGCTGATCCAGTCCAGCAGAGGGATCCAGCGGGCCTCGGTGTCGTCCCAGCGGTAGGCGCCGCCCATGTCGGTACGGGCGTAGGCGAGTCCTCGTACGGCGGGATGGAAGACCACGCCCGTCACGAATCCGGTGCCGCCGATGACCGCGTTCCGCCAGGTGTACGGCTGTGTGGCGGGCGCGGACCCGGCGGCCCGGGCCGCTCCGGTCAGGGGCGGGAGACCGATGAGCGCGACCCCGGCGGCGGTCCCGGCGAGGAGGGCACGCCGGCTCGGATCGGACGTGTGCATGTCGTACCTCGATCTGTGGAGCGGGGGCCGGTCGCGGTGAGCGCCATCGGCCGGGTCACACATTGATCACCATCGGTCACGTTAGGCATACGTCGCGTGGTTGCGCGTGTGGTCGACGCCAAGGGGGTGGCGTCCGGCGGGAGGCGGGAGCGGTCGCCGCCCGCCGGACGCGGGCCTCAGGTCAGCCGGGTGGTGAGCCGGTCGGCGACCTCGGTCACATGGGGGTCGTTCAGGATGGTGAAGTGGGTGCCGGGGGACGGGTGGATGTCGAGCGTGCCGGCGTAGAGGGAGCCGATGCGGTCGCGTACACGGTCGGCCGCCGCCGGGTCGGCGCCGGCCTTGAAGACGACGGCGTCGCAGGGCACCGGGCGGGGTGCGTGGCGGAGCATCGCGCGGACGTTGCGCTGGAAGGCGCGGCGGTAGAGGCGTTGGTCGCCGCCCATGCGCTGGATGTCCGGGCGGCGGCCCAGGGCGGCCTGTGCCTGGTAGCGCAGGCCCTGGGCGAGCAGGGCCGGGACGGTGTATTGGGGGCGGCCGTGGGTGTCGACGGGATAGCCGTCGATGCCCAGGACGAGGTCGACCGTGTGGCCGGCCTCGATCAGCCGGCGTGCCACCTCGTGGGCCACCATCGCGCCCACCGACCAGCCGCCCACCCGGTAGGGCCCCTCGGGCCGGGCCCGCAGGATCACGTCCACGTGGTGCGCGGCCACGTCCTCGATCCGTGAGCCCGTGAAGTCCTCGCGCATCAGCGGGGACTCGATGCCGTAGCAGGGCTGGTCGTCGCCGAGCCGCTGGGCGAGGGTGCGGTAGCAGAGGGAGCTGCCGACCGCGGGTGCGGCCAGGAAGAGCGGGGGGCGGGTGCCGGTGCTGCGCAGGGGCATCAGGTCGGGGATCGGTTCCCCCGGCCTCCGCTCCGGCTCCCGGTCCCGTATCTGCTCCCGCTCCCGCGTCCGCCCTTCCTCCCGCCCGGCCGGCGCCTGCGGCCGGGACCGGACGGACGGCGCCGGTCCCCCTGCCCTCGCCCCCGTCCCCGCCCGCAGCAGCGCGCTCAGCTCCCCGAACGTCGCCGACTCCGCGAACGCGGTCAACGGCAGGGCCACGCCGGTGCGTTCCCGCACCCGGCTGACGAAGTGCACGGCCATCAGCGAGTCCCCGCCCAGCGCGAAGAAGTCGTCGCCCTCGCCGGTCGCCGGTGTGCCGAGGAGGTCCCGCCACACCTCGTCCAGCGCCACCGACGCCGGATCGGTCCAGCGGGCTTCGGTGGCCGGAGGGCGCTGGTCCGGCGCCGGGGCCTCGGCCGCGGCCTCCCGTACCGCCGGTCCGACGGGCCGGGTTCCGGGCCGGACCATCCGCAGCACCGGCGGCAGCGTCTCGTCGGCGGCCAGGGCGGGCAGCGCGGCGAGCGTCGCCGCGTCGAGGCGCGGGACCTCCACGTGCCGCCAGCCGGCCGAGCCGTCCGGCGGTGGGTCGAAGGAACGGCGCCGCTGCTCGGCGAGGACGCCCTCGACGGTGTCCGGGCCGGGCGGGTCGACGCTGACCAGCAGTGCCCGGGAATCCCCGGTGAACGCCGAGCCGAGCCCCTCCGCCGATGCCGATGCCGATGCCGACGGCTCCACCACGTGGATCAGCGTGTCGCCCCCCTCGGCCCGCCGCACCAACTCCGCGAGGGCGTCCGTCCCGTGCCCCCCGGCTCCCCCGGCCACCAGCAGCGTGTGGTCGGCCGGTCCGTCGGCCGGCAGACAGGTCACCTCGTCGAACCCCCCGTCCCGCAGAGCCGTGAGCCAGCTCTCGCGGTCCAGGTGGACCGAGTCGGTGCGCAGGTCGTCCCGGTAGTCCCACCAGCCCGGTGCCAGCCCCCAGACGAGGTGCTCCCAGCGGCTGGGCGAGGTGATCTCGACGAGGCACAGGGACCCGTCGTCGCTCAGCAGCCGGCGCAGCTGCCGGACGGCGTCGCGGACGTCGGGCGCGACGTGCAGCGAGTTGTAGGCGACGACGAGGTCGTACGTCCCCGGTGCCAGCCCCTGTTCGAGCGGGTCGCGGGTGACGTCGTAGACGGTGAAGGACATCCCGGCGGCGTCCGCGTAGCGTTCGCGGGCCCGGCGGACGAGGAGCGGGCTCACGTCGGTCACGTGGTACGACACGTGGTCGCGGGCGTCCCAGCCGTCCAGCAGGCGCCGCGCGAACCCGGCCTCGCCTGCCCCCACTTCGAGGATGCTGAGCGGGCGCCGCGCGTCCACGGGCAGCGCCCGGATCGCCTGGACCAGCGAGTCGAGGCAGGCCGCCGAGTCGCCGACGACGATCCGGTTGTCGCCCATGTGGTCGCGCAGGAAGTCGGGCCTGCCGTCCGGGTAGAGGACGGAGAGCGGGGTGCGGGTGCCGGCGAAGACGTCCGGCAGCGCGGCCACGCAGTGCTCCACGAGACGGCGCAGGCCGGGGAGTTCGGCCAGGGTCCCGCCGTCCGCGAGGGCCCGGGACACCCGGTCCGCGAAGTCGTCGGCCAGGCGCGGTGCCGGACCCGGTTCGAGCCAGCCCTCGTCCTTCAGGACGCCGAGCAGCATGTCCGTGTACCGGGGCAGCCTGCCCTGCGGGTCGAGGCGTCGGCTCAGCTCGTCGGCGTCGACCGTCTCGCCGGGAGAGACGCCGCCCGCCGACAGCAGGAACCGTCCGATCAGGCCGGCGCAGAACCGGTCGAGGGACGCGCCGAGCGCGGGGTGGGCGGACAGCCTGCCGGTGTCGGCCCAGGCCGGTACGGGTGCGAGCCCGGCGGCGACCGAGGGAAGGCGCTCACGCCGGTCGTCGGGACGGGGCGCCTCGGCGAAGGCGCCGATGTCCGTGCCGCTCGCCGCGAGGTCACGGACGAGTGCCCGCACGCCGGGCACCCCGTCCACGCCGATCGCCAGCCGCCCGGCGCCGCCCGCGGGCACCGGCGACGGCGTCAACGAGGGTGCCTCGGAGTGCCACCAGCGCCCCCCGCGCCAGGCGTACAGCCCGCGCTCGCCCCGCACCTCCGGAGCGCCGCTCGGCGCCGGCCCGTCGGCGGGTCCCAGGTCGAGCAGGACCACGCGCCCGGTCCCGGCCCACGCGGTGAGCGCCCCTGCGTCGGAGCGCACCCGCTCCCCGTCCAGCACCTCGGCGACACCGCGCCCGAGGACCAGCAGCGGCACGGAACGCTCCGCGGCGGCCCGCGCCAGCCGGGTCACCGCCTCCAGCACGCCGGGTTCCTCCTGTGCCGGCAGGACGGCCACGACCGCGCCCCCCGTCGGCAGAGCGGACAGGGCCGTCTCGGCGTCGCCCCAATCCGTGCGCCGCCGGTCGGCGTCCGGCGCGCGCAGGCTCTCGACGACCGGTCCGGGCTCGTCCGTCTCCCCCACCAGCAGCAGCACGTCGTACCGCTGCGCCGCCCGTCCCTGGGTCTGCGTCCAGCGCGGCCGGCCCAGCAGCGCCGGCCCGTCCTGCCGGGGCGGGGGCGTGACCGTCCTGCGGCGGCCGGACGCGGGCAGGTCCCGGGAGTCGAGCGGGACGGGCGGGAGCGCCGTACGCCGGGGTGTGCCGGTGAACAGGTCGGTCCATGCCGGTTCGAGTCCGCGTTCCCAGAGGCGTCCGACGGCGCCCAGGAGGCTGGCCTCCTCCTGGGCGGCGACGCGTCCGAGGGTGGGGACGGCCGTGCGGTCGCCCTCCCAGGCGGGGTGCGCGCGCAGGAAGCGGCTCATGGTGGTGCCGGGTCCGAGTTCCAGGGCCAGGGCCGACGGGCCGTCGAGCAGGGTGCCGATGCCCCGGGTGAGCTGGACGGTCGTGCACAGGTGGGCCGCCCAGTAGCCGGGGTCGGCGGCCTGTTCGTCGGTCAGCCGGTCGCCGGTGACGTTGGAGACGACCGGGACGCGCAGGGGGTGGGTGGTGACGCCGGCGAGGACCGCGCGCATGGCGTCCGCCGCGTCCGCCATGACGGCGGAGTGCGAGGCGAGGGGGGCGCGCAGGACGGTGAACTCGATGCCCTGGCGCTCCAGGTCGGCGGTGAACGCCTCGGCCGCCGCGACCCGCCCGGAGACGATCACGTGTCCGGGCGCGTCGACGGCCACGCCGACCCCGTCGTGCCGTGCGGCGAGCTCGGCGGCCCGCTCGGGGCTCATCGAGACGGCGATCATCCGTCCCTCGGGGGCCTCCGCCATGGCCTGGCCGCGCGTGTGGACGACGGTCAGGGCGTCGCTCAGGTCCCACAGGCCGGCGATGGTGGCGGCGACGTACTCGCCGCTGCTGTTGCCGAGCAGGGCGGTCGGCCGGATGTCCCAGGCGGCGAACTGCTCGGCGAGGGCGTGGCCGAGCGCGAGGAGGGCGACCTGCTGGTTGCGGGTGTCGTCGAGCCAGCCGGGGTCGGCGGCGGGGTCGAGGCCGGTGGCGACGTCGATGCCGAACCGGTCGAGGGCCTCCTCGCGGACCCGGTCGAAGGCCGTGCGGAAGCGGGGCAGCAGGGCGTGCGCGGCGCGTCCGGAACCCGCCCGCAGGACGGACTGGCCCGGCATCGTCATGACGATCCCGGCCTGCCGGGCGGCTTCGGGGCTCTGCGGGGCGCGGACGGCTACGGCGGTGCCGCGCAGCGCGTCCCAGTTCTCGCCGGCGTCGGTCACGACGTGCGCCACCCGGACCGGGAAGCGGCGCCGTGCGGTCGCCAGGGTCCACGACGTGTCGTCCAGGCGCGGGGCGTCGGGGGCGGCGAGGCGTTCGGCGAGGCTGTCGCGCAGCCGGTCGAGGCCGGCCTCGGTGGGCGCGGACAGGGGCAGCAGCCGGGGCGTGGCCGGGACCCGCTCCGGTGCCCGGCCGGGGGGCGGTGGCGGGCTCTCCAGCACGATGTGCGCGTTGGTCCCGCCGATGCCGAAGGAGCTCACGCCGGCGAACAGCGGGCCCTCGCCCGGCCAGGGCCCGGTCTCCCGGCAGACCTGGAAGGGGCTGTCGGACAGCGCTGCGGCGGGCTCCTCGAAGTGGGCGGTGGGGACGAGGGTGCGGTGGTGCAGCATCAGGGCGGTCTTGATGATCCCGGCGACCCCGGCGGCGGAGCCCGTGTGGCCGATGTTGCTCTTGACCGCGCCGAGCCAGCAGCGCTCCGGACGGGTCCCGGTGTGCGCTGTGTCGGCTGTATCGGCGAACGCGGCCTTCAGCCCGGCCAGTTCGACCGGGTCGCCGACCGCGGTGCCGGTGCCGTGGGCCTCGACGTAGCTGATGTCGTCCGAGCTGATGCCCGCCCGCTCGTGGGCCAGGGCGATCACCTCGCGCTGGCCGGGCACCGAGGGCGTGGTGTAGCCGATCTTCTCGCTGCCGTCGTTGTTGAGGGCGGACCCGCGCAGCACCGCGACGATCCGGTCGCCGTCGCGCACCGCGTCCGACAGGCGTTTGAGGACGACGATCCCGACGCCGTTGGACGGCACGGTGCCGTCGGCGGCGGCGTCGAACGGGCGGCAGCGGCCGTCCGGCGAGGCGATGCCGCCGCTGCGGTAGCGGTAGCCGCCGGCCAGGGGCAGCCGCAGGGACACCCCGCCGGCCAGCGCCGCGTCGCACTCGTGGTCGAGCAGGCTCTGTACGGCGAGATGGGTGGCGACCAGGGAGGTCGAGCACGCCGTCTGGACGGTCATCGCCGGTCCGCGCAGCCCCAGTTTGTAGGCGACCCGGGTGGCCAGGAAGTCCTTGTCCCTGGCCAGCATCTCGGTCGCCAGGTCCTCGTCGGTCTCGAAGTCGGCGCGCGGGACGTCGCAGCCGGCGTACACGCCGATCCAGGTGTCGGCGCGGCGGGTGTCGAGGCCGGCGTCCTCCAGGGCGGTGAACGCCGTCTCCAGGAAGACGCGTTGCTGGGGGTCCATCCGCGCGGCTTCGCCGGGGCTGTAGCCGAACAGGGACCAGTCGAACAGGTCGCCGCCGGGCAGGACGCCCCGCGCGGGCACGTAGTCGGGGTGCCGGGCGACCTCCTCGGCGACTCCGGCGGCCGTCAGCTCGTCGACGGTGAACCGGGAGATGCCGTCGGCGCCTTTGCGCAGGTTCTCCCAGAACGCGGACACGTCGGCGGAGCCGGGGTAGCGGCAGGCCATCCCGACGATGGCGATCCGTTCCTCGTCCGCCTCACCGGTCGCATCGGTCTGGTCCTCGGTGAACGCGTCACTCATCAGTTCTCCTCCTGGTTCTGTCGGCGCGGGCGGGTGCGGGCCGCGCGGCCGCGGCGGGCGGCGGCCCGGTGCGCGATGGTGCGTACGCCGTCGTCGGCGGCGCTGCTGCCGCCGCCCAGCGCGGTGGCCATCGAGTGGACCGTGGGGTGCTCGAACAGCCAGTGCATGGGCAGGTCCGGCCTCAGCTCCGCCCGCAGCCGGCCGTGCAGGGCGGCGAGGAGCAGGGAGTTGCCGCCGAGGTCGAAGAAGTTGTCGTGGACGCCGACCTGCGGTGTGCGCAGCACCGCGCGCCAGGCGGCGCCGACGCGCTGTTCCAGTTCGGTGCGCGGCAGTTCGCGGGGCGCCTCGCCGAGGAGGGCGGTCCGGTCGGGGCGGGGCAGGGCGCCGTAGTCGACCTTGCCGTGGGCCGTGCGGGGCAGTTCGGGCAGTTCGAGGATCACGTCGGGGACCATGAACCGGGGGAGCCGGCCGCGCAGTTCGCCGAGGATCAGCGCCGGGTCGAGGCGCCGGCCGTCGACGGGCACGGCGTAGCCGACGAGTTCGGCGGCCTCGCCGGGGAAGGCGCGGACGGCGCCGTGCGCGACGTCCGGGGCCCGGCGCAGGTGGTGTTCGATCTCGGCCGGTTCGACGCGCTGTCCGCGTACCTTGACCTGCCGGTCGAGGCGGCCGAGGTAGTCGAGGGTGCCGTCGGGCAGCCAGCGGCCGAGGTCGCCGGTGCGGTAGACGGGTTCGGGGCGCCCGTCGGGGTCGACGGCGCGGAACGCCCGCGCGGTCAGTTCGGGGTGGCGCCAGTAGCCCGCGGCCAGCGGGGTGCCGCCGATGC
Organism: Streptomyces sp. 4F14; assembly: GCF_048159485.1. Taxonomy (NCBI): domain Bacteria; kingdom Bacillati; phylum Actinomycetota; class Actinomycetes; order Kitasatosporales; family Streptomycetaceae; genus Streptomyces; species Streptomyces sp. 4F14. The sequence continues at coordinate 233,501 of NZ_JBLRVY010000012.1, forward strand.
AGATCTCCCCGGGGACACCGGCCGGGCAGCGTTTGCCCTCGGTGTCGAGGACGTACAGCCGTGCGCCCGTCACGGGGACGCCGATCCGGCTCAGCGGCACGGGGGCGTCGACGTCGACCTGGTGGGTGCCGACGAACACGGTGGCCTCGGTGGGGCCGTACGCGTTCAGGATCCGGTAGCCGGGACGGGTCGCGGGCAGGGTGGTGATGGCGGCGCCGCCGACGATCAGCTGGCGCAGCCGGGGCAGTTCGTGCCCCAGCGACCAGATCAGTTCGGCGACGGGGGTGGCCGCCCAGGCGACGCTGACGCGCCGTTCGTCGAGCCAGGTCGCGAAGGAGTCGGGGTTCAGGGGCTGTTCGTACGGCAGGAGCACCGCGCCCGCGGCGAGCGCGGGCCACACCTCGGCCTGGGCCACGTCGAAGCCGACGCTGACGCCGTGGCTGACCCGGTCGTCGGGGCCCAGGTCCAGGAAGTCCTGTTTCCACAGGCACAGTTGGGCGAGCCCGCCGTGGGTGACGGCGGCGCCCTTGGGGCGGCCCGTGGTGCCGGAGGTGTACAGGACGTAGGCGATGTCGGCGGGGTCGGGCAGGGGGATCCGGGGCGGGCCGGCGTCCGCGCGGGCGCGTGTCACGTCGATGTGGGGCACCGGGAGCCGGCCGAGGTCGACGCCGAGCCGTGGGTCGGTGACCACGACGTGGGTGCCGAGGTCGCCGAGGACGTACTCGATCCGGTCCACCGGGTAGGCGGGGTCGATCGGGCAGTAGGCGCAGCCCGCGAGCCAGGCGGCGAGCATCGCCACGACGTAGTCGGCGCTCCGGTCGAGCAGTACCGCCACGACGGGGTCCGGGCCGCCCGCGTACGGCTTCAGCTCTTCGGCGAGTGCTCCGGCGCGGGTGAGGAGGTCCGTGTAGGTGAGGGTGGTGGTGTCGGTCTCCAGGGCGGGTGCGTGCGGCCGTTCGGTCAGGTGGCGGGCGAGGAGGGCGGGCACGGTGGTCGGCGGGTGGGGTGCGGGGCCCGACTCGTGGGCCGCGAGGGCGGTGCGCTCCTCGTCGTCCATCAGGTCCAGGGTGCTCACGGGGTGGTCGAGCTGGTCGGCGAAGCGGTCCAGGACGCGGGCGAGCAGCCGAGCCAGGCGGCGCGCGTCAACCTCGCCGATCCGGTCGCCCCGGTGGCTGAGGGTGCCCTCGATGCGGTCGCCGGTGACGCGGACGCCGAACAGCAGCCCGTACTTGACGGCCTCGCCCGCCTGTGCGGACGGTGGGGCCAGCGGGGTGAGGCCGGCGCCCGCGAACTCCCGGGCCGGTGCGCCGCCGAGGGTGCTGAGGGTGACGTCCAGGTAGGGCGTCCAGCCGGGCCTGCGGGGCGGGTTGAGCCGGTCGACGACCGACTCGAAGGCCACGTCGTGCCGGTCGAGGGTGTCGAGGACGGTGTCCCGCATCCGGTCGAGGAGGCCGCCGAGGGTGAGGTCGTCGGGGAGCGCGGACCGCAGGGCGACGGTGTTCATGCACGGGCCGATCACCCGGGACAGGGAGGCGTCGCGGTTGCCGACCGGGGTGCCGATGGTGAGGTCGTCCTGCCCGGTCCAGCGGTGCATGACCGCGGCGAGCGCCGTGGCGACCACCGTGAACCAGCTCGTGCGGTACCGGGTGCCCACCGCGGTGACCTTGGCCAGCAGGTCCGGGGCGAAGGGCAGCGGTACGACGCCGTGCGGTCCGGGCGCGGGCACCGGGCCGAGCGCCGGGTAGGCGGGGGCGCCGGTGAGCCGGTCGGCCCACCAGTCCACCAACTCCCGGCCCTCGGCGCCGGCCGCCTTGGCGCGCTGCGCGTCGATGTACGTCCGGTACTGGACGGCAGGGGGCAGTTCGGGGGCGGTGTCCGTGCCGTCGGGGCGGACCGGTTCCGTGAGCCGGTCGGCGAAGTCGGCCAGCAGCGCGCTCATCTCGTCGGCGATGTGCTGGGCGTCCGTGCGGCGGAACCTGTCGCCCCGGTAGGACAGCAGGGCGCGCAGGGGGCCGTCACCGGCGAACAGGGTGAGCGTGAGGGCGAGTTTGGCCTCGTGGGCCCAGAAGTCCTCGGGGAGCAGCTGCCGCAGTTCGGCGTCGCCGAGGGGGGTGCCGGCGGACGGCGCGGCGTTCACGTTGACGCTGACGTCCGCGTACGGCGTCCAGCCGGGCCGCTGCGGCGGGTCGAGGCGTTCGACGAGAGTGTCGAAGGGGACGCCCTGTCCGGCCATCGCGTCGAAGACGCTCTCGCGCAGGCCGCTCAGCAGGTCGCCGAGCGTCGTCTCTCCGGTCGTCCGGGAGCGCAGCACCAGGGTGTTGAGGCAGGGTCCGACGACGTCGGCCGCGCCGGGGCCCTCGCGCAGGGCGACGGGGGTGCCGATGGTCAGGTCGTCGGCCGCCGTCCAGCGGTGCAGTACGGCCGCCAGGGCGGTCGTCACCACGGTGAACCAGGTGGCCCGATGGCTCGACTGGACGGGGCGCAGCCGCTCCAGCAGGTCGGCGGGGAGCCGCAGCGGGATGTAGCCGTGGGGTTCGGCGGGCACGGGCGGGGTGATGTCGGGGTAGGCGGGGGCGCCCGCGAGGCGTTCGACGGCCTCCTCGGGAACCGTGCCTCGGGCCGCGCGCCGGGCCGCGAACTCGCGGTACTGGACGGGTGCGGGGAGGGTGGAGCCGTCGGATCCGTAGCAGGCGGCCAGGTCGCGCAGCAGCACCGGGACGGACTCGCCGTCGAAGGCCAGGTGGTGCACGCACAGGGCGAGGATCTGCTCGTCGTCGGAGAGCCGGGAGAGGGTCGCGCGCAGCATCCGGCCCGAGGCGGGGTCGAAGGGCTGCGCGGTCTCCCGGCGGATCCACTCGGTGGCCCACCGCTCGGCGCCCTCGGGGCCGTACGCGGTGGCGTCCTCGGTGGTCACCTGGGGTGTCCAGGGGGCGCCGACCACCTGGTGGACCTGGCCGAGGTGTTCCACGAAGCGGGTCCGCAGGATCTCGTGGCGGGACACCACCCGGGCCAGCGCGTCGGCGAGTTCCTGGCGGTCCAGGGTGCCGGTCACCCGCCACACCAGGTGGACCTGGTAGAGCCCGGAGTCGCCGCCGCGTTCGGCGAGCCAGGCCCGGCGCTGGAAGTCGGAGGCGGGTTCGGCGCCCGGCGGGAGGGCGGCGACGGTCCCTCCGGTGGTCTCGCGGTGGGAGTCGATCCGGTCGGCGAGGTCCTGGAGGGCGGGGTACTCGAAGACCTCCCGCAGTTTCAGCGTCACGCCGAACCGCTCGCTCACCCGGCCGACGAGCCGGGTCGCCAGCAGGGAGTGTCCGCCGACCTCGAAGAACGAGGAGGCCGCGGTGAGCGTCTCCACGTTCAGCAACTCCCGCCAGATCGCGGCGAGTTCGCTCGCGGTGGCGGTCAGCTCGACCGTCTGCCCGGTCGCGCCGTCGAGTGGTTCGCCGAGTCCGGCGAGGGCGGCGGTGTCGACCTTGCCGTTGACCGTGAGCGGGAAGCGCGGCACGGTCCTGAACGCGGCCGGCAGCATGTACTCCGGCAGCCGTTCGGCGAGGTGGCCGCGCAGCTCGGAGGAGACGGCCCCCTCCTGGCCGAGCCGCACGTACGCCACCAGGCGGCCTTCGCTGCCGCCCTCCAGCAGGACGACGGCCTCGGCGACCGCCGGGTGCGTGGCGAGCGCGGTCTCGATCTCGCCGGGCTCGACGCGGTAGCCCCGCAGTTTGATCTGCGCGTCGGCGCGGCCGACGAACTCGACGGTGCCGTCCGGGAGATGGCGTGCGAGGTCCCCGCTGCGGAACAGCCGGCCGCCGCCGAACGGGTCGAGCACGAACCGCTGGGCGTTCAGCTCGGGGCGCTTCAGATAGCCGGGGGTGACCCCGTCGCCGCCGATGTACAGCTCCCCCACCGCGCCGACGGGCAGCAGCCGCCGCCCGGTGTGCCGGTCCAGGACGCGCAGGCTGCCGGTGGGCAGCGGGACGCCGACGTTGCTCACGTCCCCGGCGATGTCCTGGTCGGTCAGCCGGTGGACGGTGGCGTGCACGGTGATCTCGGTGATGCCGTACATGTTGACCAGTTCGGCCCGCGGGTGGGCGCGGTGCCAGTCGGCGAGGGTCCCGGGCTGGAGTTTCTCCCCGCCGAAGACGACGTACCGCAGGCGCGGGAGGGTCACGTTCCGCTCGCGGCCGTGCCGGACGAACTCGGCGAACGCGCTGGGCGTCTGGTTCAGGACGGTGACGCCCTCGCGGCGTACGACGTCGGTGAAGCGGCTGACGTCGCGGGCCGCGTCCTTGCCGATCACGACGAGGCGGCCGCCGTGGGCGAGGCAGCCGAAGACCTCCCACACGGAGAAGTCGAAGGCGTAGGAGTGGAAGAAGCTCCACACGTCGTCCGGGCCGAAGGCGAACGGGAAGCGGTCGTTGGTGAGCAGCCGGACCACGTTGCGGTGGGTGATCGGCACGCCCTTGGGGCGGCCCGTGGTGCCGGAGGTGTAGATGACGTACGCGGTGTCCCCGGGCGTCGTGTCCGGGGGTGTCGGGGCGGCGGGCTGGGTGCCGACGCGCAGCAGTTCGGCCAGGTCGAGGACCTCGGCGCCGTGGGCCAGGGAGCGGGCCTTGGCGCGGGCGGCGGGGTCGTTCACGATGATCAGGCGGGTCCCGGAGTCCTCGACGATCAGCTCCGTACGGGCCGCCGGGGCGCCGGGGTCCAGCGGCAGGTAGGCGCCGCCGGAGGCGAGGACGCCCAGCATGGCGCGGACCTGGTCGGCCCCCCGGTCGAGGAAGAGCGCGACGAACTCGCCGGGCCGTACGCCTCTGGCGGCCAGGGCGCGGGCCATCGCGTCGGCGTCGGCGGTCAGTTCGCCGTACGTCAGGTGCTGGTCCCCGTCGGTGACGGCGACGGCGTCGGGGCGGGCCTCGGCCGCCTCGTGGATGAGGGCGTGCAGGGTGGTGTCGGGGTAGTGGGCGGCCGTGTCGTTCCAGCGCTCCAGCTGGGTGCGGCGTTCGTCGTCGGTGAGGGGTTCGAGGTCGTCCACCGGGCGGGCGGGGTCGGCCGTGACCTGTTCCAGGAGCCGGGTGAGGTGGGTGGCCAGCGCGGTCAGCTGCCACTCGTCGAAGTACAGGGCGTTGTAGAGCAGGCGGGCGGTGTGGCCGCCGGGTCCTGACTCCACGAAGAGGTGCAGGTCGTACTTGCCCTCGCCGGTGACGAGTTCGGCGGGGGCGGCGTGCGGGGCGCGGGGGCGGTACTGGAAGAGGACGTCGAACAGGGCGGTGCGGCTCATGTCCTTGCCGGGGGCGACGTCCAGGACGACGTCCTCGAAGAGGGCCGTGCCGTGGGCGCGGGCTTCGCCGAGGCGGGTGGCGACCTCGCCGGTCCAGGTGTGGAAGGGGCGGTCCGGCGGGACGTCGAGACGCAGGGGCAGGAGGTTCGTCAGGGGGCCGACCGTCGTGCGGTCCGCTTCGCCGCGCAGGTCGTGGGTGAGGCCGACGACCAGGTCGCGCTGGCCGGAGTACCAGCTGAGGGTGGCGGTGAAGGCGGCCAGGAGGAGGGCCTCGGCGCTGGCCTCCGCGCCGGGATCCGCGCCGGGGAAGGAGGTCAGCCGCTCCTCGGCGGGCAGGGCGACGGGGACGGACCGCTCCTCGTAGACGTGGATGGCGGCGCGGGGGCGGGCCAGCGGCAGGGCCAGGGGTTCGGCCGTCCGCCGGAGGGGGCCGGCGAGGAACGCCTGGTCGCGGCGGGCGCGGTCGGGGTCGCGGCGCTGGTGCCAGGAGCGGTGGTCGGTGCCGGTGAGGGGGGTGGCTCCGGTTTCGGACGGTGCCTGGTGCGGCGGGGTGGCTCCGGTTTCGGACGGTGCCTGGTGCGGCGGGGTGGCTCCGGTTTCTGCCAGTCCTGTGAGGAGTTCGGCGATGAGGAGGTCCAGGGAGGTGCGGTCGACGACCGCCTGGTGGCCGACGAGGGCGAGCAGGGCGCCGTTCTCGTCGGGCTGTACGGCGATCCGCAGGGCCGGGCCCGTGCCGAGGTCGAAGGGGTGGCTCACCCAGGCCGGGAGCGCGCCGGGGGCGAGGTGGTCGACGGTCACCGGGGCCGGTGCGGCGATGCGCTGCACGAATCCGTCCGGGGTCTGCGCGAGCCGGGCGCGCAGGATCTCGTGTCGGGCGAACAGGGCGGTCGCCAGGGCGTCGAGGCGGGCCGGGTCGGGGGTCTCGGACAGCCGGTGGACGGCCGCCTGGTTGTGGTAGACGGGCGGGTGGGGGTAGACGGTGCCGTTCTCGAACGTGTCGATGAACGCCATGCGTTCCTGGTGGGGGGTGGCCCGGACCGTGGTGGTGACGTCCGGGTCGCGGGGGTCCGGCGCCGCCGCCCTGCGGTAGAAGTGCTCCAGGTCGTCGAGGAAGGGCTGTTCGGAACCGGCGTCCCACACCAGGTGGTGGACGCACAGCGAGAAGACCTGCTCGTCGTCGGCCACCCGGATCAGCGACGCGGTCAGCGGCCTGCCCGCGGCGAGGTCGAAGGCGTGTCCGGCGTCCTCCTCCAGCAGTGCGTTCAGCCGGCGGGACCTGTCCTCCTCGGCGAGGGGGCGCAGGTCCTCCTGGCGGAGCCCGGGTGTCCACGGCTCCCCGACCGCCTGGCCGAGCACGCCCGCGTCGTCGAGGAACCGGGTGCGCAGGATCTCGTGCCGCTCGACCACGTCCTCCAGGGCGCGGGCGAGTGCGCCGGCGTCCAGTGCGGGGCGGATCCGCCAGGCCAGGGGGACGTTGTAGAGGCCGGTGCCGGGTTCGAGGCGTTCGGCGAACCAGATGCGCTCCTGGAACCCGGCGGCCGGGAGGAGTCCGGCCGCCGGAGGGGGCAGGCCGGGGCCGGTGGTGCTGGTGTCGTGGTCGATGCTCACGAGGCGTCCCCTTCGGTGGAGCCGGAGTGTGTGGGCGCGTGGGTGTCGTGGAAGACGCCCGACGGCCGGGAGGGGTCCGTCAGGCGGGCGGCGACGGCCGCGTGGTCGGGTTCCTCGCCGCTCTCCGCGTGGCGGGCCGCCGTCCAGGCGTCGGTGACGCGGCGGCGGGCGTCGGCGCAGAAGACGTCGGCGAGGTCGCGCGCCGAGGGGTCGCCGTCGTCGGCGAGGGACGCGGCGCGGGCGAGGACGACGGCCATCGTCAGGATCTCGTTGACGATCCGGTTGACGGAGATGACGGTCCGCTCGCGGGCGAGCAGTTCCTCGCTGGTCGTGTGCCGTTCGCGCAGCCGCAGCAGGAACCGCGCCAGTTCCTTGGTCTGCGCCGTGGCGTACCGCGCGTGTTCGACGCAGCGGTCGTCCAGCCGGCCGGTGCCCAGGCCGGTCAGGTCCACCGGGGCGTCGAGGTCGTCCGCGACCTGCGGCTCGGGGTAGTAGGTGGGCAGGATGGTCCGGCCGGCCCAGAAGTCGAGCTGGAAGTCCACGCCGCCGGAGATCCTGAGGCCGCGCGCGTCGCGTACGGCGCGCTCCAGCGGTACCGGCACCGCGCCCCGGCGCTCCTTGCTGGGGCCGGTCTCGAAGCCCTCGGCGGCCAGCAGCGACATGGTCCGGTCCAGGACCCGCCAGGCGGCGACGGAGCTGATGTTCTTGACGGCGAGCTGCTCGAACGCCGTGTTGACGGGGCCGCCCGGTCCCGGGCGCAGCATCGTCCAGCTGGTGAGGGTGTCGATGGCGAAGGTGTCGGCGGCGGTCTCGGCCAGCAGCCGCCGGATCTCGTCGTAGTGCGCGAGCGGCCGGCCGTCGACCGAGCGGCGGGCGGCGAAGTCGCGGGACCAGGCGGTGCCGAGCCGGGCGAAGGCGAGGGAGGGGGCGGCGATCAGGTAGTTGCGGCCGAGCAGGGTGGCCAGCGTCGAGGTGGGGGTCATCCGGCCCGAGTAGGCGGGTTCGGCGAGCATCTGGGTACGGGGGACGCGCATCGCGTCGAAGGTGAAGCCGCCGTTGGGGAACCCCTTGAGGCCCATGAACTCGTGCTCCGCGCGCACGGTCAGGCCGGGGGTGTCCGTGTCGGCGAAGAACAGCCGCCGTACCGGGGTGCCGTCGTCCTGGGTGACGGTCGCCGAGATGATCACGACGTCGGCGACGGGCGCGTTGCCCACGAACACCTTCTCGCCGGTGATCAGGAAGGCGTCGCCGTCGTCCACGGGGACGGCGACCGTCTCGCGGGAGGTGTTCGCGGCGCCCCGCGGCTCGGTGTCCGCGGTGCACGACAGCGAGCCCCGGGCGACCCGGTCGCGGACGAAGTCCCGCAGCGGGCCCTCGGGGAGGTGCGGCAGGTAGGCGCTGATGCCGATGGCGTTGTCGATGGCGAGGATCAGCGCGACCGGGAGCGAACGGGCCGCCACCTCGCCGATCACGCGGAAGATGTTGCGGGGGCTGAGCCCTCGGCCGCCGACCGCCGGGTCCGCGCCGAGCTTGGCCAGGCCGCGTTCGCGTACCTCCCGCAGGAAGCCGGCCGGCAGTTCGCGGGTGGCGTCCAGGTGCTCGGGGTCGATCCACTCGTCCAGGAACCGGGTGATCTCCGTCAGCGCCCGGTCGCCTTCGGCCCGGTCCGCCGCGTCCTGGACAGGGAACGGGTCGAGCAGGTCCCAGCGGAGTTTTCCGGTGTACAGCTCTTCCAGAAAACTCGGCGCATCAGGATTGCTGAGCAGAGTCCGCCCGGATGTCATGACCTTCTCCTATTCCAGGGTCCACGAAATTCGGATTCTTCAAGTTCTTCGGGAAAAGACGATCTCCGGAAACGATGCCGCAGGCCAGAGGCGCGAACAATGGGAGAACTCGCAGTCCACGGGGTGGAACTGGAAGATCTGGCAGTGCGCCGTGGACCCGATTCCGTTTTTTTCCAGTCCCGGCGGATTACCTGGCGGCGGACGCCGTCACGCTTTTATCGTCGAGTCCGGCCGGATTCCCGAAAATAGAGCGAGGTGTATTCCGCAGTGAGTATTGATCAGGCGATCAGCGCGCCCCGGGCGCTCACGTCGACGGAACGTGAGCTGATCGAGGTCTGGCAGGAGCTGCTCGGCGTGGACGACCTGGGTCCTGACGAGGACTTCTTCTCCCGGGGCGGGCATTCGCTGCTCGCCATCCGGTCGATGATCCGGCTCAAGGAGCGGCTGGGCACCGACGTGCCGTATCCGGTGATCGCCGCCCACCCGACCCCCGGGGAGCTGGCGGCCTGGATCGACGAGCACCGTACGGACGCGGCCGGCTCCCCCGCCGCGCCCGCCGGCCCGAGCCGTCAGGACCGGGGCGTTCCGGCCCCGCTGTCGCCGGCGCAGGAGCAGATCTGGATCCTCCAGCAGCTCCACCCGGACAGCTCCAGCTACCACTTCCAGGCCCGCCTGGACTTCGACGGCGACCTGGCCACCGACGCTCTGCGGGCGGCGCTGAACGCCGTCATGGAGCGGCACGAGGTCTTCCGTACCTCGGTCCGGCTCGCCGACGACGGCTCCCCGGTGCAGCTGGTCCACCCCTACGAGCCGTACGACCTGCCCGTCACCGATCTGAGCGGCCTGGACGACGCCCGCCAGGACGCGCTGGACGCGCTGACCGCCGAGATCCTGGCGGAGCGGTTCGACCTGGAGCGCCCGCCGCTGGTGCGCTGGCACCTGATCCGGCTCGGCGCCGGTGAGCACGTCCTGATGATCGTGGAGCACCATCTGATCCACGACGGCTGGTCCTTCAACGTGTTCCTCGGGGAACTCGCCGAGAACTACCGGCGCGTGAAGGCCGGCCGGGCCCCGCGGACCGAGGCGCGCGCCATCGACTTCGTCGACCTCGCCGTCTGGCAGCGCGAACGGCTCGACTCCGGTGACCGTGAGCGTCAGCTCGCGTACTGGTCCGAGCGGTTCGCCACCCCGCCCGCCCCGCTCGACCTGCCCCTGGACCGGCCCCGGCCCGAGGTGCCGAGCCACCGGGGACGGGCGCTGCGCATCCCGCTGGACGCGGAACTCGGCGCGGGGCTGCGCTCGTTCGCGCGGGAGCAGGGTGTCTCGCTCTACCTCACCCTGTTCTCCGGCTGGCTGGCCGAGCTGAACCGGCTGACGGGGCAGCGCGACCTGTGCGTGGGCAGCTCCCTCGCCAACCGGGTCCTGCCCGAGACGCAGCAGCTGATCGGGATGCTGGTCAACAACCTCCCGATGCGGGTGGAGGTCGACCCCGGGCGGCCGGTCACCGACGTGCTGCGCGCGGCCCGCCGGACCGTGGTCGAGGCGCAGGCCCACCCGGACGTGCCCTTCCACCAGATCCTCGCCGCCTCGCAGCGCCGCCGCGACGTCTCGCGCAACGCCTTCTTCCAGGTCAGCTTCGGCTTCCACGACGCCCCCCTGGCCTCCCTCGCGCTGCCCGGCGTACGGATGACGGTGACCGAGGGCATCTCGAACGGGTCGGCGAAGTTCGACATGAACATCGTCGTGGTCCCCCGGCTCGAACAGGGCCTCGGGGCCGGGCACGGCGAGCACGGCGAGTCGATCACGCTCATCTGGGAGTACGCGACCGACCTGTTCGACGAGGCGACCGTGCAGCGGCTCGCGGCCTCGTACCAGGACACCCTGCGCTGGATCGTCCAGCACCCCGACACCCCCCTTGAGGAGTTCACCGTGACCGCCCCCGCCGTGCCCGAGACCATCGAGGACGTCATCGCCGAGATCTGGAGCGAGCTGCTCGGACAGCCGGTCACCGGCCCCGACGCCGACTTCCTCGAACTCGGCGGCCACTCGATGCTCGCCATCCGCAGCGCGGCCCGGCTCGGGGAGCGCCTCGGTGTGCAGGTCGCCGCGCTGGAGGTGCTGCGGCACCCGACGGTGGGCGAACTGGCCGCCCGTATCCGGCAGTCGGGCGACAGCCCGGAAGCCGCGCGCTGATGCGGGCCGGGAAGTTCGCCGGGCCCGCGCACCAGGACTTCCGGCGGCTGTGGGCCGGCCAGACCATCAGCCAGCTGGGCAGCCAGATCACCCCGATCGTGCTGCCGCTGCTGGCCATCGGCGAACTGCACGCGGACAACGCCGGTGTCGCCGGGCTGGTGACCGCGCAGTTCCTGCCGTTCCTGCTGCTCGGTCTGCCCGCCGGGGTGTGGGTGGACCGGCTCGCCCGCCGCCGGGTCCTCATCGTCTGCGACCTCGGCCGCGCCCTGGTCCTGGCCACCGTGCCGGTCGCGTTCCTCCTGGACGCCGTCTCGATGCCGCTGCTGTACGCGGTGGCCTGTCTGCACGGCGCGCTGACCGTGTTCTTCGACGTCGCCTATCAGACGTACCTGCCCGAGATCGTCGAGCGGGACCGGCTCGCGGACGCCAACGGGAAGCTGGAGCTGAGCCGCTCCGGGGCGCAGATCGCCGGGCCGGGGCTCGCGGGTCTGCTGGTCTCCTGGCTGCGGGCGCCCCTGGTGCTGGTCGCCGACGTCGTCTCCTATCTGCTGTCCGCGTTCTTCCTGTGGCGCATCGAGGCCAGGCCGGCCGCGCCGCCGGCCGCGCCCGCCGAGCGCCGGCTGTTCGCGGAGGTCGCGGCCGCGCTGCGCTGGATCCTCCGGCACCGCACGCTCGCGCCGCTCGTGGCCTGCCTGGCGCTGCTCAACTTCTTCTCCGGCGGCATCATGTACGCCCTGCTCATCCCGTACGCCGTGCGGGAGCTGGGGATGTCCGCGGGGACGGCGGGGCTGCTGCTCGGGCTGAGCAACGCCGGGTTCGTGGCGGGCGCGCTCGTCGCGGGCCGGATCGGCAAGCGGTTCGGGGTCAGGCGGACCCTGATCGGCGCCGTCGCGGCGAACGTGGGCGGGATGGCGCTGCTGCCGCTGGCTCCGGGCACCCAGCCGGAGGCCGTCTTCCTGGCGGGCATGACCGTCGCCTGGTTCGGAGCCGTCGTCTTCAACATCCATCAGGTGACGCTCCGCCAGACGATCACTCCTCAGGAGCTGCTCGGCCGGGTCAACGCCTCGATCCGGTTCGTGATCTGGGGGGTGATCCCGCTCGGCGCGACCACCGGCGGCTTCCTGGCCTCGCGCACCGGACTGCACACCACGTTCTGGATCGCGGCGGTCGGCGGGGCGCTCGGCCTCGTGGTCCTCGTCGTGGCCGCGCTGACGGGCCGCACGTTCTCGCCCGACCCCGACCCCGACCCCGACCCCGAAGCCGACGCCGACGCCGCCCCTGACACCGGCCCCGCCCCCGAATCCCGCGCCGCCTCCACGGCCCCTCCCGCCCCCGACCCCGATGCCGACGAAAGGCACATCCCGGCATGACCATCCAGAGCCTCGTCCACGAACACGCCCTGGCCGCCCCCGACCACCTCGCGGTGTCCGGCCCCGACGGCACCCTCACCTACCGGCAGCTCGACGCCGCCGCGGAGGCGGTCGCGGCCGGGCTGCGTGCCCTGCCCGACGCGAGCGACGTCGTCTTCGTCGACCTCGCCCCGTCCGTACGCCGGGTCGCCGCCCTGCTGGGCGTGGTGCGCTCCGGGCGCGCGTACGCCGTCGCCGACCCCGGCTGGCCGGCGGAGGTGCGCGCCGAGATGACCGAGCTGCTCGCCGTCCGTCTCACGGTGACCGACGCCGACGGGCCCGGGGCCTGGTCCCCGCCGTCCCTCGCGGAGCTGCTCGCCGCACCCGACGCGCCCGCCCCGGCGCCGGGCGACGACGACGCCCCGGCCTGTCTGCTGTTCACCTCCGGCACCACGGGCACCCCCAAGGCGGTGCTCTGCCCGCACCGGGGCGTGATCCGGATGTTCCACCCCGAGCCGCTGATCGGCTTCGCCGACCGTCCCGTGGTCCCGCAACTCGCCCAGCTGCAGTGGGACATGGGCAACTACGAGATGTGGGGCGCGCTGCTCAGCGGCGGTACCGTCCTGGTCACCGACACGCCGTACATCACGCCCGACACGCTGTCCCTGATGGTCGAGGAGCACGGCGCGGACAACCTGTTCCTCACGACCGCGCTGTTCAACCTGCTGGTGGACGAGGGGATCGGCTGTTTCTCCGGGTTCGCCCAGGTGATGACCGGTGGCGAGCGCGTCTCGGTGCCGCACATGGGGCGCTTCCTGGACGAGCACCCGGGCATCCGGCTCGTCGTCGCCTACGGGCCGGTCGAGAACAGCATGCTGACGACCGTGCACACCACCCGCCGCCACGACCTGGACGACCCGCACGGCATCCCCGTCGGTGTCCCGGTCCCCGGCACCGAGATCTTCGTCCTCGACGGCGACGGCAGGCAGTGCCCGACGGGCGAGGCGGGCGAGCTGTACACCGGGGGCGCGGGGGTCGCGCTGGGTTACGTGGGCCGTCCCGAGCTGGTCGCGGAGCGGTTCGTCGACCTGGAGGTCGGCGGTGCGGTGCGCCGGCTGTACCGCACCGGGGACAAGTGCCTCATGGGTGACGACGGTCTGCTGCGGTTCGTCGGGCGGACCGACCGGCAGGTCAAGATCCGGGGCCAGCGCATCGAGCTCGACGGTGTCGAGGCCGCCCTCGGCCGGCTGCCGGGCGTGCGCACGGTGGCCGTCCGGGTGGTCCGGGACCAGTTCGACAGCGTCGTCGGGCTCACGGCGTACTACGTGCCGGACGGCGCGTCCCCGGCGGACGCGCGGGCCGTGCGCGGCACGGCGCTCGCGACGCTGCCGGCGAACCATGTGCCGGGCCGCTTCGTCCCGGTCGAGTCGATGCCGATGACGGTGCGGGGCAAGGTCGACTACAAGGCACTGGAGACGGTGTGACCGAGGCAGGGAGGGCCGGCCGCTGGGTGCGGCGGCCCGTTCCCCGGCCCCGGGCCAGGGGCCGGCTGGTGTGCTTCCCGTGCGCGGGCTCCGGGGCCATGATGTACCGGCCCTGGCAGCGGCTGCTCCCCGACGACCTGGAACTGTGCCTGGTGCAGCCGCCGGGGCGGGAGGACCGGGCCGGGGAGCCCGCCCTGACCCGGGCCTCGGACGTCGTCGACGGGATGCTGCCCGAGGTGTCCGGCCTCCTGGACCTGCCGACGCTGTTCTTCGGGCACAGCATGGGCGCCCTCCTCGCGCACACGCTCACGCTGCGCCTGCGTGAGGAGGGGCTCCCCGGCCCCCGGCACCTGTTCGTCTCCGCCCGCCCCGCGCCCCATCTCCCGCACCGGGGTCCGGCCCGCCACCTGCTCCCCGACCGGGACCTCACCGAGGTGCTGCGCGCCCTGGGCGGCATGCCCGAGGAGGCGTTCGCGCTCCCCGAGCTGATGGCGATGATGCTGCCGCTGGTCAGGGCCGACTTCACGCTCTCCGAGACCCACCGGCAGCCGCCCGGCACCCGCCCGCTGGAGACCCCGGTCACCGCTCTCGGCGGTCTTTGCGACCCCTTCGTCCCGGCGGACGACCTGCGCGCCTGGCGGGAGGCGACCGACGGCCCCTTCGCCGCCCACCTCTTCCAGGGCGGTCACTTCTACCTCCACGACGTCCTGGAGCACGTCGTCCGCATCGTCCTGGCGGAACACGAGTCCCCCGCCCTCACCCACACCGGGAACCCCCAGTGACCACAACGGCAGTCCCCCACATCGAGCTGAAACCGACTTCTCGTCCCCTGCCCGCCGCCGAACGCGCGGCGCTGATGGCCGCCCCCGGCTTCGGCCGCCACTTCACCGACCACATGGTGACGGTCCGCTGGAGCGAGGGACGCGGCTGGTACGACGCCGAGCTCGTCCCCTTCGCCCCGCTGTCCCTGTCTCCCGCCAACATGACCCTGCACTACGCGCAGACGATCTTCGAAGGGCTGAAGGCGTTCCGTCAGCCCGACGGGTCGGCGGCGGTGTTCCGCCCGGAGCGCAACGCCCGCCGGTTCCGGGAGTCCGCCCGCAGGCTCGCGATGCCCGAGCTGCCCGAGGACCTGTTCCTCGCCGCGCTCGACGCGCTGGTCGCGCAGGAGGACGCCTGGGTGCCCGAGGGCCGGGAGACCTCTCTCTATCTGCGCCCGTTCATGATCGCGACCGAGGCGGGCCTCGGCATCAGGCCCGCCGGTGAGTACCTGTTCGTCCTGATCGCCTCGCCGGCGGGCGCGTACTTCCCCGAGGGTGTCAGGCCGCTGTCGGTCTGGCTCTGCGAGGACTACGTCCGCGCCGCCCCCGGCGGCACCGGCGCCGCCAAGTGCGGCGGCAACTACGCCGCCTCCCTGGTCGCCCAGGCCCAGGCCGCCGAGCGGGGCTGCGACCAGGTGGTCTGGCTGGACGCGATCGAGCGCCGCTGGATCGAGGAGATGGGCGGCATGAACCTCTGTTTCGTGTACGGCGACCGCATCGTCACCCCGGAGCTGAGCGGTTCCCTGCTGCCCGGCGTGACCCGCGGCTCGCTCCTCCAGGTCGCCGCCGACCTCGGGTACGAGGCCCGCGAGAGCCGGATCAGCGCGGCGGACTGGCGCCAGGGCTGCGCGGACGGCCGTATCACCGAGGTCTTCGCCTGCGGGACCGCCGCCGTCATCACCCCGGTCGGCACGGTCCGCTCCGCGGGCGGCGACTGGACGGTCGGCGACGGCGGAGCGGGCCCGGTGACCACGCGCCTGCGCGAGGCCCTGCTCGACATCCAGACGGGCCGCACCCCCGACACCCACGGCTGGATGCGCCGCCTCGGCGCCTGACAGCCTCGCCCCGGACCCCGTGAGGAGTCGTCGTCACCATGACCACCGCACCGAACGACAGTTTCCACGTCCTCGACACCACGCTCCGCGACGGAGCGCAGGCCGAGGGCATCAACCTCACCGTCAACGACAAGCTCGCCGTCGCCCGCCTCCTCGACGGCTTCGGCGTGGGTTTCATCGAGGGCGGCTGGCCCGGCGCCAACCCCCGCGACACCGAGTTCTTCCGGCGTGCCGCGCGGGAGATCGAGTTCCGGCACGCCGAGCTCGTCGCGTTCGGCGCCACCCGCAAGGCCGGTGTCCCGGTCGAGGAGGACCCGCAGGTCGCGGCGCTGCTGGCGGCCCAGACGCCGGTGATCACCCTGGTCGCCAAGGCGCACGACCGGCATGTGGAACTCGCGCTGCGCACCACCCCGGCGGAGAACCTCCGGATGATCGCCGACACCGTCCGCCATCTGCGCGCGCACGGCCGCCGGGTCTTCGTCGACTGCGAGCACTTCTTCGACGGCCACCGCGCCGACCCCGCGTACGCCACCGAGGTGGTGCGCACCGCCCACGAGGCGGGCGCCGCCGTCGTCGTCCTGTGCGACACCAACGGGGGCATGCTTCCCTCGCAGGTGCACGCCGTGGTCTCCGCCGTGCTGCGCACGACCGGGGCCCGCCTCGGCATCCACACCCAGGACGACTCGGGCTGCGCGGTCGCCAACACGCTGGCCGCCGTGGAGGCGGGCGCCACACACGTGCAGTGCACGGCGGGCGGCTACGGCGAACGCGTCGGCAACGCCGACCTGTTCCCGGTGGTCGCGGCCCTGGAGCTGAAGCAGGGCCGTACGGTGCTGCCGGCCGGCGCGCTCGCGCGGATGACCCGCGTCGCGCACGCCGTCGCGGAGATCACCGGCATGCCGTCGCCGGCCCACGAGGCGTACGTCGGTGCCTCGGCCTTCGCGCACAAGGCGGGACTGCACGCCTCCGCGATCAAGGTGGATCCCGATCTGTACCAGCACATCGACCCGGCCCTGGTCGGCAACAGCATGCGGACGCTGGTGTCCGACATGGCGGGCCGCGCCTCGATCGAGCTCAAGGCCAGGGAGCTGGGCATCGACCTCGGTGACGACCGGCTGGCCTCGGGCCGGGTCGTCACCCGCGTCAAGGAGCGCGAACTGCGCGGGTACGCGTACGAATCGGCCGACGCGTCCCTGGAGCTGCTGATCCGCGCGGAGACCGGGGGGCTGCGGCGGCCCTTCGAGGTGGAGCACTGGCGGGTCGTCGTCGAGAAACGGGGTCCGAGCGAGTCCGTCAACCAGGCCACCGTCGCGCTGCGTGTGGCCGGCCGCTCGCTCATCACCTCGGCCGAGGCGCCGGGCCCGGTGCACGCCCTGGACCTGGCGGTCAGGCGCGGTCTCGGCGAGGCGTTCCCGCGGCTGCCGAGCCTGCGGCTGGTCGACTACAAGGCCCGGATGTTCGACGACGCGGGCGGCACGGGCTCCACCACCCGTGTCCTGCTGACGCTGACGGACGGGGCGGCGCAGTGGTCGACGGTGGGGGTGGGCCGGGACGTGATCGCGGCCTCCTGGCAGGCGCTGGACGACGCGTACGTGTACGGCCTGCTGCGGGCCGCGCCCCACGATCCGGCCCGGCGGGCGGAGGTGGCCGTCGCGACCTGAGCCGGACCGGAACGCGGCGAACGGCCCTTTTGGGCCAGGCCGGATCAGGCCACCTGTGAGCGGTGCCATGGCGTCGGCCCACCTGTGAGACTGCGGGTACCGACGGAGGAACCGGTGGGGGCAGGATCCGGCCGGTCCGTCGGGCACACCGACCGCCCGCGCACTCCCGCCGCGGGCGCCGCACGGAAAGGGAGCCGTCCCCATGCCTGGTTCTGGCCGAGACACAGAAGAGGCCCGGCCCTGGCCCACCGGGCCGGGGCAGCCGGTCACCGACGGGCTGGTCGAGGTGGCGACCTGGAAGACGGACCGGACCCTGACCGTGGTCCAGGCCGCCGGGGCCGCCTGGCGGATCGGGCTGCGCGCGGGTCACCACGTCCATCTGACGCGGACCGGGGACCCGGCGCTGGTCTCCTCCTTCGGCAACGCCCAGCTCCTCGGCGCCGCCCACTCACTCGTCCTCGACGACAGGACCGTCTCCTGGGAGGTGGCCGACGGCACGCGGCTGTGGAAGGTGATCCTCTCCCCCGACCGTGCGGCCGACGGCAGCCTCGGCGGGGTCGTCGGCGCGGCCTGGTGCATGTCCGGCGCCGTGGCCGCCGTGGACGTCGCGCGGTGGCCGGCCGGTCCCGCGCCGGCCCCGCCCGCGTCCGACCTGGACCCGCTGCTGTCGCGGCTCCCCGTGGGGGTGCTGAAGGTGTCGGTCCAGGACACGGTGCTGGGTGCCAACCCCGCCGCCGCCGTCCTGTTCGGGGCCCCCGCTCCCGAGGGGCTCTCGGGTCTCCCCCTGCACCGCCTCGTCCGCGCCGGCCTGCCCGGCCCGGCCGGCGAAGGGGAGGCGGCCTCCGTCGTGTTCGTCCGTCTCGACGGCGCCGAGTTCCTCGCGGACTGCGTCCGGATCCCCTGGCAGAGCGGGCCGGCGCTGCGTGAACTCCTCGTGTTGGGGGAGGTGTCGACGGTCCACCCCGACGACGGAACACGCACCCCCGCACGGCGTCCCACGCTCACCCCGACGGAGGCGTCGATCCTGGAGCTCACCGCCCAGGGGCTGACGAGCGGCCAGATAGCGAGCCGTCTGCACTTCAGCCGCAACAACGTCGAGTACCACCTCGGCAACCTCCGCTTCCGCATCGGCGGCGGCAACCGCGTCGCCCTGATCGCCCGCGCCTACGCCTGGGACCTGCTGCGCCGGGGCGTCTGGCCGCCCGCGGTGACGGCCGGCCGCCCGGTGCCCGGGCCTGCGCCCCGGCCGGCGCCCCGGGCCACGGCCTCGTGATCACCCGTCGGACGGCCCGCCCCGGGACAGTGCGAGGCCGGTCAGGAAGCGGGAGGGGATGTGCTCGCGGATCAGGAGGTGCATCAGGCCCGTCAGGCGGTAGCTCTCCGTAGCGTCGGAACCGGGGCGTACCTCCACCAGGCCGGCCACCACCAGGTCGTCCAGGACTTCCATGCCGGCGCCGGGCGGGCAGCCCAGGAGGGCGTCCACCACCGCCGGGGAGAACCGGCGCTCGTCCCGCAGGACGAGGCGCTGGAGGAGGACGCGGGAGGTGGGGCGCAGGTCGTCGTAGTCGGCCCGGAGGGCCGCGCGGACGTTCGACTCGCCGGTGGAGAGCTGGTCCAGGAGGGTCGCGTCGTCCATGAGGGACTTCAGGTGCAGGGACAGGGGCCACTGGGAGCGGCGGTTGAGCCGGCAGGCCAGGGCCGTCAGGGCCAGCGGGTGCCCGGCGCAGCGCTCGGCGAGGCGGCGGGCCGCCGCCGGTTCGGCGAAGACGCGGGCGGCGCCCACCAGCCGGGCCAGGAAGCTGACGGAGGCGTCCATGTCGAGGTGGCCGAGGCGGATGCGCCGGGCCGCCGGCTGCGCGCCCCACGGCAGCCTGCTGACCAGGATGACGGCGCTGCCGGAGCCGTCGGTCAGCAGGGGAAGGACCTGCTGGAAGTCCTGTGCGCCGTCGAGAACGACCAGCACCCGGCGTTCTCGCAGTACTTCCCGGTACCGCGCCGAGCACTCCTCCAGTGTCGGCGGCACGTCGGCGGAGGGCGTGCCGAGCGTGCGCAGGAACGTCGCCAGGACGGCGTGCGGGCCGACGGGGGTGCCGTCCGGGTGGCGCATGTCGTGGTACAGCCGGCCGTCGGGATAGTCGGGGGCGAGCCGGACGGCGGCGGCGATGGCGAAGGCCGTCTTGCCGATGCCGCGCGGGCCGGAGACGAACACGGGCCCGGGATGCACCCCGGGGGCGGCCGGGGCCGAGCGGGACGTCCTCGCCCCCGTCGTTCTCGACCGCCGCAGGGCCTCCCGCAGCGTGAGGAATTCCTCGGTGCGGCCGTCGAGGTGGTACGTGCCGGGGGTGGGGAGGAGTTCGCGGCCGAGGGCCGGGGGGCGCAGGGCGCCGTGGGGCTCCAGGCCGAAGCTGCGGGGTCCCTCGGGGTCCCGGCTCTCCCCCGCCGGGTAACTCATGTCTTGCAGAATCGTTTCATGCAGCTGTCTCAGTTCGGGATCGGGTTCGAGTCCGAGCCGGTCGCGGTACTCCCGCAGCGCTTCCTGGTAGACCGCGATCGCGTCCGCCCGCCGGCCCAGCCGCTGTAGGGCCTTCATGTTGAGCGCCCGTAGCCGCCCGTGCAGCGGATGCTCGGCGACCAGCGCGGCGATCTCGTCGACGATGTCGGCCGCCTGCCCGAGGTCGAGCTGCGCGTCCAGGCAGACTTCGAGGACATGGAGCCGGCGCTGTGCGAGCTGGCGGGCCACGGACTGGACGACCTCGCTGCCGACGTCCGCCAGCGGCTCGCCCGTGAACAGGCCGAGCGCGCGCCGGGCGAGGGCGACCCCCTCGGCGGTCGTGTCGGGGGTGGCGCGGCGCCGGATCACGCGCAGGGCCTCGGAGACCTCGCGCTCGAAGACCATCAGGTCCACCTCGTCCTGCTCGGCGACCAGTTGGTAGCCGGGCGGGGAGGTGACGATCCGTCCGTAGAGGCCCGCCGCGTCGAACGCCCGGCGCAGCCGCGAGATGCAGATCTGGATCTGGGTCCGCGCGGTGGAGGGGGCGTCGTAGTTCCACACCGCGTCCGCCAGCCGCTCCACCGAGAGCACCTTGTTGGTGTTGAGGATCAGCTGGGAGGCGACGACCCGCTCGCGTCCGGCGGGGAGCCGGATCACCCCCTGCGGGCCGGTCAGGCGGAGCGGGCCGAGAACTCGAAAGACAGGTTCCAACGCTCCGCCTCTGTTCCGACGGCAGCCCCGTCTAGGTCCTGTGCCTGCGGCTTTCCCCCAACTCGCCCTGAACTCAGTCTACTCACACCGCAGACTTGATTGAAACATCCAGCATTGCCGGGCAATTCACGAATGTCATCAGGGAGTTGCGCTGTTCGGCAACCCCGGCGCGGCCCGGTACGGGGCCGCGCCGGGGCCGGGTCAGGGCGGGCCCGGCTCCGGCGCATCCGCCGTTCCCCCGTTACAGCCAACCGAGTTGAGCAGCCTTCACGCCCGCCTCGAACCGGCTGCGCGCTCCCAGACGTTCCATGATGCCGGCCATCGTCCGGCGGGCCGTGCGGGCCGAGATGAACAGTTTGGAGGCGGCCGACTCGTCCGTGTGCCCCTGTGCGATGAGCACCAGCAAAGCCTTCTCCTGCGCGGAGAGACCGCTGCTGTCGGGCCTGCGGTCACTGCCGAACGGCGTGGCCACGTCCCAGACCTGCTCGAAGAGCGCCACCAGGGAGGCCACCATGCCCGGCTCGGTCAGGTACATCGCCCCCTTGCGGCTGTCCTCCGGGTCGATCGGCACCAGCGCGGAACTGCGGTCCACCACCACCATCCGGGGCGGCAGCGCGGCGACCGTACGGAACTCGCCGCCCCGGTCGGTCAGCCAGCGGGCGTACGCCAGCGTCCCTTCGTGCTCGCGTACGGAGTCCAGCCCGATCGTGCGTATCACCACGCCTCGGGCCATGACCCGGGCGTCGTTCTCCCGCGCGGCCTCCAGCGCGGCCGCGGACTGGGCGCCGCCCGGCATGAACGTCTCCACGGACCACTCGACCTCCTGCGAGAACCGCTCCAGGCGCTGCTGGACGGCGTCGATCCCCTCCAGCCGCTGCACCCCCTCGGTGGCGGCGGAGGCGACGCTCGCGTTGCGGTCCGCGAGCATCCTGAGCACCATCGACTGGCTCGCCGAGATCTGCTGCTGGCGGGCGAGCAACTGCTCGTGCTCGCGCGCCAGCAGGTTCTGCAGGCCCACCACGGGATCGACCGCGACGAGCCGCTCCGGCTCCGCGTGCGAGCGGCGCACCATGCGCAGTTCGAGCAGGACCTCCAGGGCGTCGCGCACCTCGGTGACGTCCAGGCGCAGTCGCTGCGCCAGCGCCGGCACGTCCGGTGCGGGTTCCTCCAGCGTCGCGCTGTAGACGATCTCCTGCACCCGATCGAGCCCGGCCAACCCGAACACGGCCTTCATTCCCGCTCCACCTCCGCCTCCGCCCGCCGAGAGTACTGTCCCATCCACCCCGCAGCGCCCCGGACCAGGGGCGCCGGACTAATAAGCCACTCGATGCGGAAAACAGCAAATCGGCGACAGCCAAAGGCTCGTCGCCGCTTCGCATGCCACGCGAGAAACGCGTCATCGAACATGACCTCCATCCTGTCCGGGGCGGTATCTCAAGGGGGCCGCCACCCCTTCGGGGCACAGTAATCGCCTCGCCCGCCTCTTACACAAAGGGGCCGGACTTTCGGTCCGCTATCGCTTCCCTATCCACCTGCCGACGCGGGCCGGCGCGGGTCCGCGTGAGGCAGGGGCCCTGGCCGGAGCACGGTCGGGGCATCCGGCGCGCGGCCGACGGGGGGTGGCCGGAGCCTGCCGGGCACCGCCGCCGCTGGCCCAAAGCGGCCGGGCCGCTTTTCCCGCTTCTCCCGACCGGTGCGGAACTCCAGAATCGATAACGAAGCGAGGGACGCGGCGACGCGGACAGCGAAAAGGCGAAGAAGCGCCCCCCGCTCCACCGGAAAAAGAATGAGCTTTCCGAATTCGGAAGGCCATCGATTCCGGGGCGCAAAGGAAGTCCCCCCACCAATTCACCGCAATTCTTCTGGAGGTCCCCCCATGTCTCGTACTCTCCGTTTCCACGGGTTTGTCGCCGCCGCCGTCCTCGCCCTGGGCGGTCTCGCCCTGCACGCCGAGCAGCCGGCCGCCCAGCACGTGACGACCGTCCGGGCCGACGGCGAGGCCGGCGGCGACGGCCTCATCTGGGACTGACTCCGTCGGTGCGGTCGGGGCCCTGGGCCCGGTCGGGGCCCGGCTCCCAGCCGGTCTCCTGGGCCCAGGCCGCGGCCTGACGCAGCGTCGCCCAGATGAAGGGCCCCTTGCCCTCGGTATATGCCTGGCCGTCATGCGGGTGACGGGCCGCCAGCTCCCTTTTCGTCCGCGCGTACCGCCGGGCCGTGTCGGGACGGGCGCGCAGGAAGTCCCTGAAGACCAGGTTGAGCTGCTCGTCGAGGCTGCCCGCGCGGCGGACGTGGATGTGGACGCGGCGGGCGCCCTCCGGCTCACGGAAATACCGTTTCGACAGGTCCGGATTGTCGCGCCGGTAACGGAAGCCGAGCCCTTCCAGCGGGATTCGGAAGGCGTCGTCCGGGGTGAGGGCGGGCACGGAGATCTGTACGTCGATCACGGGCTTCGCGTCGAGTCCCGGGACCGAGGTGGAGCCGATGTGGTCGATGCGGACGGCGTCCGCCAGGGCCGGCCGCAGGCGGGCGGCGAGGGCCGCGAACTCCGCCGGCCACGCCGGGTCGTACGGGACGATCTCGATCGTGCGGGTCACGCCGGGGCCTCGGCGGTCGCCGGGCGGCTCAGCTCGCGCTTGTAGCGGGGGGTGAACTCCACCTGCGTCGAGTAGACGCTGCGCACGCCGCCCCACTCGTGCCACAGGAAGTTCAGGTCGACGGAGGCCACCAGGCGCAGGCCGAGGTCCAGTTCGTCCTGCCGGCGCACCTCGACGTAGGCGAGGTCGGGGTGCTCCCGGCCCGCCGGCCAGACCAGGTCGATGCCCTCGACGCCCTTCAGGTGGTCGCCGAGCTCGACCTCCCGGCCCCCGTCCCAGATCTCCCAGTACCCCTGGTACTTCCGCGGGGCGTCCTTCTCGTCGAAGTGCAGGGACGGGTTGACGCGGGCCACCCCGCCCGGGGCGAGCAGGCGGTTGCACTCCCGCAGGAACGCCGCCTTGTCGTCGTACAGGTACATCGACGCCTGGCTGTAGACGAAGTCGAAGGAGCCGTCCGGGAACGGGAGCGGCTTCGAGGCGTCGCAGAAGGTGATCCGCGGCAGCGTGACGCCGGCCAGGTCCTGTTCCGTGAAGATGCCCCGCTCCACGGCCTCCGTGCGCATCCGGCGTTCGTCGCCGTCGACCGGGGAGTAGTTGAAGCCGTGCACCTCGACCGCGTCCCCGAACGCGCGGACGAGCTCCATCATCGCGACGCCGTAGCCGCAGCCCGCCTCCAGCAGACGGACCCTGCCCTGCTGTTCGATCCTGGCGGCCACGACCGTCTCGAAGTCTCCGAGATACTTCTGGGCGTGGGCCAGGCCCCGGTCCCTCGTCATCTGCTGGTCCCCTTCCGGGCTGTGGATGCGCCGCTCTTCCGGCTCTTGCGAGCGACCTTAGCGAGGGCTCTGCCGCTGTGACCGGGACATTTCACCGCGTGGAACAGCGGGTTCTGCGGGGAGCGGGGGCGGCGGCAGGATCGGGGCGACGACGCCTGCGACGACTGCGGAGGGCCGATGCGGATCCGTTGGAACACCCTGCCGGGCCTCGCCCTGCCCGCCCGCTGCGACCTCTCCCCCGCCACCCACGCCCTCGTCAAACCCGACGGGGTCGCGCGCGGGCTGTCCGGGGCCGTGGTCGCGGCGCTGCGGGACGCGGGGCTCGACGTGGAGGCGGTCGGGTCGCTGCGGCTGCGGGATGCCGACGCGCGGCGGTGGCTGCCCGAGAAGGCCGACGAGCCCGACGGGGCGCTGACCCTGGCCTATCTGTGCGAGGGGCCCGTGGAGCTGCTGGCGGTGCACGGTCAGGACGCGATCCGGCGCACACTGGCCGTGAAGCGGTGGCTGCGGGCGGAGTTGGGGTGCGGGGAGCGCAGGAACGTGATGCACTGCCCGGAGACCGTGGGGGAACGGGACCATGAGCGGGCGGTGTTCGGGGAGTTGCTGCGCCCCTGAGACCTACGCCGCCGTCGCGATCGTCACCATCAGCATGACCGCCTGGGCCTGCGTGAGGGTCGCCCCCGGGACCGCCCACACCACCGCCGCCGTCAGCAGGAGGGCCGCCGGCACCGGAAGTCCGCCCGGCAGGGACCGGACCGACGCCCGGGCCGTCGCGGACGCCACCGTGTCCGCGTGCCGGTCGTGGCGGTCCACGAGCAGCGGCATCAGCCGCCATGCCGTCAGTTCCGGCCAGCCCTTCGGTTCCACCGCCGTGCGGACGATCCTGCGGATGGCCCGGGAGGCGTCGGCGGCTTCGCCGGTGAGGGGCGGACGGGCCGTCGGCGGGCGGAGCGGCAGGCACAGGGGGAGCAGGGCCAGGGCCAGGGCGGGGTGGATGGACAGGGCCGTGGCGACGCGGACCGTCCGGTCCACGGCGAAGCCCGCCGGGCCCGCGCGCCAGGCGCCGCCGAGACAGCACAGGGCCAGGGCGAGGGCGAGGACCGTCGCGGGACGGTCCGGCGAGGCGTGGGCCGTCCACCAGCCGAGGGAGGAGCCGGCGGCGGTCGTGGCACAGAGGAGGGCGGGGCGGGTCATACGGGCTCCGGGGCGGCGGTGACGGGTGCGGAATCCAGGCGCAGGACGCAGGCCCCCCGCGCGCGGGCGCGGTCGAGGGCCCGCGCCAGAGCCGGATCCGGGGACGCGGCGAGGCAGATCAGGGCCGGCCCCGCGGGCAGGTGGGCGGTGAGGCGGGCGGCGGTGACGGCGGACCAGGCGGGGTCGTCCAGGTCCACGCCGCGGCTGTACTGGGCGGAGAGAAGGGTCCGGGGGCCGTACGGAAGACCGGCCACCAGGCCGGACGGCAGGGGGCCGGTGCCCAGCGTGACGTTGTCCGCCAGGGTGGCGAAGCCCAGGCGCAACGGCTCGGGCGCGACCAGGAGCACGGGGCCGGTGGCGGTCGCCATGAGGCCGCGCAGAACATCCACGGCCGCGCGGCTCGTGGCGAGGCGGACGGACGCGCCGGGCGCCGCGCGAACCTCGGTGACGTGCGGGCGTCCTGCGGGTCCTGGCTGGGTGAGCCGGATCCGCAGGCCGCCACCGGACAACGGACGTACGGTCAGACGCTCGGCGGAACCGCGGGGTGCGCGGGGACGGGCCGCCGTCGCCGACAGGGCGCGCACCCGCCGCAGCGCGGTGACCGCGTGCCGCGGTGCCGTGAGGTCCTGGAGGCCGGCCCCGGCCCGGTACAGCAGGACGGCGGCCAGGGCCGCGCCCGTCTCCAGTCCCGGCCGGGTGCCCGCCGTGAGGAACGCCGTCAGCGCCAGGGCCAGGGCGGACACCCGTGCCGTCACGGGCCTGCGCCGGGTCCGCCGGGCCAGGGCCAGCCACCGCGTACGGCCGAACCCGGCGTCGGCGGGGGCGTGCCGCCGCACCCGGACGGCCCCGGCGAGGACCGCGACCCCGGCACAGAGCCACCCCGCCGGGGCGTACGCCGCCCCCAGTGCCGCGCAGACCCCGGCCACGACCCCCGTGTCGCGCACCAGCCGGGCCGCCGGGGCGACCGCCGTCCCCGGCTTCGGCTCCCAGCGCACGGCCACGCCCGCCGCCGCGTGCGCGGCGTCGGCCAGCTCCCGGTCGTCCGGGTCCAGCCGGCGGGCGTCCGCCGCGCGGGCCAGCGCGTTCAGTACGGACCGCCGGGCCGCGTGATCGACCGCGCGGGCCGCGCGGGGGACCAGGGCCTCGTCCAGGGTCCGGGCGGCCCACCACACCGCCGCGCACGCGGCGAGCGCGTACCCGGTGGCGGGGCCGTGCCGCAGGAGCAGCGCGGTCGCCGTGACGGGGGCCGCCGCGCGCAGCAGGGCGGCCGTGAGGGGGGCCCACAGGACCCGGTGGAGTCTCACGCGGACGACCGCCGGTCCAGCAGGCGCAGGACGGTTCCGGCCTCGTGGGTCACGGGATTCCAGCGCACCCGGAACGTGGGGACCGGCAGGTGGGGGGCGAGGACGGCCGGCGGAGGCGGGGTGTCGTCCCACCACGGGGCCGGGGCGGGCAGCAGGTGGGGCAGGAGCAGGGGCGTGGCTTCGTCCGGCGGGACCCGGGTCACCGTCGGGGTCCTGCCGGTGGCGTGTTCCAGGAGGGCCACGCGGGTCAGGGGGGCGCCGGCCGAGGTGCGGGTGCCGAGGAGGCCGTGCAGTTCGGTCTGGGTCAGGAGGGCCTTCGGCGGCTTCGGCGTCTTCGGTGTCTTCGGCGTTTTCGATGTCTTCGGCGCGGGGGCCGGGCCGCCGTGGCGCAACAGCCGTACGGCGTCCACGCGTTCGGCGTGCCCGGTGGCCCGGAGGGTGCCGCGGCCGAAGCGGGCGGCGACGGCGGCGCCGACGACGTGCCACCCGTCCTCGCCGGGCAGCAGCACGCTGCGGTCGCCCGCGACGAAGGCGCCGCCCCGGGCGGCGAGGGCGAGGGCCAGGGTGCTCTTGCCCGTGCCGGAGGCCCCCGCGAAGAGGGTGGCGTGCGGGGCGGTGGCGGCCGACGCGTGGACGGTCGTGCCGCCGAGGCCGGCGAGGGTCACGCCGAGGAGTTCGGCGGCCAGGGTCTCGGCGGGGCGGAACCGGTCCGGGCCCCGCTCCTCGCGCAGGACCAGCCAGTCGTCCCCGCCCCGGTGGACGTACGCGTACGGCGCGTCGCCGGCCCTGACCCAGGCCGGGCGGCCCTCGACGACCGTGCGGTGGTGCGGGACGTCGCGGATGAGGACGACAGGACCCGTCGGCCCCCGCCACTGCTCGGGCGTTCCCGTGCGCGCCTCGATCCTGAACGTCCGCAGGGGCGCGGCGTACGGCAGGTGGTCGCCGGTGACCGACAGGTGTGCGGCGAACCAGCGGTGTTCCGCCGGGTTCCCGCTGGTCAGCTCCCAGCGGACCGGTCCCCAGGTCAACCGGGTCCGGTCCGGCGCCGGGGCGGGGCCGTCGGGACAGGACGACACGGACTGCGGCTCCACGGCATCGGCTCTCGGGACGGGCGCCGGGGTGGGCGCGGGACGGGCACGGGGAGTGGACGGGGCGAGGCGCGGGCACCTGGCCGGTCCGGCCCACGATGCCCGTGCCCACCGCTCTGCGCAGCCGCCGGTCCGCCGCACGGAACGGACGCCGCCCGCGCCGGCCGGACCCGCGTCCCGCCTCGCCGTTCTCGCCGTTCCGCGCGGAGAAACCCCTCTTAACCCAGCCTCCCGGCGCCCCGCAGGATGTGCCCTCATGACAGCAACCGCCCTCGGCGTCCGCGTCGACCTTCATGTCCCCGCCTCCCTCTGGGACGAAGTCGTCCGCGAGGCGGGCGACTTCGTGCTGCCCAGTCAGACCGCCGGCTGGCGCGACGCCGTGTGCGCGGGCGGGTGGCGGGACGCGTCGCGGCTCTACACCTGGCCGGACGGCACGAGGGTGCTGGTGCCGCTGGTGCGGGCGGCCGACGGCGGGACGTACGCGTCCTGGCCCGAGGGCTGGGGCGTCGGCGGGGCCGTGGCGGCGCCGGGGGCGTTGACGGCCGAGCGGGCGCGGGTCGTGGTGGACGACCTGGCCGCGCTCCCCGCCCGGACGGTGTACCTGCGCCCGGACACCGCCTCGGCGCCGCTGTGGGAGGCGCGGATGCCGCCGGGCACCCGCCGCAACCCGCGGCTGACCCAGGTCCTGGACCTGGACGGCGGGTTCGGGCACGTGTGGCAGCACAGGTTCAGCAAGCGGGCCCGGTGGGCCGTACGGAAGGCCGAGCGCTCGGGGCTCGACGTCGAGCGGGACGGTACGGGACGGCTCGTGCCCCAGTTCCAGCGGCTGTTCGAGCTGTCGGCCGTGCGGTGGGCCGGGCAGGCGGGGGACGCGCCCGAGGAGACGTTGCGCAAGGTGCGGGAGAAGAACCCGCCGGCCAAGTTCGCGGCGGTGGCCCGGCACCTGGGGGACGGCTGCCAGGTGTGGCTGGCGTCGCACGAGGGCGTGCCGGTCGCCGCGCTGGTGGCCCTGCACCGGGGCCCGCAGGCCGTGTACTGGGCCGCCGCGATGGACAAGGAGGGCGCCGCGCTGACCCAGGCGCCGACGTACCTGGTCCACCTGATGACCGAGGACGCCTGTGCGCGCGGTGCCCGGACCCTGCACATGGGCGACACCTACCCCGGCACCTCGGTGACGAGGTTCAAGGCGGCCTTCGGGCCCGGCGAACACCCCACGGCCGGCTTCTGGATCCCCGCATCCGCCGCCGGCGCGACACGAGAGGAAGGCAGGACGACATGACCGACCGCCCGAAGAAGGACCGCCACTTCAGGACGCGCTACCGGGTCGGCGGCCTCACGGTGTGGGGTACCTCCCTGGACAGCCCCGAGCGCCGCGCCAACGCATTGCTCGCCGGGCCCGCGGACTTCGGCCTCTACCTCGACGAACGCTGGCACGGCGAGGCCGACGCGCGCCGCCCGTACTTCGTGTTCTGGCCCACACTGGAGGCGCCCGTGGAGTCGGCGCTGCTCCTCACCCGCGTCCGGGAACTCGCCGTCGAGGTACAGGGCGGAGCCACGCTCGAAGTCGCCTGCTTCGGCGGGCACGGGCGGACCGGGGCGGCGCTGGCCTGCCTCGACATGGCGGTGGCCGGGGTGAGTGCGCGGGTGGCGGTGGAGCGGGTGCGGCGCGAGTACTGCCCGCACGCGGTCGGCTCGGCGCAGCTGGAAGCGTTCGTGCTGAGCGCGGAGAAGACACTCGTGCCGGGGGCGGCGTAGGCGTGGGCGCCGACGGGATTCACCCCGTCGGCGCCCGTACGGCGTCAGCCCAGGCGCGTCAGCCACTCGTGGACGGTGTGCGCGGTGGTCCCGGCGTGTTCCTCCAGCAGGGTGAAGTGGTTGCCGGGGACCTCCAGGCGGGTGTGGTCCAACGGCCAGTCCGGGCGCCACAGTTGACGGGACGGGTCGCCCAGGACCTCCGACAGGGCCTCCGTCGAGGACGGCGCCACGAACAGCGTCGGCGTCGACACCGGGCGGGGCTCCCAGCCCTCGAAGAGTTCCGCGTACCGCGCCATCGCCGTGAGCTGTTCGTCGTCGGCGGGGAGCTGGGGGTAGCGGTCGGCGAGCCAGCGGGTGATCGTGATCATGCCGTCGGCCAGGGCGTCGCCCGGCCTCGCCGGGGAGTCCAGCAGGACCAGTGCGGCGGGCGGTGTGCCGTCGGCCTCCAGCCGCCGCGCGATCTCGTGGGCCGGCCAGCCGCCCGACGAGTACGCCACCAGCGCGAGACGCCGGCCGGCGAAGCGGCCCCGCAACGCCGTGACCTGGCGGTCGATCGCCGCGTCCAGGGTCTGCGGGAGGGGGTCACCGGTGCCGTATCCCGGCATGCCGGTCGCCCACACCGAGCGCCGGCCGCGCAGGGCCATGGCCAGCCGCAGGTACTGGTGCGCGCCCGTGGGGGCGATCAGCGACGGCAGGCAGACCAGGCCCACCTCGTCCTCGCCCTCGGCCAGGTACAGCGTCTCCGGGTCGGGCGTGTCCGCGCCCGTCTCGAAGGCGGGGCGCAGCCGTGCGGCGCTCTTCAGCAGCGCGGCACCCTGAGCCGGTGGCGCCGAGCGGACGGCCGCGTGGAACAGCGTTCCCAGCACCGGCTGCGCCACGTCCACGGCACCCTCGTCCCGCACCAGCTCCGGGTGCAGCCCCGCCACCAGCGCGCGCACCTCTTCGGCACGGTTCGCCACCAGGTACGCGGCGAGCCTGCCGACCGAGTCCTCCTCGAACAGCACGGTCGACGACAACTCGCCCAGATCCTGGCGCAGTTCATTGGTGAACTGGAGAACAAGGATCGAGTCCATCCCGTACTCGATGAACGAGGTCCCGGCATCGATCTTCTCCGCGGGAACCCGGAGGGTTTCCGCGGCCTTGCCGGTGAGATAGGCGGACAGGACCGCGACGGGGGTAGAGCCGGACCCGGCGGACGATGCGACGGGGGCCGGGGCGGGGTACGACGGGGCACTTACGACCGAGGCCGCGGCCACCGGGGGCAGGGGCGCCGGAGCCGGGGCGGGCACGACCGGAACCACCGGGCTCGGAACGAACGGAGCCGATACGGCCGGGAACGGGGTGGCCGGAGCGGCCGGAGCCGAAGTGGCCGGGAACGGAGTGGCCGGGGTCGGGGCGGTCTGGGCCGAGACGGCCGGGAAGGGGGTGGCCGGAGCTGGGGTGGTCACTGGGCGGGCGGCAGGGGCCAGGGGCGCGGGAGCCGGTGTCGTCCGCTGTACTCCTCCCGAGACCATGCCCGCTGCCCCGGCAGCACCGGCAGCAGTCTTGCTCGTGGGCCCCGTCGCCCTCTGCCTGCCGATCCCGTCCCCCTCGGCGGCGATGATCTGCTGGCCCAGGGCCTGGGCCGACGGCAGCAGTGACACCACCGAGGTGAAGCCCTCGCCGCGTAGGACGTCTCGCCATGACTGAGGGGCCAGTGCCGGGGAGCCGGGGACGCGGAGGGGGACGTCTTCCGACAGCCACCAGCCTTCCAGGAGGCCGAAGGTGAGGTGGCTGAAGACGTCGAAGGCGGTGAGTTCGTTGAGGAGGAGCCAGCCTCGGTCGCGGAGTGCGGCCTTGGCGTTGCGCAGCGTGTTGCGCATGTCGCGCGTCGCGTGCAGGACGTTCGCCGCGATGACCAGGTCGTAGGAGCCCGCCTCGATGCCCTGGTCGGCAAGGGGCTGTTCGACATTGAAGCGGCGGCAGTCCAGGTAGGGGGCGTCGGGGGTGTAGTCGGCCTGCGCCCGGTTGAGGAACGCCTTGGAGAGGTCGGTGTACGTGTACGTCTCGATGCTCGACGCGTAGGGGCGCAGCGCGGCGAACATGCCCACGCTCGTGCCGCCCGTACCGGCGCCGATCTCCAGGATGCGGATCCGGGCGCCGGGGTCCTGGCGCAGCAGGCCGGCGACGATGCCGGAGGCCGCCGCGGACATCGTCCGGTTGAACGTGTCGGCGACCCTGTTGTTCCGGTAGCAGCCCTCGACGAGTTCGACGGAACCGCGCGGGAACATGACGTCGGTCGCGGGGACACGCCCCGTGAGGATCGCGGGCAGGGACGCCAACGTCGCGTCGACGAGGGCGAGTTCGGCGGCCTTGTCGGGGTCGGCGGACCAGCGCGCGCACTCCCGCTCCCACCGTGCCTGAAGGACGTCGAGCGGCGGCGCCGACGCCGGCATGACCCGCAGGGAGTGGGCGAGCCAGGCGGAGTACCGCTCGTGGATGCCACCGCGTGCGCGCAGAGCCGCGAGATCGGCGGACGCAAGCTCACCACCACCCTGCGCGGACCCACCAACTCCGCCCGGCGCAAACCCATCGCCGCCGCCCTGCACGAACTCACCGACACCGCCCCGCGCAAACCCGCCGACGCCACCCGGCACCAGCTCCCCGGCCCGCACCACCCCCAGCGCCTCCAGATGCGCCCGGATCAACTGCCCGAGCAGCGGGTCGCGTTCGTCGCGTCGCCACGCGGCGACGCTCCGCAGCAGTTCCTCGTCGGCCTGCCCCGTGTGCGCGGCGACCGCCTCCGGCGGGACGCCGACGGACGCCCGCGCGTAGACCGTCGTCCGCAGCGAGGGGTCGATCGGTTCGATGGCCCGCGGGTCGGTCAGCTTGACGTAGCCCAGCTGCGGCTGGGGGCCGGACAGGAGTGTGCCGAGGGCGGCCATGCCCTCCGGCGGCTCGATGGACTTGAGGCCCCAGCGGGCCATGCTCTGCTCGTGGAAGGCGGAGGCGACGCTGCCGACGGATCCCCACCAGCCCCAGTTCATGACCCGGACGGGGCAGGCGAGTTCGCGGCCCAGCAGGTTCGCGTACGCGTCGGCGAAGGCGCAGCCGGCCGCGTAGTTGGACTGGCCGGCGGCCGTCACGAAGGACTGGAGCGAGGAGAAGAAGAGGACGAAGTCGAGGGGTTCGGCGGCGAAGACCCGGGCCATCGCCACGCTGGTGTCGACCTTCGCCGCGAGCGCGGCCCGGAAGTCGGCCTCGGCCATGCCCGCCAGCCCCCGGTCGCGCAGCACGAGCGCCGAGTGGACGACACCGTCGACGCGCCCGTACCGGCCCTTGACGTCCTCGTACGCGGCGCGCAGCGCGGCCGGGTCGGTGGCGTCGGCGGCGAGGTAGCGGACCTCGCCGCGCCCGCGCGCCGCGTGCAGCCGTGCCTCGATGCCGGCGTCCCGGTGCCTGCGGCCGAGCCAGGTCACGCGGGCGCCGTGCCGCTCGGTGACGTGCCGTGTCCACGCCTCGCCGAGTCCGCCCGCGCCGCCGATGACGACGTACACGCCGCCCTCGCGGTAGGGCACGGTCTCCAGGTGGGCCGAGGCGGTCGGGACGAGGCGGCGGCGCAGCCACTGGCCCGCGCGCCGGGCCCAGGTGCCGCCGGGGGTGCGGGTGGGCAGGCCGGAGAGTCCGTCCATGTCGTCGAGGTGGTCGAGGTCGACACGGCGGACGCTCCAGTGCCCGTACTCGTTCTCCAGGGAGCCGAACAGGCCGTGCAGGGCGGCGTGCGCGGGCCGGGTCGCCTCGCCCGGGTACGTGGCGAGGGCGCTCTGTGTGACGAGGGTGACGCCGAGCGGGCGGGCGTCGGCGCCGGTGCTGAGCAGCGCCTTGACCATGCGGAACGCGGCGATGACGCCGTCCTCCTGCGCGGCGGTGAAGCCGGCGGCGTCCGTCACGTGCGGTGCGGTGTCGGGGGCGAGCCACAGGAGGTGGTCGATGCCGCCCAGGGCGGTCAGCTCGGCGGCGGTCTCCTCGACCGTCGCGCCGGGCGCGAGCCGCCAGGCGCGGGCCTGCGGGAAGTTGCGGACGACGTCGGCGAACCGCTCGTGCGAGGCGCCGACGACGAGCACCCGCTCCTGGCCGGACGCGGGCCCCCACTCCTCGGCCGCGACCGGCTCCCAGGCCGGGCCGAACAGCGCGGGCGCGGAGTCGGGGACGGCGCGCGAGGTGTAGCCGGTCAGCCGGACGCGGACCGCGCCCGTCTCGTCGACGAGGTCGATGTCGAGCCGGCCGGGGTCCACCACGCGGACCACCGACCACATCACCTCCTCGCAGGGGCCGAACAGTTCCAGCGCCTCCAGGGCGAACGGCACCCTGACGTCGTCCGCGTCGCCGTCGAGCGCGAGCGCGGCGGACGCCTGGATCGCCGAGTCCGTCAGCGCCGGGTGCAGGACGTACGGGTGCCCGGCGGGCGCGGTCAGCCGGGCGACGACCGTGCCCTCGCCGACGTACGCCTCGTCGATCGCCCGCAGCGCCGGGCCGTGGGTGATGCCGGCCGCGACCAGGGACTGGGTGATCCGGGTGCCGGGCACGCGGGTGGGGCAGGCGGCGCGCAGGGCGGGCAGGTCGAGGGGGGCGGGGGCCGGGGCGGCGGACGGCTGGACCCGGGCCTCGCTGTACGGGGGCTCGCCCGGGGCGCCGATCGTGACGGTGACTCCCCCGGCGTCGGGCCGGACCGTGACCCGCGCGTCCGTCGGGCCGTCCACGGCCAGCGGGCGCACCCAGGTGACGTCCCGCATCCTCAGCCCGGCCGCCGGATCCGTCCCCAAGACTCGGACGGCGGCCTCGCGGGCGAGTTCCAGGTGGACGACGCCGGGGAGGACCCGGCCGCCGCGCACCAGGTGGTCGTGCAGGAGGCGTTCCTCGCCGGTGAGGCGGACGGTGCCCTGGAGGGTGCCCGGGGCGGCGGGGTCGGGGGTGAGGTCGGTGAGGAAGGGGTGGGCGGGGGCGGGCTTCGGTGAGGGCGTCGCCGCGAGCGGCGGTGTGCCCGTCGCCCAGTGGCTCTCGCGGGCGAACGGGTACGTCGGCAGGGGGACCCTGCGCAGGCCGCCGGGGAAGATGCGCGCGACGTCCGACTCGGCGCCCTGGACGTAGAGTTCGGCGAGCGCGTTCAGGTCCGCCGGCACCGTGCCCGGCGTCGCGGACGGCCTCGCCTCGCCCGTCACGGCGCGCGGTCCGCCGAGCCCCTGCTCCAGGACCCGGAGCAGGTCCTCTCGGTCGCGGACGACGCAGGCGTACCGGTGCGTGAAGTGGGCGCGGCCCACCGCGAGGGTCCAGGCGACGTCCCCGGTGTCGAGCGCCGGCTCCCGGCGGCAGTGCGCGGCCAGGCGGGCGACCTGCTCGGCCAGTTGCTCCCGCGAGCGCGCCGACAGGACGACCAGGTGGGCCGGTGCGGCGGCGGGCCCGGCGGGGCGGGCCGGGGGTTCCTCCAGGACGACGTGGGCGTTCGTGCCGCTCGCGCCGAAGGAGCTGACGACACCCCGGCGCGGGCCGTGCGCGGGGGCGGGCCAGGGCTCGGTGCGGGTGTTGACGTAGAAGGGGCTGCCGTCGAGGCGTACGGCCTCGTTGGCGCGCTCGAAGTGCAGGGAGGCCGGGATCTGTCCGTGCCGCATCGCGAGCAGCACCCGGAAGATGCCGGCGACGCCCGCCGCGTACTGCGTGTGCCCGAGGTTCGTCTTGACCGAACCCAGCGCGCAGTAGCCGGACTTGTCGGTGCCCTTGCGGAAGGCTCGGGTCAGCGCCTGGAACTCGATCGGGTCGCCCAGTTTCGTGCCGGTGCCGTGCGCCTCGACGAGCTGGATCGTCCCGACGTCCACGCCGAACCGGTCGTACACCTCGCTCAGCAGGCGCTCCTGCGAGACCGAGCTGGGCGCGGTGATGCCGTTCGTGGCGCCGTCGTGGTTCGTGCCGGACGCGCGGATCACGCCGTGGACGTGGTCGCCGTCCGCGAGGGCCTCGTCGAGGCGCTTGAGGACGAGGACGCCGACGCCCTCGCCGGGGACGAAGCCGTCCGCGCGGTGGTCGAAGGCGCGGCAGCCGCCCGTCGGGGACAGCATGCCCGCGCGGCCGGCCAGGTCGAACAGGCGCGGGGTGGACTGCACGTACACGCCGCCCGCGAGTGCCATGTCCGTCTCGCCGGACCACAGGTCCTTGCAGGCGAGGTCCAGCGCGACGAGGGAGCTCGAGCAGGACGTGTCGACCGCGATGGCCGGGCCCTTCAGGTCCAGGAAGTACGCGATCCTGCCGGGCACGATCGAGCCCAGGTTCCCCCAGAACGCCTGCGCCGGCGCGTCCTCGCCGACGAGGCCCCGGTAGTCGCCCTCCCAGCAGCCCACGTACACGCCGCAGTCCCGCTCGTTGATCGCGCTGCCGGCGTATCCCGCGTCCTCCAGGGCCTTCCAGGACTCCTCCAGGAGCAGTCGCTGCTGGGGGTCCATCACCGCGGCCTCGACGCCCGAGATGTTGAAGAACAGCGGGTCGAACTCGTCGATGCGGTCCAGGAATCCGCCCCGGTTGCAGCGGGGGTCGCCCGCGGCGTCCTGCGCGGGCAGCGGCCACCGGTCGGCCTCGCGGGTGAGGTCGTGGCCCTGCGCGAGGTGCTGCCAGAGTTCGTCGAGGGAGTCCGACCCGGCGAAACGGCCGCTCATACCGACGATGGCGATGGGGGGCCGGGGGTCGGCGGGGGCCGGGGCAGTGGGGGCGGGGACGGGTGTGGGGGCGGGAATGCCACCTGCCGGGAAGGCGGGCGCCGGGGACGGGAGCGCGGGGGCGGGCTCAGGTGTGACGGCGGGTCCGCCGCTCGCCGGGGCCGGTGTCGCCGCGAAGGTGACGGCCGCCCTGTGGTCGGTCAGGAGGTGGGTGATCAGGCGGTCGGCCGAGCTGTGGTCGTAGATGACGCTCGTCGTCAGGTCGAGGCCCAGCGTCTCGTTGAGCTCGTGCACGAAGCGCACGCCGAGGATGGAGTCGAGCCCGTACTCGGCGAAGGCCCGCCGCCCGTCGATCTCCCGCGCGTCCATGGCGAGCGCGAGGGCGAGCTTGGCGTGCACGGTGTCGCGGACGCGGTCGTCGAGCGGGGGCGCGGACTCGGCGGTGCCGGAAGCGGCGTGGGCGGCGGGCGCTGCGCCGGTCCCGGGAGCGGCGTGCCCGGCGAAGGCGGCACCGGCCCCGGGAGCCCTGTACCCGGCGCTCACGCCGTCGGCCTCAGGAACGGCGGAGACAGCGCCCGCCCCCGGCGCCTCGTACGCGGTGCCCGTGCCGGCGGCTGCCGGGGCTGTCCACCCCGTGCCCGCGCCCGCGCCGTCCGCCACCGCCTCCAAGTCGCCTGCCCAGTAACGGTCCTGGGCGAAGGGATAGGTCGGCAGGGAGAGGCGGCGCGGGGTGGTGGCGTGGAGGGCGGGCCAGTTCAGGGGGACGCCCTCGGTCCAGAGCGCGGCGAGTTTCGTGAGCTTGCGGGTCTCGGTCCAGCGCGTGACGAGGAGGTCGCGGAGGTCGTCGTCCTCGGTGAGTTCCGTGACCGTGCCGCTCGGGTGGCCGGCGGTGCCTTGGAAGACGCCGGGGGCGGCGGGCTCGCCCGCGAGGTGGGCCCGCAGGGCGGCGAGCAGGGCCGGTACCGAGGTCGTGACCACGGCGAGGCGTTCGTCCCGGGCCACGCGGCCCGTCTGGAGGGTGAAGGCGAGATCCGCGAGGTCGGCCCCCGCGCCGGGACCGGCGAGGTGGTCGGCCAGGCGCTCGGCCTGGGCGCGCAGTTGTGCGGGCGTACGGGCGGACAGGACGACGAGTTGTTCCGCTCCTGTCTGGTCCGGCGCCCGGCCGGAGGCGGACTGGGACACGTGTTCCTCCAAGATGACGTGTGCGTTCGAGCCGCCCGCACCGAACGACGAGACCGAGGCCAGCCTCGGCCGGTCGCCGGGCCAGTCGGCGAGTTCGCGTTGGACGTGGAACGGGCTGTTGTCGAGGTCGAGGTGGGGGTTGAGTTCGTCGGCGTGCAGGCTGGGCACGAACTGCCGGTGCCGCAGTTGCAGCACGGCCTTGGTCAGCCCGGCGACGCCGGCCGCCGCTTCGAGGTGCCCGATGGACGACTTGACGGAGCCGAGCGCGCAGAACCGCCGCTCGTCCGTGTCCTGCCGGAAGGCGAGGGTCAGTCCGGTCACCTCGATGGGGTCGCCGAGTTCCGTGCCGGTGCCGTGCGCCTCGACGTACCCGATGTCGCGGGCGTTCACCTGGGCGCGGTCCAGCGCGTCGCGGATCAGCTCGGCCTGGGCGACCGGGTTGGGCACGGTGTAACCGTGGGTGCGGCCGCCGTGGTTGACGCTCGTGCCCCGGATCACCGCGAGCACCTGGTCGCCGTCGGCCTCGGCCCGCGAGAGGGGCTTGAGCAGCACCGCGCCCACGCCCTCGCCGGGGACGAAGCCGTCGCCGCCCTTGCCGAAGCTGCGCAGCCCCGGGCCGGCCGAGAGCATGGTGGAGCGGCACAGCTCCACGTAGTCCAGCGGGTGCAGGTACAGGTTGACGCCGCCCGCGATGGCCGCCTCGCACGAGCCCTGGTACAGGTGCTCGCACGCCTCGTGGATCGCGGTGAGCGACGCCGAGCACATCGTGTCGATGGTCATGCTCGGGCCCCGCAGGTCGAGCACGTGCGAGGTGCGCGCGCTGAGCGAGGCGAACGACAGCGCCGGGACGACCGTCTCCCCGGACGGCAGCCGCCGCGTGCCGTAGCGGGCGTGGCCCGACTTGGTGACGCCGGCGAAGACGCCGACCCGGTGGTGGTGCCGGGCGCCGAGTTCCTCCGGGGTGTAGCCGGCGTCCTCCAGGACCTCCCAGGCCGCCTGGAGGAACAGGCGTTCCTGCGGGTCCATCGCGTAGGCGTCGCGGGGGGCGATACGGAAGAACAGCGGGTCGAACCCGGCGAAGTCGTCCAGGAAACCGCCCCACTTGCTGTAGCTGCGGCCGTTCGCGATGGCGGTGGCGCGGTCGGGCTCGTAGAAGCCGTCCAGGGGCCAGCGGTCGGCGGGGACCTCACGGACGGCGTCCCGGCCGGCCTTGAGGTTGTCCCAGAACCGGGTGAGGTCCGGGGCGCCGGGGTAGCGGCCGGTCATGCCGATGACGGCGATGGGCTCGCGGGCGGTGGGGGTGGCGGGGGTGTGCGTCCGGACGGTGGCTTCCGGCGCGGGCTGATGCACGAGCGGCACGGGCTCCGGCGCCAGGTGCTGCGCCAGTGCCCGCAGCGTCGGGAACTCGTAGAACACCGTCTTCGAGACCTCGCCGTACGTCAGCGCCAGTTCCCTGTTGAGCTGCACGATCATGATCGAGTCCAGCCCCAGGTCGTGCAGGGGGGCATCGGCGTCCACGGCTGCGGCCCTGGTGACCTGCGCGAAGATCTCGACGAGCCGACGGAGGGTGTCGTCGACGGCACGGTCGGGAACAGGAACAGGGACGGGGACAGGGGCGGAGACGGCCGGAGCGGCTCGGTGCGAGCCGCTGTCCGGGATCCTGCTCAGGTCCCCGTGATGGATCCAGACCTGCCCTTCCTCCCGCAGCCCCCACGCCGCCACCAGCGCCTCGACCCCGGCGGCGGACTCCATCGGCGCCAGCCCCCTGCTCGTCCAGAGCCGGGCGCGTACGGCGTCGTCGACCCGCATCCCGGCGTCCCGCCACAGCGGCCAGCCGAGCGACAGGGTCCGCCCGGACCGCTCCCCGGCGGCGACGCGCGCGTTGCGCAGCCCGGCGAAGGCGTCCAGGAAGGCGTTGGCGGTGGCGTAGTCCGCCTGGCCGGGGTTGCCGGTGATCGCGGAGCCGGAGGAGCACAGCAGCAGGAAGTCGAGCGGGGCGTCGCCCACGGCCCGGTCGAGGTGGACGACCGCGTCGGCCTTCGGCCCGAGGACGTCCTCCCACTCCTCGTCCGTCTTGTTGACGAGCGCCGCGTCCCGGACGATCCCGGCGCAGTGGACGATGCCGTTCAACTCCCCGGTCTCGTCGACGAGATGCCGCACCTCCTCCCACCGGGAGACGTCGGCCCGCGCGTACCGGGCGACGGCGCCGGCGTCCCGCAGTTCGTCGAGGAGCGCGTCGATGCGCGCGTCGCGCGGTGAGCGGCCGGTGAGCACGAGGGTCGGCCGTTCGACGTCCCGCGCGATGGCACGGGCGACGACGGCACCGACACCTCCGGCGCCCCCGGTGATCAGGTAGACGCCGCCGTCCCGCCAGGGCAGGGCCCGCTGTTCGCCCTGCGGTGCGGTGACGTCCCGCCAGGCGAGCACGGAGCGGACATCGCCCCGGTGGAGCACGACGTCGTCCTCGGCGGTGGCGTTCGAAGCGACGTGGGCGGCGACGGCCGCTCCGTCGAACGGCCCGTCGAGGCAGATGAGTTGCGCGGCGAGCGAGGGGTCCTCGGCGGCGGCGGTGCGCAGCAGCCCGGAGAGGGCGAGGTGGACGGTGTCGTCACCGGACACGGGGGCCACGACCTGTACGAGCGTACGGCCGGGCGTCGCCTCGGCGACGACGTCCCGTACGGCCTGGAAGACCTGCCGCGAGACGTCCCCGAACCGGCTGTCGAGCCGCCGCCGGTCGCTGGCGATGGTGACGCACGGCACCCCGGGTTCGATGAACTCCCGGGCGCTCGCGGCGAGTTCCCCGCACAGGATCACGACCCGCCGGGACGGCACCTCGCCGGAGCCGGACCTTGTTACGGCCTTCGGCTCCCAGCGCGGCACGAGCAGCGCGGTCCCGGTGGCGGTGCTGGTGCCGGTCCCAGTGGCGGGCCTGGCGTCAGGCGCGGCCGATCCCGGGATCCAGTACCGCTCCCGGGCGAACGGGTAGCCCGGCAGATGGGCCCGCCTGGGTGTCGAACTCCCGTACAGCGCACGCCAGTTGACCGTGTCCCCGGCGATCCAGTGCTCCAGCAGGCGGGCGGGGCCGCCGTCCGTCACCGGGGT
The DNA here is from genome assembly GCF_048159485.1 of Streptomyces sp. 4F14. NCBI lineage: Bacteria > Bacillati > Actinomycetota > Actinomycetes > Kitasatosporales > Streptomycetaceae > Streptomyces > Streptomyces sp. 4F14. Next base: position 273,605 of record NZ_JBLRVY010000012.1, read on the forward strand.
GCCGCCGGACCGACGGGTGACCATGCCCCGGAGCCCGGTGTGCGGGCCGTCCTCGGTGAACGCCCTGAGTTCGGCGGCGAGTTCACTGTGCGAGCCGACCACCCAGCCGACCCGTTCACGCAGCGCCTCTCGCCCGGTCTGGAGGGTCCAGGCGAGGGAGGACAGCGGGACGTCGGTGCGCTCCAGGTGGGCCAGCAGGTCGCGGGCGACCTGGCGCAGCCGTTCGGGGGTGCGGGCCGACAGCGGGACGGCGACCGGGCCGACCTCGTCGGCGGGCGCCGCGCCGGGCACGTACTCCTCCACCACCACATGGCAGTTCACGCCGCCGAACCCGAAGCTGCTGACGCCCGCCCGCCGGGGCGAACGGCCGCGCGGCCAGGGCTCGTTCTCGCGGACGACGCGGAAGGGCCCCTTGTCGAGTTCGAGGTAGGGGTTGAGGTCGCCGGAGTGCAGTGAGGCGGGGAGGGTGTCGTGTTTCATGGCGAGCAGCACCTTCAGCAGGCTCGCCACGCCCGCGGCGGCCTCCAGGTGGCCGATGTTGGTCTTCACCGAGCCCAGCGCGATGTCGGCGTCCTCCCCGGCGCCCAGCCTGCGGTAGGCGGTGCGCAGGGCGCGGACCTCGACGGGGTCGCCGAGTTCCGTGCCGGTGCCGTGGGTCTCGACGTAGCCGACGGTGTGCGGGTCGATGCCGCGCATCGCGGTGGCGACCAGGTCGGCCTGGGCGTCCGCGTTGGGCGCGGTGAGGGAGTTGGCACGTCCGCCGTGGTTCTCCGCGCTGCCGACGAGGACACCGAGGATGGCGTCGCCGTCGCGCTCGGCGGCGTCGAGCGGCTTGAGGACGAGGGCGCCGACGCCCTCGCCGCGTACGTATCCGTCCGCGTCCCGGGCGAAGGTGCGGCACCGGCCGGTCGGGCTGAGCATGCCGGCGCGGTGCGCGCTGACGAACGTGTCGACGCTGAGCAGCAGGTTGACGCCGCCCGCGATGGCGAGTTCGCACGCGCCGGAGCGGATCGCCTCCATCGCCCGGTGCACGGCGACCAGCGAGCTGGAGCAGGCGGTGTCGACGGGCTCGCTCGGGCCCCGGATGTCGAGGACGTACGAGATCCGGTTGACGAGGATGGAGTGCGCGTTGCCGGTGGAGGTGAACGCGTCCGGCTCGACCCCGTACGTCGTCAGCAGCGTCGCGTAGTCCGTGCCGGAGACCCCGAGGTAGAGCCCGGTGTCACGCGGGAGGGCGCCGGGCGCGTACCCGCTGTCCTCGACGGCGTTCCACACCGTCTGGAGGGCGAGCCGGTGCTGCGGGTCCATCAGCTCGGCCTCGCGCGGGTAGATCTGGAAGAACTCCGCGTCGAACGCGTCGACGTCGTCCACGACCCCCGCGTGCTTCGGGAACTCGGCCTCCTCGACGACCTTCGCGTACGCGGCGTCGTAGCGGTGGACGGGGAACTCGGTGACGCAGTCGCGGTTGCCGGCGAGGTTGCGCCAGTAGGCGTCGAGGTCGGGCGAGCCGGGGAAACGTCCGGCGACACCGATGACGGCGATGGGCACGGGCCGACCGGGGCCGGCAGTCGCGGCCGGGACCTCAACGGGCCTGGCCTGGACGGGAGTTGTCTCAACGAGCCTGTCTTGGAGCGGAGTTGCCTCAACTGGCCTCTCCTGGACCGGAGTTGCCGCGACCGGCTCGTCCTGCGCAGGGCCCGGCCCGGCGGCCGGAGCAGCCTCTCCCCCGGCCGGGCCCCGTACCGCCCGTACCGCCTCCCCATGCTCCTCGACGACATGCTTCCCCAGCGTCGCCAGGGTGTTCACGTCGAAGAACACGGCCGGTGTCAGCTCGGCCCCCAGCTCCTCCTTGATCTGCTTGCTGAACGCGACCAGTGACATGGAGTCGAACCCGAACGCGTCGAACCCGGTGTGCTCGTCCAGCTCCCCGGCGTCGAACTTGAGGAGGTCCGCGGCGAGCAGCCGCAGCCGGTCGACGGCGAAGGCGACGAGGGAGTCGTCGGCACCGACCGGAACCGGAACCGGAACCGGAGCAGGCTCCGTCCGCACCGGCGCCTCCCGCCGCTCGGCCTCCGTGTACGAGGGTCCGGCCTCGGCCTCTCCCCGCCGCATCCCGGTGAGTTCGGCGAGCACCGCCCCGTCCGCGTCGGTCAGCCGGACCCGCCCGGCCGTGGGGTCGAGGACGATGTGCACGACCTCGTCGGCGCCGCGCGTGTCGTCGAAGACGCGCACGTCCTCGAACCCGCGCGGAACCTGCCGGGCCCAGTCGGCGGCCCCGTCCCGCTTGGCGGCGAGCCGCACGCCGTGGGCGACGGCCGCGAGGACGTGCGGCGCGATCCGTACGTTGCGCAGGACGTGGTCCTGGCGCACCTGGGGCACTCCGACGGCGAGGACGAGCCGCCCGTCCGCCAGCCAGGACGCCCCGGACACCCCGAACCGCACGGCCTCGGGCACGACACCCCCCTCGGCGAGTTCGGCCAGCACCCCGTCCCGGTCGAGGACGCGTACGGCGTCCCCGTGGGCTCCGTCCACCGGAGCGGGCCGCCCGTCCCCGGGCCGCACCACGAACTCGGCGACGACACTCCGCCCCCCGTCCCGGTCCTCCCGCACCACGACCCCGACGCCCGCTTCCCGGCCGTCCGGCGTGAGGGTGGTCACCAGCCGTGCCGTCTCCTCCCAGTCGACCGGCCCGTACAGCCGCAGCCCGCTCACCCGGGGACTCGCCGCGAACCCGGTGGCCCTGCCCACGGCCAGCGCCAGGTCGGCGGCGAACGTCGGGACGATCGCGCGCACCTTGTCGCGGACGTACCCGTAGTCGGCGAGGTCGTCGAGGTGGACGTCGAGGACGTACCGCAGCCCGTCGACGTCGGACCGGTTGGCCCCGAGGAACGGGTGCGTCTTCTCCCGTACCGCGAGCGGCGTAAGGACGCTCGGTGCGCCCGGTTCGGGCTCCGTCCAGCAGCGCACCCGCTCGAACGGGTACGCCGGCAGCGAGATCCGCCGGGGTGGACGCTCGCCCGTGAGGGGCGCCCAGTCGACGCCGGCGCCGCCCGCCCAGTCGAGGGCGAGGGTGCGTACGGCCGGGTCGGCGCCGGTCAGGGCGGCGTCCTGGTCGCGGCCGCCGGCCAGGTAACGGTCGACGGACGCGACGGCTTCGGTGCGGTCCTTCGCGAGGAAGGCCCAGCGGCGCGGCAGTTCGTTCTTGCCGACGCGCAGGGTGTGGGCGATGGACGGCAGGTCGGCTTCGTCGGCCGCCGCGAGGTAGTCGCGGAACCGGGTCAGCGAGGTCTCCAGCGCGGCCTCGGTCATCGCGGAGAACACGAACAGGTCGGCGCCGCGCGGCCGTTCGGCGCCGGGGCGGGCCGGGGCGACGTACTCCTCGACGACGATGTGCGAGTTCATGCCGCCCGCGCCGATGGACGTGATGCCCGCGCGCCGGGGGTGGACGGTCGTGACCCCGTTCTCGGTCGTCACCGCCGGTTTCCACGCGGCCAGTTCGCGCTGGACGTGGAACGGCGTGTCCTCGAAGGCGATGTCCGGGTTGAGTTCCTCGCTGTGCAGGGACGGCACGAGGGTGCGCTTCCTGAGCTGGAGCAGCACCTTCGCGAAGCCGATCATCCCGGCCGCGTGCAGCAGGTGGCCCATGTTGGACTTGACCGAGCCGAGCGCGCAGAACTGCTTGTCCGGCGTGTACTTGCCGAACGCCGAGGTCAGGGCCCGGACCTCGATCGGGTCGCCGAGGGAGGTGCCGGAGCCGTGGCCCTCGACGTAGGTGATCGTGCGGGGGTCGACGCCGGAGTCGTCGAGGGCCTTCTCGATCGCGCGGGCCTGCATGCGGGGGTTGGGGACGGTGAACCCGTTGCGCACCCCCGCGTTGGACAGCGCGGTGCCCTTGATGACGGCGTACACCTGGTCGCCGTCGCGCTCCGCCTCCACCAGTGGCTTCAGCACCACCGCGCCGACGCCCTCGCCGAGGATCGTGCCGTCCGCGCCGTGCCCGAAGCTGCGGATGACGTCGGAGGTGGCGGTGGTGAAGTGCTCGTGCGAGGAGGTGATCAGGTTGTAGGGGTGCAGGAGGAGGTTGACGCCGCCGGCGACGACCATCTTGCACTCGCGGGCCCGGAGCATCTGGACGGCCTGGTGGACGCAGGTCGAGGAGCCCGAGCACATGGTGTCCAGGAAGATCGACGGTCCGGTGAAGCCGTAGAAGTACGACAGGGTGTTGGGGATCGTCGCCGTGTAACTGCCGGTCGCCGGGGCGCCCCTGGTCAGGCTGTTCTGGAAGCCGTACAGGTTGTAGTGGTTGCTCATCGTGCCGACGAGCACGCCGACGTCGCCGTCGTAGCGGCGCTGGAGCGTCTCGCGCGAGTAGCCGGCGTCCTCCAGTGCCTCGACGCCGACCTGGAGGAAGAGCCGCACCTCCGGCGACATGCGTTCCGCGTCCCGCTTCGAGATACGGAAGTAGCGGGGGTCGAAGGTGTCGATCTCCCTCAGGAACGTGCCGGTCCTGATCGCGCTCTTGCCGGGGACGCTGCGTTCGGGGCTGTGGATCGCGCCGTGGTCCCAGCGCTCGCGGGGCACCTCCTGGAAGAGGTGGCGGCCCTCTTCGAGGACGGTCCACAGCTCGTCGAGGGTGTCGGCGCCGGGGTAGCGGCCGGAGACGCCGACGATCGCTATGTCGTGGTAGTCGTCGGGGACAGGAGTGGGGACGGGTTCACGGACGACGAGGGCGGGAGCGGGGGGCTCGGGCTGTGCCGCCTCTCCCCCGGTGTCCTGCGTGTCCTGCGCGTCCTGCGCGTCCTGCCCGAAGCGGGCCTCCAGCGCCGGCCGGTGTTCCTCGATCAGGTAGCCGGTGACGCCCGCGATGTCGACGTACTCGAAGAACAGCGTCTTGGGCAGCGGGCCGACGATGTCGCCGAGGCGTTCCGTCGCCTCCAGCACGCCGATCGAGTCGATGCCGTACTCGATGAGGCCGACGTGCGGTTTCAGGTTCGCCGGGTCGTGGTGCAGGACCTCGCCGAGGACGTCCTTCAGCAGGTCCGTCGTCCGGGCGGCGAGGTCGGCCTCGGTCAGAGTGGCGGCCGAAGCAGCCGGAACGGCCGGTCCGGCGTGGGGTTCCGCCGCCGCGAGGGACGCCTCGGCGCCGTACGCGACGACGATGTGCTCCGGCGTGTCCCGCAGAGCCGCGCCCAGCACGCGCAGCCCGGCCTCCGTGGGCAGCGGTTCCCAGCCGCGCCGGCGCCGCATCGAGGCGAGGGTCACGTCGTCGACGGTCATCCCGCCCTCGGCCCACAGCGGCCAGCTCACGGCGACCGTGCGGCCGTGGCGCTCACCGGCGTCCACGAGGGCCTGCCGGTCGTGCGCGAAGGTGTCCAGGAAGGCGTTGGCCGCCGCGTAGTCGCCCTGGCCGGGATTGCCGTAGACGCCGGCGACGGAGGAGAACAGGACGAGGAAGTCGAGCGGGACGCCCCGGGTGGCGGCGTCGATGTGCAGGACGCCGCTCACCTTGGGCCGCAGCACCTCGGCCACGTCCCCGGGCTCCTTGGTCAGCAGGTACCCGTCCCGCAGCGTCCCCGCGGCGTGGACGATCCCATCCAGTGAGCCGTGCTCGCGCAGGATGCCTTGGACGACGCGTTCGACGTCCGCCGCGCTGCCGACGTCGGCGGCGACGTAGTGCGCGTCGACCCCGGCCGCCCGCAGCTCCTCGACGGCCGCGCGGGTCCCCTCGCCCTCGGTGCGCCCGCTGAGGACGACGGTGACTCCGGAGTGCCGCGCGAAGTACCGGGCGACGCTGCGCCCGATGCCCCCGAGCCCGCCGGTCACCCAGTACACGCCGCCGTCCTTGAGCGCCGGCACGCGTGCGTCGAGCCCGAGTCGGACGGCGTCCGGCCGCCACACCTGGCGTACGCCGTCGGCGCCGTGCCTGACCTCGGCGTCGTGGACGGCCGTGTCCCCGGCCTCGGCCCGTACGAGTTCCGCGATCCGCTCGGCCGGGGCGTTCGCGAACCCGGCGACGCGCACGACGCGCCCCGAGACGGACGGGTTCTCCAGGTTCAGCGTCCGCAGGAGTCCGGTGAGCGGCGCGTGGAACCGGCGGGGGACGCGGTCGTCGACGAGGACGAGGAACCGGTGCGCCCCCTTGGGCCTGCCCCGCAGTACCTCCTGGATCCGTCCGACGACGAGGTCGAGCACGGCCGCGGCACCGTCCGCGACCGCGTCGGGGGTGACCGCGGGCAAGGCGGTGAAGGGTGCCCCGGTGACGGCGGAGACCTCGGCGGCGTACGCGTCGGTCCGTCCGGCGAGGAAGCCGTGCACGGTGACGCCGTCGGCGGGGGCGGTGACGGGCGCCGGGGTCCAGCGGGAGGCGGCGGCGACGAGGAGCGATCCGTCGAAGTCCGCCGCTCGCGCCCCGGCGGCCGGTGTCCGCTGCGCCAGCCCCCGCAGCCGTACCCGGACCGTGCCCGCGTCGTCGCACAGGTCGACGTCGAACGTGGCGAGCCCCGGCCCGCCGCCCCGGTGCCTGACCCACGCCCACATCGTGTCGGCGCAGGGCGCGTGGACGTCGAGCCGGTCGAGGGCGAACGGCAGGGACAGGCTCCGGCCCGCCTCGGGGGTCAGGGCCGCCCGCAGGAGGACCGACGCCTGGAGCGCGGCGTCCAGGAGACTCGGCGGCAGTGCGACGGCGGGGTCCGCGAGGTCGGCGGCGGGGCGCTGGAGTCGCACCAGCAACTGCCCCTCGCCCAACCGGATCTCGGTGAGGCCGCGCATCGCGGGGCCGTATTCGAGGCCGGCCTCGTGGAGCGCCGCGTACGCCTCGCCTGGGTCGCGGGAGGTCGGGCAGGAGGCGCGCAGCGCGGTGAGGTCCAGGCGCTCGGGCGCGTCGTCCACGCCGCCCACCGAGGCCGTGCCCCGGCTGTGGACGACCGGTTTCCCGCCGTCCGTCGTGCGCAGTTCGTAGGCGAGGGTGCCGTCGGGTCGGCCGGTGACCACGACGTGGGCCTCGACCGGGTCGCCGTCGACCGTCAGCGGGCGCAGCCAGGCCGTGTCGGTCAGCCGGACGGACCCGCCCGTGCCGGACACGGCGTGCGCGACGGCCGCGCGGGCCAGCTCCAGCTGGGCGGCGGCGGGCAGGACCCGGGTGCCGTGGACGCGGTGCGCGTCGAGGAAGGGCTCGGTGCCGGTGAACACGCAGGTGTGGCGGTGTTCGCCGAGCGTGGAGGTGTTGCGGGGGACGAGGGGGTGCGCCGCGCCCCGGTCCTCGTCCGGCCGGGTGCGGAACCAGTGCCGGTCGCGGGCGAAGGAGTACGTGGGCAGCCGGACCCGGCGTGCCTCGGCGTACCCGGGCCAGTCGGCGTCGCCGCCCTCGGCCCAGGGTGCGGCGAGGTCCGCGTCGTCGGGGTCTCCGTGCGCGGCGCCCTCGGACAGCGTGCCGTCCACGAACTCGGCGAGCAGGCCGAGCAGTTGACGGGTGTCCGCCGCCACGAAGGCGACGCGGGCCGCCATCGGCTCGCGGCCGGTCTGGAGGGTGTGGGCGATGTCGCGCAGAGTCGGCCCGTCGCTCTCCAGGAACGCCCGCAGCCGCCGCGCCACCTCCCGCAGCCGCTCGGGGTCGCGTGCGGAGAGCGGTACGACGTACGGCCCGGCGGCGTCGCCGGGGTCCTGGTCCGGCTGCTCTGCGGGGACGTACTCCTCCAGTACGACGTGCGCGTTGGTCCCCCCGAACCCGAACGAGCTGACGCCGGCCCGGCGCGGGGCGGGCGCGTCCCACGGCTGGGTCTCGCGGACGATCCGGAAGGGGCTGCCGTCGAGGTCGATGAGCCGGCTCTGCTCCTCGAAGCCGACGGTCGCCGGGAGCATCCTGCCCGCGAGCGCGGCGATCACCTTGGCGATGCCGGCGACGCCCGCCGCGCCTTCGAGGTGCCCGATGTTGGTCTTGACGGAGCCGATGCCGACGGAGTCCGGCGCCGGCTCGGTGCCCTGGGCGTCGTGCAGGGACTGGAAGGCGCGTTTGAGGGCGATGACCTCAATGGGGTCGCCGACGGGCGTGCCGGGTCCGTGGGCCTCGATGTAGGAGACGGTCTCGGGGCGGATGCCGGCGCGGGTGTAGAGGCCCTCGATCAGGTCGGACTGCGCGGCCGGGTTGGTGACGGTGAGGGAGCTGGTGCGTCCGCCGTGGTTGGTGGCGGCGCCCCGGATGACGGCGTGCACGGGGTCGCCGTCGGCGACGGCGCGGGCGAGCGGCTTGAGCAGCAGGACCGCGCCGCCCTCGCCGCGTACGTATCCGTCGGCGCCCTGGTCGAAGGCGCGGCAGCGGCCGGTGGGCGAGAGCATGCCGGCCTGGCTGAAGGCGACGAAGTGCTTGGGCGACCAGCAGAGGTTGACCCCGCCCGCGAGGGCGAGTTCGCAGTCCCCGTTCCGCAGGGCGGTGACGGCCTCGTACACGGAGACCAGTGAGCTGGAGCAGGCCGTGTCGTTGGTGATGCTGGGGCCCTGGAGGTCGAAGTGGTAGGAGACCCGGTTGGAGATGATCGAGTAGGCGGTGCCGGTGGGGAAGTAGGCGTCGGTTTTTGCCCCGTCGCGCTCCATCAGCTCGGCGTAGTCGGCGTGGCAGACGCCCATGTAGACGCCGGTGCGGCTGCCGGCGAGTTGACCCGCGCGCAGGCCGGCGTCCTCGATGGCGTGCCAGGCGAGTTCGAGGGCGAAGCGCTGCTGGGGGTCCATGCTCTCCGCCTCGCGCGGGGAGATGCTGAAGAACGCGGCGTCGAAGCGGTCGGCGTGCTCGACGAAGCCGCCCCAGACGCTGCTGGTCTTCTCGGCGCCTCGTTTGGGGCTGCCGAACCAGCGCTCCTTGGACCAGCGTTCGGGGCCGACCTCGGTGATGAGGGAGCGGCCCTCGGTGAGGTGGCGGGAGAACTCGGTCAGGGTGTCGGCGCCGGGCAGGCGCAGGGCGAGGCCGATGATCGCGACGGCGTCGGTGTCGTCGGGGGCGGGTGCGGCGTCTGCGGAAACGTTCCGCCGCTGGTCCGGGCTCATCGCTTCCCCCCGGTCAGCAGCGGGCTGCCGTGCCGTCGGTCGATCACGGTCGTCAGGTTCATCTCGGCGGCCTGTGGGATCCGCATGTCTTCTCCCCGGTCCATCACGAACTGTCGGTTGAGCACGGCGGTCGAGAGCAGGTGGATGAAGGCTTGGTCCTCCTTGGTGCTGACCTCGGGCCCCTCGGCGGCCAGGACCTTGTCGACGAGGCGCTTGGCGAACACCGGGTCGATGCCGTCGATCTGGCCCAACTCGTGCTCGGAGAGCACGAGTTCGAGGTAGTCGGGCCGGTGCTCGCGGAACGCGGTGCTGCCAGGCGCGCGGTAGGGCTGCTTGCGCCGGGTGAGGGGCCCGGCGGGGAGGACGTCGCGGAACGCCTCCTTGAGGACGGCCTTCTCCTCCCAGCCGTCGTCGAAGCGCAGGTTGACGAGCGCGGCGGCGCGGACGACGGCCGGGTCGAGGAACGGGCACCTGTTCTCGACGCCGTGCGCGAGGCCCATCCGCTCGCCCTGGCTGGAGAGCAGGTAGCCGGCGAGGAGGGTCTTGAACTCCAGCCACTGCGCCTTCTGCGTCGGGGACAGGGCGGCGTAGCCGGGGGTGTCGCGGACGAGGGCGAGGAGGTCGGCGAACGGCTCGGCGCGGTCCTTGAGCAGGCGCTGCGCGAACCGGCCGTTCTGGTAGCGCAGTTCGTGGGAGAACAGGCCGTCGAGGCGTTCCTCGGTGAACTGGCTGAGCAGTCCGCTCACATGGACCCGGTGCTCGGGGCCGAAGTGGGCGAGTTCGGGGTGCAGGACGGCGATGCGTTCTCCGCGCTCCTCGGCGGTGAGCCGGTGCCAGTCGGCGCGCAGCATCGTCTCGCGGAAGAGGGAGTAGCCGAGGAACGCCTCGTCGGCGCCCTCGCCGCTGAGGATCGTCTTGATGCCCGCGTCGCGTACATGCCGGGAGAGCAGGTACATCGGGACCAGCGCCGTGCGGAACACGGGGACCTCGGCGTGGTGGATCGCCGCCGGGAAGTTCTCGACGACGTCCGCCGTGGAGATCGCGATGGACGAGTGCCGGGTGCCGAGGTGGCGGGCCACCTCGTGCTGGCTGCTCGACTCGTCGAGGGCGCGGTCCTCGAACTCCACGGAGAACGTGCGGACCTCGTGGGAGGAGAGGTCGGTGGCGAGCCGGGCGACGATCGACGAGTCGAGGCCGCCGCTCAGGTAGACGCCGACCTCGACGTCGCTGCGCAGCCGTACCTCGACGCTGGTGCGCAGGGTGTCGCGGACCAGGGCGGCGGCGTCGGCCGCCGTGCCGGTGAACGGGGGTGCGTCGACGGCGAGTTCCTCGTAGGTGTGCAGTTCGGTGCGGCCGTCGCGCCGGGTGAGCAGGCTGCCGGGGGGCAGCTGGCGTATGCCCTTGAACGGGGTGCGGTCGGGGAGGGGGGTCCAGATGCCGTAGATGGACTTCAGTTCGTGCGGGTCGAGTTCGAAGGAGAAGCCGGGGTGGGCGTGGAACGCCTTCATCTCCGAGGCGAACAGGAAGCCGTCGGGGCGGTCGGCGTAGAACAGGGGGCGTTTGCCGTACCGGTCGCGGGCGATGAGGAGTTCGTCCGTGAGGGCGTCGCGGACGGCGAAGGCGAAGGCCCCGTTGAAGCGGCTCAGGCAGGAGCGGCCCCACTGGATCCACGCCTGGAGGACGACCTCCGTGTCCGAGCGGGTGCGGAACTGGCGGCCGAGTCCGGTGAGTTCCTCCCGTAGCTCGATGTGGTTGTACAGCTCGCCGTTGAAGCAGATCCAGTAGCGCTCGGTGGAGTCGGACATGGGCTGCGCGCCGGAGGCGAGGTCGACGATCGCGAGCCGTACGGTGCCCATCGCGACGCCGTCGTCGAGGTAGTACCCGGCTTCGTCGGGGCCGCGGTGGCGGATGCGGGAGAGCATGCCGGTGATGACGGCGGGCCGGGTCCCGGGGAGGACGGCCGGGGAGGCGAAGCCCGCGATCCCGCACATGTCAGGCCCCCTGCTTCTGCGCCACGAACCGGTCGAGGGCCTCCAGCGTGGCCGGCACGTCGAGGAGGAATTCCTCGGTCTTGATGTCCAGCGAGAATTCCTCCTCGATGAACGACATGAGCTGGATGTATCCGTAGGAGTCGATGACGCCGTCCTTGAAGAGGTCGCTCTGCGGCGTGACTTCGGCACCGAATTCGATCAGGAACTGCTCTTCGATGAACCGGACGATTTTTTCGGTTCTGGTCATTGCTCATTCCTTGGCAGCACGAGGGGGCGGTCGAATGGCGGGGAGCTGGGCCCGGGTTCGCGGGGAGGGAGCGCGCATCGCGCTCTGTGTGCGGCTGCGAAGAGTTCGCCGAGCCGTCGATGACCCAGTAGAGCCGGGCGGACACGTTCGGTGAAACGTCTCCCGGGGTGAATTTCCCGGCCGGCTCCGGTCCGGTGGACCGGGTCGCGCCGGGCGTACTGCCGGGGGGACGGACGCGGGCCCGGAATTCCGCCCCCCGGTGCGGAGACGGGGAGCGCAAGCGAAGCGAAAGGAGCCGACAAGAGGGGCGCCAGCCGGCGGCGGAGGAAACCGCCAAGGGCGCGGTCCACGATGGCGCTCACCGGAACCCGACCGGCGGCGCCCTCCGCGCCGACACAGCTCGTACGACAGAGAGCGAGCCGACCAGAACGGCAGGCCCACCGTGCGCGGACCCTCCTCCAGGAACCCCGGCCCCCCGCCCTCCGACCCGCTCACCGCCCTCCTGCTCACCCGGTCCGCGGCGGTGCTGGGGGTCCCCGCCGACCGGATCGACCCCTCGGCGCCGCTCCCCCGTCCCGACCGCCACCCCCTCCTGGCCCTGCGGCTCGCCGCCGCGCTCCGCACCGAGCTGGGTCACGACGTCCCCGTCACCGACCTCCTGGACCTCACCTCGATCGAGGCCCTGCGCCGGCACCTGGACGCCCGTACGGCCTGGCCCCTCGCCCAGGGCCAACTGACCATGTACCGCGACCAGTCACGTTCGCCGGACTCCCGGGCCTACCACCTGCCGCTGCTGTTCGAGATCCACGGCCCGCTGGACGAGGGGGCGCTGGAGCGGGCGGTCGCGGCGCAGACGCGGATCCACCCGGTGCTGAGCGCGCGTTTCGAGGAACGGGCCGGCGTCCCGTACATGAGCATCGCCCCGACGAGGACCCCGTCGTTCGAGAGACACCGGCTGACGGCCGAGTCCCGGGCGGAGCAACTGGCCGAGCTGCGCGCCCTGGTGAACGCCCCCTTCGACCTGACGTCCGGCCCCCTGCTCCGCACCCACCTCCTCACCCTCCCCGACGGCCGCCGCCTGCTCCTGCTCACCGCCCACCACATCCTCCTGGACGGCACGTCGACCGCGATCCTGGTCCGCACGCTGAAGGAGGCGTACCGGGGCGAACACCCCCGGCCGGACACCACGTACGGCGACTTCGTCGCGTGGGAGGAGGCGTTCCTGCGCAGCCCGCGGGCGCAGCGCCACCGGGCCTACTGGCAAGGCAAGTTGACGAACCGTCAGCCCCCGCTCCCGCTCCCCTACGACCACCCGTACGACCCGGCCCGCCTCCCGGACGCGGCCGTGCTGACCACCGTCCTCTCCCCGGCGCTGACCGCCGCCCTCACCCGGACGGCGCGACTCCACCGGGTCAGCACCGCCACGGCGTTCTTCGCGACGTACGTCCGCCTGCTGCACCGCCTGACCGGCCGGCCCGGCCCGACGCTGGGCCTGACGGCCGCCGCCCGCTACGACCCGCGCTTCCGGCAGGTCGTGGGCCAGTTCGCGAACTGCCTGCCGGTGCGCTGCACGGACACCGGGGACTTCCCGGCGCTGCTGAGATCGGCGCAGCGCGAGATGGCCGCCGCGATCGAGCACGGCGCCCTCCCGGCGAGGGACATCGCGAATTCGCTGCGAACACCCGAAACCCCCCTGGTGATCACGAACTTCCTCTTCCAGAACTTCGAGGGCGCCGACCTCCTCACCGAGAACACCGCGGCCGCCCCCGGCGAATTGGACCTCCGCCCTTTCGACGACCTTCCGTACGCCGGTGAATACACCCTGGCGATGGAGTTCTACCGGTCGGGCGACGCGTACAAGGTCTTCCTCAAATACGACACGAACGTCTTCCGGGAAGCCACCGCGCGGGCCTTCCTGGCCGAGTGGCTCTCCCTGACAGAAGAAGCGACGAACAGAGAGGCAGCGCCATGACCCGACCGAGGATCGACAAGATCAACACGTTTCTGCGCGTCCTGGAGAAGTACGACTTCGCCGGCGCGCAGGCGATGTGCACCGAGAAGGCCGTCGTCTGGCAGAACGACAGCACGGCGGAGCAGCCGATCGCCGAGCGGATGGAGCAGTTCGGTGTCTTCGTGACGAACCTGACGTCCCTGCGGTACGACGTCCTGCGCCAGTTCGAGCACGAGGACGAGGTCCTGCAGCAGCACGTGCTCCACCTGGACCTGAAGGACGGCACCCACCAGGCGATCCACGCGCTGCTGTACTTCCGCTTCGAGGGCGGCCTCATCGACCGCATCGAGGAGTTCCACTACTCGATGCCGACGGACTGAGCCGTGCGGATCGGCATCATCGGCGCGGGCAGTATCGGCGGCAACCTGACCCGGCGCCTCACCGCCCTGGGCCACGAGGTGTCCGTGGCCAACTCCCGTGGCCCGCACACCCTGACGGAGCTGGCGAAGGAGACCGGCGCGACCCCGGTGGAGGTGTCCGAGGTCGCTCGCGGCGCCGAGGTCGTCGTGGTGGCCGTCCCTTTGAAGGCGCTGCCGAGGCTGCCGGAGGGTCTCCTGAGGGACGCGGCGCCGGGCGTGGCCGTCGTCGACACCGGCAACTACTACCCGGAGCGCGACGGCACGATCACGGCCGTGGAGAACGGCCTCCCGGAGAGCAGGTGGGCCGAGCAGCGGCTCGGCCGGCCCGTGGTCAAGGCGTTCAACGGAACGTACGCCCAGGACCTCCTGGACCGGGCCGCTCCCCCCGGCACCCCCGGCCGTCAGGCCCTCCCGGTCGCCGGTGACGACCCGCGGGCGAAGGAGACCGTCCGCGCCCTCGTCGACGCCCTCGGCTTCGACTCCGTGGACGCCGGCGGCCTCGACGAGTCCTGGCGCCAGCAGCCGGGCACCCCCGTCTACGGCCTGCGCACGGACGCGGCGGGCGTCGCGAAGGCCCTCGCGGAGGCGGCCCGCACCACCGCATGACCACCCCCCTGACGAGAGGAAGTTCCCGTGGCCGGTCTCGACGACCCCTTCACGGTGGGCGGCCTCACGCTCCCCAACCGGATCGTGATGGCCCCCATGACCAGGACCGCGTCCCCGGGCGGTGTCCCCGGTCCGGACGCCGCCGAGTACTACGCCCGCCGGGCCGCGCACCAGGTCGGCCTGATCATCACCGAGGGCACGTACATCGACCGCCCGGCGGCGGGCGCCTACGACAACGTGCCCCACTTCTACGGCGAACAGGCCCTGGCGGGCTGGGAGCACGTCGTGCGCAGGGTCCACGCGGCCGGCGGCCGGATCATCCCCCAGCTGTGGCACACCGGCGCGGCCCGCCTCCTGGACGGCCCGCCCGCCGACGTCCCCTCGGGCATCGGCCTGGACGGCGCCCCGCTGGGCCGCCCGATGACCCAGCGGGACATCGACGACGCGATCACCGCGTACGCGCGGGCCGCGGCCACCGCCGAACGCCTCGGCTTCGACGGCGTCGAGGTGCACGGCGCGCACGGCTACCTGATCGACAACTTCCTGTGGAGCGTCACCAACCGGCGCACCGACCGCTACGGCGGCGACCCGGCCTCCCGCGCCCGGTTCGGCGCCGAGGTCGTCCAGGCGGTCCGTGCGGCCGTCAGCCCCGGGTTCCCGGTGTTCTTCCGGCTGTCGCAGTGGAAGGTGGGCCACTACGAGGCCCGCACCGCCGAGAGCCCCGAGGAACTGGCGGGGCTGGTGACGCCGCTCGCCGAGGCCGGTGTCGACGTGTTCCACGGCTCGACGCGCCGCTACTGGCTGCGCGAGTTCGAGGGCAGCTCCCTGAACCTGTCGGGCTGGCTGCGCAAGCTCACCGGCAAGCCGGCCGTGACGGTCGGTTCGGTCGGCATGCAACGGCAGTACGGCGAGGGCGACTTCACGTCCGGCTTCACCGGCCCCTCCGCGGTGACCGGCATCGAGGAGCTGGTGGCCCGCCTGGAGCGCGAGGAGTTCGACCTCGTCGCCGTCGGCCGCTCCCTGCTGGCCAACCCGGACTGGGCGGCCCTGGCCCTGCGCGGCGAACTGTCCCGGGCGCTGCCCTACGACCCGTCGGTCCTCCAGACCCTCGCCTGACGGCCGCCGCCACCCGATGGCGGTACCGCGTCCCGGATGTCGTTCCGGGCTTCCCGATCCAGCGCAAGGAGACGCGTTATGGAGACGCCACAGGGGTCCGCCCGCCCCAGCCGTCTGCCGTCACTGACCGGCACCCGGGCTGTCGCGGCCCTGGCCGTGCTGATCACCCATGTGACGGGGCTGTATCCCGGCCTGTGGCCCGTGTTCACGACCATCGGGCCGGTCGGGGTGTCGTTCTTCTTCGCCCTCAGCGGCTTCGTCCTCACCTGGGTCGCGAGCCCCGAGGACACCACGCGGAGCTTCTGGCGCCGGCGTCTGGTGAAGGTGTTCCCGAACCACTGGGTGACGTTCGCGGTCACCCTCGCGCTGATGGCCACCGCGGGCGTCACCCTCAAGGCCGTCAACACGGTCCCGGTGTTCTTCCTGGTCGAGCCGTGGGTTCCCCACTTCGACACCCTCGGCGGGCTCGACGGCATCAACGTGCCGGTCTGGTCCCTGTGCTGCGAGGTGGTCTTCTACCTCGCGTTCCCGTTCCTGATCCGGTACATCCGGCGGATCCGCCCGCACCGGCTGTGGCTGTGGGTGGGGGCGGTCGCGACGGGTACGGTCCTCGTCCCGTTCGTCGCCCTGCTGCTGCCGAGGAACCCCTCCACCTCCTGGGACCCGACGATCCCGGAGTGGCACAGCTGGTTCGTCTACAGCTTCCCCTTCACCAGGATGCTGGAGTTCGTCCTCGGCATCCTGCTGGCACGGGTCATGATGAGCGGGCGGTGGATCCGCCTCGGCATGGCGCCGGCGTTCCTCCTGCTGGCCCTCTGCACGGTGGTCCAGGCGTATCTGCCCGGCATCTTCCGGATCTCCGCCGGGATGACCGCGTTCCCGGTCGCCCTGGCGATCGCCGCCTGCGCCGCCGCCGACGTCCGCGGTGCGCGGACACCGTTCAACGGGCGGGTCATGGTGTGGCTGGGGGAGATCTCGTTCGCCTTCTACATGGTGCACTGGCTCGTCATCCAGTACGGGCCGCTCGGCGCCATCGACGGCGTCGACACCGGCTCCGCCACGGACACGGCTCTGAACATCGCGCTGACCGTGGTCCTCAGCTTCGCCTTCGCCGTGGCCCTCTACACGACCGTCGAACGCCCCGCGGTCCAGCGCTTCAGCCGGAAGAGGACCCGTCCGGTGAAGCCGCCGGCCGAGATCCGCGAACCCTCGGCCGTGCCGTAGGCCCCGAGTCCGACCCGCACTCCCCCACGCGTGCGCCCCCACACACATCGCCCCGGAGCTCCCCATGACGGACATCCGCCCCGCCCCCGCGATCCACGACTTCCCGGTCACGAGACCGGAGAAGTGCCCCTTCGACCCGGACGAGGAGTACGCCCGGCTGCGGGCCGAGGAGCCCGTGTCGCGGGTGCGCTGCCCGGCCGGCATGGACGCCTGGCTGGTCACCCGCTACGAGGACGTCCGGGGCGTGCTCGCCGACCCCCGGCTGAGTTCCCGCGCCGCCGGCTCCGACCACATGCTGCCGTCCTACGCCGGGCACGACCCGCTGCCGGGCTTCATGATCCAGCTGGACGGCGAGGAGCACGCGCGGCTGCGGCGGCTGATGATCGGCGAGTTCACCGGACGGCGGGTGGAGGCGC
This sequence comes from Streptomyces sp. 4F14, assembly GCF_048159485.1. Classification (NCBI taxonomy): domain Bacteria; kingdom Bacillati; phylum Actinomycetota; class Actinomycetes; order Kitasatosporales; family Streptomycetaceae; genus Streptomyces; species Streptomyces sp. 4F14. The sequence goes on from NZ_JBLRVY010000012.1 coordinate 290,608, forward strand.
TGCGCCCGTACATCCAGCGGATCGCCGACGAGCACGCCGACGCGATGCTCGCCGGGAGGGGCGCCGACCTGGTGCGGGACTTCGCGCTGCCGATCCCCTCCCGGGTGATCTGCGAGATGCTCGGCGTGCCCTACCAGGACCACACCTCCTTCCAGCGCGACAGCCAGATCCTGACGAGCTTCGAGGCGGACGAGGCCACACGCGCGGCGGCCACCCGGCGGCTGGAGGACCACCTCGGGGAGCTGATCGAGAAGCGGCTCGCCGTGCCGCAGGACGACATGCTGAGCCGGCTGATCGCCCGCGCCGACGCCGGCGGCCGGCCGCTGACCGTGCCCGAACTGTCGACGCTGGCCGTGCTGACGCTGGTCGCCGGGCACGAGACGACCGCCAACATGATCACGCTGGGCATGGCGGTGCTGCTGGAGGACCCGGAGCGGACGGCCGCGCTGCGGGCGCGGCCGGAGACGATCGGCCCGGCCGTGAAGGAGCTGCTGCGCTACCTGACGGTGATCCAGTTCGGCCTGGTCCGGTACGCCACCGAGGACGTCACCGTGGGCGGCGTCGAGGTGCGGGCCGGCGAGTGGGTGGTCGCCGCGCTGCCGTCCGGCAACCGCGACGAGAGCGTGTTCCCCGGCCCCGACACCCTCGACCTGGGCCGACGGGCCCGCACGAACCTGGCCTTCGGCTTCGGCCCGCACCAGTGCATCGGCCAGCAGCTGGCCGAGGTCGAACTCCAGGTCGCCCTGACCACCCTGCTCCGCCGCCTGCCGGGACTACGGCTCGCGAGGCCCCTGGAGCAGGCCGACTTCAAGCTCAACGACATCGTCCACGGCCTGCGCACCATGCCGGTCGTCTGGTAGCGCACACACCCTTCAAGGAGAACCCCATGGCGAGCCAAGACCGCCCCGCCCCGACGCCGCCGCAGGAGCTGGCGGGCAAGCGGGCCGTCGTCACCGGCGGCAGCCGCGGCATCGGCGCCGCGATCGTACGGAACTTCCTCGACGCGGGCGCCACCGTCGTGACATCCGCCCGCAACCCGGACGCGGGGCTGCCGTCCGGTGTCACGTTCGTCCGGGCCGACCTGAGCACGGCCGACGGGGTGCGCGCGTTCGCGGACGCCGCGCTGGACACGCTGGGCGGCGTCGACGTCGTCGTCAACAACGTGGGCGGCGTCCGCTCCTTCCAGCCGGTGCTGGAGCTGGAGAAGGACTGGCAGTACACGATGGACGTCAACTTCCTCGCGTCCGTGCGGCTCAACGCGGCGCTGGTGCCCGCGATGCGTGAGGCGGGCGGCGGGAGCGTCGTCCACGTCTCGACGACGGCGACCATCGCGGCGTACCCGATGCTCTACCACTACGCCGCAGCCAACGCCGCCCTGGAGACGTACAGCAAGGGTCTGGCCACCGAGCTGGCGCCGGACGGGATCCGGGTGGTCTCCGTGTGCCTGGGCAACGTGGACACGCCGGCCTCGAAGTCGGCGCGCGGCCAGATCGTCGAGTACTTCGGCGGCGACCCCGCCAGTACCGACCTGGACGACCTCGCGAAGCAGTGGGCGGCCGAGATCCCGCTCGGGCGCCTCGGCCGGTCGCAGGACGTCGCCGACGCGGTGAGCTTCCTGGTCTCGCCCCGCGCCGCGTGGATCACCGGCAGCAACGTCGTCATCGACGGCGGGAAGACCGCGAGCCTCGCCTGACCGGCGCCGCCACCCCAGGCACCTCACGACATCACGCAAAGGACGGGACGCACACGATGACTGCGGCAGGGGAAGAAGTACGGGCCTACCCCTTCGGCCCGATCACCCGCCTCGACCTGGACCCGACGCTCAAGGAACTGTGCGGCGAGCAGCCGGTGCTGCGGGTGCGGCTGCCGTTCGGCGGCGACGGCTGGCTGGTGACGCGGCACGCGGACGTCAGGACGGTGCTGGCCGACCCCCGGTTCAGCCGGGCGGCGGCCGTCGGCGACCATGTGCCGCGCACGGTCGCGATCGGGCTGCCCAGCACCTCGATGCTCAGCATGGACCCGCCGGACCACACCCGGCTGCGGCGCCGGGTGACGAACGCGTTCTCGGTCCGCCGGCTCAAGGCGCTGCGGCCGCGCATCGAGGAGATCGTGCACGAACTCCTCGACGCGATGGTGGCGAGCGGGTCGCCGGCCGATCTGACGACGGCCCTGACCTGGCCCCTGCCGATCACGGTGATCTGCGAGATGCTCGGGGTCCCGCTCGCCGACCGGAGCCGGTTCGGGGAGTGGGTGGACGGCCTGCTCATGCTGGCCGACCCCGAGCAGGCGGCGCGGGCCCGCGCCCAGCTCGACGCGTACCTCGCCGGGCTGGTCGCGCAGCGCCGGGTCACCCCGAGCGACGACCTGCTCGGCGAGCTGGTCGCCGGGGACGCGGAGGACGAGGAGGGGCCGCTCGCCGAGGAGGAGCTGATCGGCCTCGGGGTCAGTCTGCTGTCCGCCGGGCAGGAGGCGACGGCCAACCAGATCGGCAACTTCGTGTACACGCTGGTGACCCGGCCCGCGCTGTGGGACCGGCTGCGGGCCGAGCCGGCGCTGATCCCGAAGGCGGTCGAGGAGTTGCTGCGGTTCATCCCGAACAGCGCGACCGCCGGGTTCACCCGGATCGCCACCGAGGACGTGGAGCTGAGCGGGACCCTCGTCCGCGCCGGGGACGCGGTGGTGGCCGAGCTGGGCATGGCCAACCACGACGCCGAGGTGTTCGAGCGGCCCGACGAGATCGACTTCCACCGCGAACGCGTCCCGCACGTCACCTTCGGGCACGGTCTGCACCACTGCCTGGGCGCCCAGCTGGCCCGGCTGGAGCTGCGGGTCGTCCTGGAGGTCCTGACCCGGCGTCTGCCGGACCTGCGCCTCGCCGTCCCCGCCGACCAGTTGTCCTGGCGCACCGAACGCCTCGTGCGGGGTGTGGCGGCGCTGCCGGTCACCTGGTGAACACCCCGCTCCCGCCAAGACACCGAGACAGCACAGGAGTTGTGACCATGGCCGAACCACGGGACGCGGGCCGGGGGCTCGCCGAGGTCCTGGCGTCCGTCGATCCGGGGCAGGCGCTCGCCGAGGTGATGGCGGCCGTCATGGAGAGCCACGGGGACCGCCCGGCCCTCGGCGAGCGGGCGAGGGACCCGGCGACGGGGGAGCTGCTGCCGCGCTTCGACACCGTCACCTACCGCGAGCTGTGGGCGCGGATCCGCGCGGTCGCCGCCGTCTGGCACCACGACCCGGGGCATCCGCTGGGCCCGGGTGAGCGGATGTGCACGCTCGGCTTCCCGAGCGTCGACCACGCGACGCTGGACCTGGCGTCGATCCACGCGGGCGTCGTCCCCGTGCCCCTCCAGCACGGGGCGCCCCTGAGCCAGTCGGCGGAGATCGTCGCGGAGACCGAGCCGAGCGCCTTCGCGGTGAGCGCCGAGCACCTGGACACGGCCGTCGCCCTGGTCCTCGGGGCGGCGTCGGTCCGGCGGCTGACGGTGTTCGACCACCGCCCCGGGGACCCCGGCCGGCGGGCGGCGCTCGCGGCGGCCCGGCGGCGGCTGGCCGAGGCGGGGAGCGCGGTGGTCGTCGAGACGCTGGCGGAGGTGACCGGGCGGGGCGGCGAGCTGCCGGCGGCCCCGCTGTTCACGGCGCCTGCGGGCGAGGACCCGCTGTCCCTGTTGATCTACACGTCCGGCTCGACCGGCGCCCCCAAGGGGGCGATGTACACGCAGCGGCTGCTGGGCACCGCCTGGTACGGGTTCAGCTACGGGGCGGCGGACCGGCCCCCGGTGAGCGTCCTGTACATGCCGCACAGCCATCTCGCCGGGCGGTACGCGCTGATGGGCTCGCTGGTGCGCGGCGGCACCGGCTACTTCACGGCGCAGAGCGACCTGTCGGCCCTGTTCGACGACATCGCGCTGGTGCGGCCGACGGAGCTGACGATGGTGCCGCGCATCTGCGACATGCTCTTCCAGCGCTACCGGGGCGAACTGGAGCGCCGCTCGGGCGAGCCGGGCGACGTGGAGGCGGCCGTCCTGAAGGACCTGCGGGAGAACGTGCTCGGCGGGCGGGTCGCCAACGCGTTCTGCGGGACCGCCCCGCTCGCCCCGGAGCTGGCGTCGTTCGTCGAGTCCTGCCTCGGCGTCCACCTCTACACCGGGTACGGCTCCACCGAGGCGGGCGGCGTCCTGCTCGACACGGTGGTGCAGCGCCCGCCCGTCATCGACTACAAGCTCGCCGACGTCCCCGAACTCGGCTACCACACCACCGACCTGCCGTATCCGCGCGGCGAACTCCTCCTCAAGTCGCAGACCCTGGTGCCCGGTTACTACCGGCGCCCGGAGCTGACGGCGCAGCTCTTCGACGCGGACGGCTACTACCGCACCGGCGACGTCTTCGCCGAACTGGGCCCCGACCGGCTCGTCCACGTCGACCGCACCAAGGACACCCTGAAGCTGTCGCAGGGCGAGTTCGTGGCCGTCTCCCGCCTGGAGACCCTGTTCCTCGCCGCCCCGCCGGTCCACCAGATCTACGTGTACGGCAACAGCGAGCGCGCCCACCTCCTCGCGGTGGTCGTCCCCACCCCGCAGGCCCTGTCCCGGTACGGCGAGGACACCGCGTCCCTCAAGGCGGCGCTCGCCGAAGGGCTGCGGCGGGCCGCGGCGGACGCCGGCCTCAACCCGTACGAGATCCCGCGCGACTTCCTCATCGAGACCGAGCCGTTCAGCCCCGAGAACGGCCTCTACACCGAGAGCCACAAGGTCCTGCGCCCCCGGCTGAGGGAACGCTACGGCGCGGCCCTCGAAGAGCTGTACGCCGAGCTCGCCGAGGGCCAGGACCGGCGCCTGCGCGAGCTGCGCCGCACGGGCGCCGGCCGGCCGGTGGCCGAGACCGTCGTACGGGCGGCGCAGGCGCTGCTGGGCCGCTCGGACGCCGCCCCGGACATCGGCGCCCACTTCACCGACCTCGGCGGCGACTCCCTGTCCGCCCTCGCCTTCTCCCGCCTGCTGGAGGACGTCTTCGGCGTCGAGGTCCCCGTCGGTGTCGTCATCGGCGCCGCGAACGACCTCGCCGGGGTGGCCCGGCACATCGAGGCGGGCGCACGCGGAGCGACGTACGCGGCGGTGCACGGCACGGACGGCACCGAGGTGCGCGCGAGCGACCTCACGCTGGAGAAGTTCCTCGACGCCTCCGCTCTGGAGGCCGCCGCCGCGCTGCCGGGCCCTTCGGGCGACGTCCGCACGGTCCTGCTGACCGGGGCCAACGGCTACCTGGGCCGGTTCCTGTGCCTGGAGTGGCTGGAGCGGCTGGCGCCCGTGGGCGGGCGGCTGGTGTGCGTCGTGCGGGGCGCGGACCCGGCGCGGCGCCTGGCCGAGGCGTACGACACGGGGGACGACGAACTCCTCGCCCGGTACCGGGAGTTGGCGGGCTCCACGCTGGAGGTCGTCGCGGGCGACCTGGGCGAGCCCCGGCTCGGCCTGGACGAGGGGACGTGGGAGCGGCTCGCCGGGGAGGTGGACCTCGTCGTCCACGCGGGCGCCCTCGTCAACCACGTCCTGCCCTACCGTCAGCTGTTCGGCCCGAACGTCGCCGGGACGGCCGAGGTGATCCGCCTCGCGCTGACGGCCCGCCGCAAACCGGTCACCTACGTGTCGACGATCGCCGTCGAGGCGCCCGACGAGGACACCGACATCCGTACGGCCGTCCCGCTGCGGCCCACCGGAGGGGGCTACGCCGACGGGTACGCGGCCGCCAAGTGGGCCGGTGAGGTCCTGCTGCGCGAGGCGCACGAACGGTTCGGGCTGCCCGTGACCGTCTTCCGGTCCGGCGTCCTGCTCGCGCACACCCGGTACGCGGGCCAGCTCAACGTGCCCGACCTGTTCACCCGGCTCCTGCTGAGCCTCGCCGTCACCGGCATCGCGCCGGGCTCGTTCGGCGCCGGCCGTCACGACGGCCTGCCCGTCGACGTCGGCGCCGAGGCCGTGGCCACGCTGGGCGCGGGCGTCACCGACGGGTACCGCACGTTCCACATGGTGAACCCGCACGACGACGGCATCGGCCTCGACACCGTCGTCGACTGGCTCGTCGAGGCGGGCTGCGAGGTGCGGCGGATCGACGGCCACGACGCGTGGCTGACCCGCTTCGAGGCCGCGTTGCGCGCCCTGCCCGAGCCCCTGCGCCGGGCCTCGCTGCTGCCCCTCCTGACCGCCTTCGCGCGGCCCTCCGCGGACCCGGCGCCGTCCGCCGGGCGCTTCCACGCGGCCATGAAGGACGCCGGCAGAGACGTCCCCCACGCGTCGGCGGACCTCGTCCGCAAGTACGTCGACGACCTGCGGGGCCTCGGGCTGCTGCGGGCTTCGGCCGAGGAGGCACCCCGATGAGCGGACCGACCGGGGTGGGCCGCCGGGTCCAGGCACCGGACGACGGCCGAGGAGGGACACCGATGAGCGGACCAATCGAGGTGGGCCGCC